>NZ_NTGZ01000124.1 GCF_002551245.1 Streptomyces sp. rh34
GACAGGCGCTGAGCAGCGCCCGGCGGGCCTTGCGCACCGCGCGCCGGGCGACGGAGAGGCGGGGCTTGTCCCGCGGCGCCTCGATCCGCCGTCCGCCGACCCATTCCGTGACGGTCACCTCGTAGGCCCGGTCGGGGAGTACGGAGCTCTCCCCGAAGTGCGGGTAGGCGAGGTGGAGACGGGGCGGGTTCCCACGGCGGACGAGTTCGGGCTCCTTCCCGTCGCGCAGGAAGGCAGCGATGTCCAGGAGCAGGTCGAGCCGGCCCTCGGCGAGGCACATCAGCCGCAGCCGTTCGTTCACCTTGAGGTTGCGGCCGAGCCCCGGCGTCCAGTACGCCTTCATCAGGGGGGCGGCGAGCGCCATCTTCCGCTCGCGGACCTCGGCCTTCTGCTTGACCAGCCCGGGGCCGAACTGGGGCAGCAGCGTGATGACGAAGGGCCGCACCATCAGGGCGTCGCGCCGGGACCCCGGGGGCACGTACTCGGCGATGAGTTCCATGAGGGCGCGGGCCGAGTCGAAGCGGCGCCGGTAGCTGCCCTTCTTGGTCATCTGGTTGCGGTCCTCACGGCCCACCAGGTAGTAGCAGGTGTAGTCGGCGACGACGGAGATCCCGTTGCCGCGCAGATACGCCTCCATCGTGAACAGGGCGTCCTCGCCCGTCTTCAGCTTCTCGTCGAAGGTCATGCCGAGGCGCACGAGGAGGTCGCGCCGGAACAGTTTCTGCGCGCTCAACGTGAATTTGACGTTGGAGGAATACAGGTCGGCGCGTTCGACGGTCTCTTTCCACATTGATTTCGCGGCACCGCGATTGACGCCGACGATCTTCCCGAGCACCACGTCCGTGCCGGCCCGGTCCCCCATGGAGACCATGCGTTCCAGGGCTTCCTCGCCGAAATAGTCGTCCGCGTCGAGAAAGAAGACGTACCGGCCGCGAGCAAGGCCGAGGCCCCGATTGCGCGGCCCGCTGGGCCCGCCGGAATTCGCCTGCCGGACGACCCTCATGGGAATCGCGGTCCGGGCGGCGAACTCCTCCAGACAGGCGCCGGTGTCGTCGGTGGAGCCGTCGTCGATCGCGACGATCTCCATGCGGTCCGCGCCGATGGTCTGCGCCTCGACGGACTCCAGGCACCGGACCAGGTAGGGCATCGCGTCATAAGCTCCGATGATCACACTGACATCGGGCTCGTCGTTCTTCCTGGGCATGTCGGCCATGTGCACCTGTCGATTCGATCACGAAAGAAGGCAGATTGCCCGACTCTGCACCCTTTGCGCATCCGCATGCCGAACGACCCGTACATCCCTCCCCCAGGAGAGACGTACGGGTCGTGATCGAAGTTGCCTGCTTTTCAGCCAGTTCGATCAGATGTGCGGCGATCGGCCGTATGTCGCCCACTCGGCCATACCTTGCCCACGTGTCCGTACCTCGCTCAGCGCACGGACGAGGACCCCTCGGCGAGGGCGGTCTCCGCCTCCGCCGGGTCGGCCTCCGGTGCGTCGGCCTCCGGTGCGTCCGGGTCAGCCGTGGCGTCGGCCTCGGCCACCGCCTGCGGATCGCCGGTTCCGACGCCGCTGGTGACGGCCTCCTCGTCCGGCACCGCCACGGACTGGTCGCCGAGCCGCTGGGCGACGCCCAGGTTGCGGGCGTCGGCCTTGGCGGCCAGCGCCCGTACCGCGGCGTTGAACTGCTCCATGGACGTCGGCTCGTCCGGCCCCAGGAGATAGGTCTTCAGCTCGCGGCGGGCGTCCGCCAGCGTGTCCGCCGCCGGGTCGGCCACCGCGGCCAGCAGCGCGTCGAGCTCCTCGGCGCCGTTGGACAGGATGACCGCGGCGCGCACCGCGGTGTTCTGCCGCTTGAACTCCTCGGCTCCGAGCGCGGCGGAGTCGGTGACCGCGTACGGCTTGCCGCTCGCGATGAAGTCGGAGACCACACTGGAAATGTCCGAAACCATGGCGTCGGACTCGTTGAAGCAGTCGTACAGCTTGGGCTGCGCGCCGGTCACCGTACGGTGCTCCCACCAGCCGAAGGAGCGCCAGTAGGCGTCGTTCCACTCGATCCGCAGCCGGGCGGCCTCCGCCTCGCGGGCAGGGTCGGCGAGCGAGAGCCGCGACTCCTCCGCGTCGTCGCCGCCCGCGCGGCCGGTGGCCGCGAGCTGCGCGAGCCGCGCCTCGATCCCGGTCAGCTCGGCCTTGGCCGCGCTCTGCCCCGCGGCGGCCGATGAGGCCTCCTTCGCCCAGCGGGGGTCGGCCGCGCGCTCGGCGGCCGCCTTCTCCAGCATCGCCCGGATCCGGACGTCGACGGCCTTGGCCTTGCCGCTGCGGATGCCGGTGAAGGGGTGCGGCTTGTAGATGATCCGGACCGGGTCGGCGGCGTTCAGCAGCCGCCGCACGATGTTCTCGCCCGCCAGCAGCAGGGAGGTGTTGCCCGGGTTGTCGTCCCAGCCCTCCCAGGTCGGCGCGTACAGCACGGTCGGGATGGGGTTCTTGACGGCGCCCGTCCAGCTCTTGATGGGCTCCAGCTGCGGACGGCCGACCTCGACGATGTCCCGGTCGAGGACGCCCACGTCGGCCAGCGCGTACCGGTCGCGGCCGGCCCGGCCCGCGGTCCAGACCTCGTCGTAGACCTTGGAGTACGGGTTGACGCTGGCGAGCTTGTCACTGTCGCCGTGGCCGATGAAGACGTGCTTCATCGTCGGGACCCGCAGGATGTGGATGTTCTTGCCGACGTTGGCGGGATACAGGCAGACCCGGACGGTGGAGAGGTCCAGGTTCATCAGGTGGGTGCCCGCGGGGACGCAGATGACCGGGACGGAGGTCTCGGACAGCTGCGGGACCAGACCGCGCTCCCGCATGATGATCAGCGGCCGGCCCTCGACCCGTGCCATGGTCTCCAGCCACATGTTGCCCTGGTAGGCGGACTCGTTCGAGCCGGAGAAGTAGAGCACCACGGTCGGCTGGTAATCGCGCAGCCAGCTGTCGACCGCCTTGAGCACGGCGGGGACCGGAGGCGCCAGCCGGCCGCGGCGGATGTACGGCACGAGCGCCCCGAGGTAGAGCAGGGCCAGCAGCAGCGTCAGGCCGATGCCCGCGTAGCCGATGACGTCCTCACCGGTCCCGGCGGCGATCAGGATGCCCGCCACGGCCGGCATGTCGAGGTGCAGCATCTTCTCGGCGGAGCGCCGCAGCAGCGCGCCGGGCGGGGCGTCGGGGATACGGACCGCGTGCAGGTCCACGTTGCGGGTGACGACCGGCATGGTGCGGCGGAGCCGGATCAGGGTCGTCAGGGCGCCGTGCGGTGCCTGGAGCCCGTAGAAGAGCAGGAAGCAGGCGACCGCCGAGTAGAACAGCGGCTCCTCGGCGAGATCCAGCCGGGCCAGCAGCAGGATGACCATCAGCTGCCGCAGCAGGAAGCGGATCGACAGCCCGGCGCGCACCTTGCCCAGGCGGTTGACCAGATAACTCCCCTTCTGATGCAGATACCAGTCGGCGGCGTACGTGACAGCGGTGGCCGCCGCGAAGAACCAGATGTGGGGAATGAGCGCGGCGAGCATGACGCAGGGATATCCCAGCCCCATCAACAACGCTGCCGCCAGTTCCGACCTGCTGCCCACACGGGCCAGGCGAATGGCTGTCGAGATCACGAAGAACCTGCTCCAAGGGGTGCCGGTTGATTCACGTATAGGCGGAAATGTGAAGGTGCGGCTTCACGCATTCGGGCCTCTGCCATCGCACAAAGCGACAACAGAGGCCCGGAAAAACACATTTGTCAAGAATTATTACACATCTGCTTGACGGTCCAGCACGGAGGCCAGGGCCTGCTCGAAGCCGGAGGACTCGGCGGCTCCCGCCGTCGGGTCCTGCTGCCGTACGTCGATGACGTGTCCGGTCAGGGCGGAGAGCAGGACGTCCAGCGAGGTGCGTGCCACGGCCTCCGAGGAGAGGAGCGAACCCTCCGGCTCCTGGCCGAACGCCTTGGTGCGCATCGGGGTCGCGGTGCGCTCCGGGTTCACACAGTTGACGCGGATGCCCTCGCCCGCCCACTCGTCGGCGAGCGCCTGGGTGAGGTTGACCATCGCGGCCTTGGTGGAGGAGTAGAGGCTGTACTCGGCGCGGCCCCGGGTGTAGCTGCTGGAGGTGTAGAGCAGCAGCTGGCCCTGGGTCTCGGCGAGGTACTTGTACGAGGCGCGGGCGATCTGGACGGGGGCCAGGTAGTTGACGTTGAGCGCTTCCTGGATCGTCGTGTTGTCGGTCTCGGCCAGCTTGCCGATCCGCAGCACGCCCGCGGTGTTGATGACGTAGTCGATACGCCCGGTCTCGCCGTACGCCTTGGAGAGCGCGTCGTCCACGTGCTCCGGGTTCTCCACGTGCGTACCGGTGGTGGAGCGGCCCAGCGCGTAGACGTTCGCGCCGTAGGCCTCGGCCAGGGACGCGATGTCGGCGCCGATGCCGTACGAACCGCCGAAGACGACGAGGGTCTTGCCGGTGAGGAGCTCCCGGTAGGCGGCCTCGTCGGCCTGGCGCGGGGCGGCGGTGGAGGCCAGCTGGAAGAGCTTGTCGGTGATGAAGACGTCGACCGGCTGGGTCACCTTCATGTTGTACTCGTCGCCCGCGACCACGTAGATCGGCACGTCGGGGAGGTACTTGAGGACCACCGAACAGTCGTCGGTGGCCTGGAAGTTGGGGTCGCCCGCCGCGACCTCGTACGCCCTGCGGATCGTGGAGAGCTTGAAGGCCTGCGGCGTCTGGCCGCGGCGCAGCCGGGAGCGGTCGGGCACCTCGGTGATGAACTCGCCGTCCTCACCGTGCGTGCGGGTCACGATGATCGTGTCCGCGGACGGGATGGCGACGTCGACGGCCTGGTAGCGGTCCAGCGCGTCGACGCAGTCCGTGATCACACGCTGTGACAGCAGGGGGCGCACCGCGTCATGGAAGAGGACGTTGCGGTCCTCGCCCTCGGCGAGGCCCTCGCCGAGGGCCGCGATGGCACGCTCGGTGGTCTCGTTGCGGGTGCTGCCGCCCTCGATGATCCGGGTGACCTTGGTCAGTCCGGCCTTCGCGACGATCTTCTCGACGTCGGGCACGAAACCGGGCGCCATCAGCACGATGACGTCGTCGATGCTCTCGGCGTTCTCGAAGATGGTCAGCGTGTGCTCGATGACGGCCTTGCCGGCGATCTTCAGCAACTGCTTGGGGATCGACAGGCCCACGCGCTGGCCGGTCCCACCGGCGAGCACGACCGCTGTGGTCCGGGGCTTGGCTTCATGCGGCACAGACACAGACGACCTACCTTGCTATGACGGGGGAACAGTGTGATGGTCGCACTCTCCGTGACCGTCTCGCAAGGTGGACGTCGTCCGCCGATCGTCCTGCGGATACCCGCAGTTCACCCTCTGGCCAGGGAGGTTGGGCGCTCAGGGTCGGTCGCCCGGGGTGACCGACCCCACAGATGTGTTGCTCAATCCGCACATCCGCAGCACGTACACCCGGCGTGACCGGCGAAAACCGCCGACGCCCGGCCCGAGGCTACCGGACGGCCCGCCTCCGGAGAGACGGGCCGTTCGGCGCACAGGCCTGGGGACGCGGACAGGCCTGGGAAGCGGACCGGCCTTAGAAGGGGTCGAACTCGTCGTATTCCTTCTCCGCGTCGTCGCGCTCGGAGTCGCGGTCCCGGCGGCGCTGCGCGGCGGGGCGCGGCTCCTCCAGGCGGTGGTCCTCGCCCCGGCGGCCGAGCATCTCGGCGCCCGCGGTCACGGTCGGCTCCCAGTCGAACACGACCGCGTTCTCCTCGGGGCCGATCGCGACTCCGTCGCCGGCCCGGGCGCCCGCCTTCATCAGGGCTGTCTCGACGCCGAGGCGGTTGAGCCGGTCGGCGAGGTAGCCGACGGCCTCGTCGTTGTTGAAGTCGGTCTGGCGCACCCAGCGCTCGGGCTTCTCGCCGCGCACCCGGTAGATGCCCTCGTCGTCCAGGACGACGGTGAAGCCCGCGTCGTCGACGGCCTTGGGGCGGATGACGATGCGGGTCGCCTCCTCCTTCGGCTTGGCGGCGCGCGCCTCGGCGATGATCCCGGCGAGGGCGTAGGAGAGCTCGTTGAGGCCCTTGTGCGCGATCGCGGAGACCTCGAAGACGCGGTAGCCGCGGGCCTCCAGGTCGGGGCGGATCATGTCGGCGAGGTCCTGGCCGTCCGGGATGTCGACCTTGTTGAGGGCGACGATGCGGGGCCGGTTCTCCAGGCCCCCGTACAGCCGCAGCTCCTCCTCGATCATGTCGAGGTCGGAGACGGGGTCGCGGTCGGACTCCAGGGTCGCGGTGTCCAGGACGTGCACGAGCACCGAGCAGCGCTCGACGTGCCGCAGGAACTCCAGGCCGAGGCCCTTGCCCTGGCTGGCGCCGGGGATGAGCCCGGGGACGTCCGCGATGGTGTAGACGGTCGAGCCGGCGGTGACGACGCCGAGGTTCGGCACGAGGGTGGTGAACGGGTAGTCCGCGATCTTCGGCTTGGCCGCGGAGAGCACCGAGATCAGCGAGGACTTGCCCGCGCTCGGGTAACCCACGAGGGCCACGTCGGCGACGGTCTTGAGCTCCAGGACGATGTCCCGGCTCTCCCCCGGCTCGCCGAGCAGCGCGAAGCCCGGAGCCTTACGTCGGGCCGAGGCCAGCGCCGCGTTGCCGAGGCCGCCGCGGCCGCCCTGACCGGCCACGAAGGTGGTGCCCTGGCCGACGAGGTCGGCGAGCACGTTCCCGGCCTTGTCGAGTACCACGGTGCCGTCGGGGACGGGCAGGACCAGGTCCTGGCCGTCCTTGCCGGAGCGGTTGTCGCCGGCGCCGGGCTGGCCGTTGGTGGCCTTGCGGTGGGGGCTGTGGTGGTAGTCCAGCAGCGTGGTCACGGACTGCTCGACGACGAGGATCACATCGCCGCCGCGTCCGCCGTTGCCCCCGTCGGGGCCTCCCAGCGGCTTGAACTTCTCACGGTGGACGGAGGCGCAGCCGTGGCCTCCGTTACCCGCGGCGGCATGCAGCTCGACGCGGTCCACGAAGGTGGTCATGGTTGGTGCCTCCAGGTACAGCAGAAAAATACGGAATGTCTCTGTCGTAACACGCCGAGGGCGGACCCGCTTCCCCGTTCGCCGGGAAAGCTGAGATCCGCCCTCGGAAGGTGCTGTGTGTCGTTCTGCGCGCGCTGAGAGGAAATCAGACGGCGAGCGGAACGATGTTCACGACCTTGCGGCCACGGTGCGTACCGAACTCCACCGCACCGGCGGCCAGTGCGAACAGCGTGTCGTCGCCGCCACGGCCGACGCCCGTGCCCGGGTGGAAGTGGGTGCCGCGCTGGCGGACCAGGATCTCACCGGCGTTGACGGCCTGACCGCCGAAGCGCTTCACGCCGAGCCGCTGAGCATTGGAATCGCGCCCGTTCCGAGTGGACGATGCGCCCTTCTTGTGTGCCATGTGTTCTCAGTCCCTTACTTCGCAGCCGCGGGGATACCGGTGACCTTGATCGCCGTGTACTGCTGGCGGTGACCCTGGCGACGGCGGTAGCCGGTCTTGTTCTTGTAGCGAAGGATGTCGATCTTCGCGCCCTTGTGGTGGTCGACGATCTCGGCCGTGACCTTGATGCCGTCCAGCACCCACGGGTCGCTGGTGACCGCGTCACCGTCGACAACGAGCAGGGTCGAGAGCTCGACCGTGTCGCCAACCTTGGCGGTGGGAATCTTGTCAACTTCAACGATGTCGCCGACAGCAACCTTGTGCTGGCGACCACCGCTGCGCACGATGGCGTACACGCGGATCTCTCTCTCGCTCGGAACGGATCCCCTGATGCCAGCCGCTCGCACGGGCCGGGGCCCGGGACGATCCGGAAGGATGAGCGGCCTCTCCTGGCGGACGGCGCGAACACCGACCGTTACCGGGAGGGATGTGCTCAGGGGTAGGCGCGTTAAGGAAACACACCGAAGGGCAAGGTTACGGGGCGGGGGTGTGGGGGTCAAACCGGGGCGAGGAGCCGGGGGCGGGCCTCCGGCCGGGGAGGCGGCGGACCGCCCGCCTTATGCTTTTGTGGCGCATCAGCTCTCCGAAAGGCATGCCGTGAATTACAGGGTCCAGCCCACCGCCCAGGTCGACGAGACCGCCGAGATCGGAGCGGGCAGCAGCGTCTGGGAGCTGGCGCAGATCCGCGAGGGAGCCAGGCTCGGCGAGGGCTGCGTCGTCGGCCGTGGCGCGTACGTCGGCACTGGTGTGCGCATCGGCGACAACGTGAAGCTGCAGAACTACGCCCTCGTGTACGAGCCTGCCGAGCTCGGCGACGGCGTCTTCGTCGGTCCCGCCGTCGTTCTCACCAACGACCACAACCCGCGGTCGGTCGACCCGGACGGCAAGCAGAAGCGCGGCGGCGACTGGGAGGCGGTCGGCGTGAAGGTCGCCGAAGGCGCGTCACTGGGCGCCCGGTCGGTCTGCGTCGCGCCGGTCCGTGTGGGCCGGTGGTCGATGGTCGCGGCCGGCGCCGTGGTCACCAAGGACGTCCCGGACTTCGCCCTGGTCGTCGGTGTGCCCGCCCGGCAGATCGGCTGGGTCGGCCGCAGCGGGGTGCGCCTGGTGGAGCGCGAGGGCGAGCCGGGGGTATGGGAGTGCCCGCAGAGCGGGGCGCTGTACGAGGACAGGGACGGGGTGCTCATCGAGTCGGCCGCGTAGCTCCTGCGAACTCGGTCGCCTTTTGATCTCGATCGGAGGCATTCTCCCCAAAACCGGGCTTGAACGTCCGACGATGAGTCAGTGAACTTTCCTTCCCTGTCAGCCAAGACCGACGCGCCCCCGCCGAGCGAGGAGCGATCGGAGATTCCGGCACCTGCCCCCGCCTCGGAGAACCAAGGCGACCGGTCCCGGAATCCGCCGCTACGGCTCTACGCACTCGATGCCCTGAGGGTCGTGGCGGCGCTGGCCGTGCTCGCGTTCCACTTCGCGGGGATCGACAAGGCGTCAGCGGTGAACTGGGGCGAGAACCCCCGGGATTTGTTCCCCTGGCTCTTCCCCTTCGCGAAGTACGGCTCGTACGGAGTCCAGCTCTTCTTCATCATCAGCGGCTTCGTCATCTGTCTGTCGGCCTGGGGCCGCACTCCGGGGCAGTTCGTCCGGGCCCGGTTCCTGCGGCTCTTCCCCGCCTACTGGTTCTCCGTGATCGTCGCGCTCGCTGTGTACCGGCTGCTGCCGGACGGGATCCGCACGTCTCCCAGCTTCAGCGACGCCCTGACGAACCTGACGATGTTCCAGGTGCCGATGAAGGCACAGCACATGGTCGGCGCCTACTGGACGCTCTGGCTGGAGCTCTGCTTCTACCTGGTCTTCCTCGTCGTACTGCTGAAGCCGATCACCTTCCAGCGCGTCTACATCTTCTGCTGGTCCTGGCTGATCCTGTCCGTGCTGATCCAGCAGTACGCCAATGTGCCCCTGCTGCCCACGCTCGCCCCGGCCCTGAACACCTCTCTGTTCGTCGCCGGCATCACCATGTACCTGATGTACCGCTTCGGGCCCGACCTGAAGCTGTGGCTGCTCCTCGGCATGAGCTGGCTGACCATGCAGAGCGACCTCGTGGAACACGGGGACCGACTGCGGGACGATCTGGGCTTCGACCGGAGCCCGTACGTGGCCCTGGCCCTGGTGACGGTCTCCTATCTCCTCGTGCTCGCGGTGGCGCTGCACTGGTTCGACCGACTCCAGTGGCGCTGGCTCGCCACCGCCGGGGCACTGGTGTACCCGCTGTACCTGCTCCACGAGGAGCTCGGCTGGGCCATGATCCGCATCCTGTACGGCCGACTGGGCGCATGGCCCACGCTCGGCGTCACCGTGGCGGTCCTGCTGGTGCTGTCCTGGCTGGTGCACCGCTGGGTCGAAAGGCCCTCCGTGCGCTGGCTGCGCACGAAGCTCTGAGGCGTCGCGGCCGAACATGCCGAGGGCCCCGTACCGGATACCGGTACGGGGCCCTCGGCATGCGGCCCTCAGGCGCGAGCGTCGGCCTTGGGCTCCGAGGACGCCGCGGGCACCCTGGGGCGGTCCGGCAGCAGACGGTCGTAGATGCCGTCGAGCACCTCCGCCTGCGCCTCCCAGGTCCACTTCTCCAGCAGGCCCGGCTTGTCGTACGCCGCCCGGTAGCGCTCGGGATCGGCCAGTACGGCCTTCACCGCACGCACGTAGTCGTCGGTGTCCTGGGCACGGAAGACCTCACCCTGCCCCGTCGAGGTGACCATCTCGGACATCGTGCGGATATCGCTGACGATCTGGGGAAGCCGCGCCTGCGAATACTCGAAGAACTTGTTGCTCAGCGCCAGCTCGTGGTTGGCCAGGTGGTGCAGCGGGCTGACGGCGGCGTCGGCCGGGGCCACGAACTCGGCGACCTGCCAGTGCGGGACGAACGGCAGGAAGTGCACCCGGTCGCCGACCCCGAGCTGGGCGACGAGCTTGCGGATCGTGGCCGTCGCCGCGTACGGCTTGCCCGGCGGTACGGAGACCATGGCGACGTGCACGTCCGGCATCCGGGCGAGGCCCTCGATGATCGTCTCCACCCCGCGCACGGGGTTGATGCCACCGACGTACGCGAGCAGCGGAGTGTCCGGGCCGACGCCGCACAGCTCCCGCAGGTCCGGTACGGGGTCCGCCCCCGCCACCTCGTCCGCACCCGGCGACAGCACCGGGGCGTTCAGCACGACCGTCGGCAGCTCGGTCAGCTGATGGCCCTCCTTGAGCAGCTCCGCGAGGGCCGGGGAGACGGTGACCACCGCGTCGGCGAACACGGCGTGCTCCTTCTCCCACGCCACGTGGGCGGGCAGCCAGCGGCCGTGACGCGGGGGGAGGCCGGGGACGTACTCATGGGCGTCCCAGACGAGCTTCACGGGTCGTCCGGCCGCCCGGGCGCGCACGGCGGCACGAGCGCCGACACCGAGCATCTTGAAGTCGTGGGCGTGGATGAGGTCGGGTTTCAGGGCGTCGATGTGCTTGGCGAAGGCCAGCTCGAAGTCCCACAGGTTCGGCATCAGGCGGCGCCAGGAGCGCTGCCCCATCAGCTTCTGCCACAGGGCGGTCGTGCCCCGGTCGAGCGGGGCGTCCAGCATCGACCGGCGCTCTTGCAGGTTCGTCGTCTCACGGGCGCGCAGCGCGACCCACTTGCCGTAGATCTTGGCGCTCACCCGCGGCACCAGGAGCCGCCCCTTGGATCCGCTCGCGCTGCGGCCCGGGTGCCCGGCCGCCGCGGCCTTCGCGGCCGCCTGCCGGAAGCTCAGGTCCGAGCGCCACGCCTTGGCCGCCTGCACCCGGTAGCGCGCCACCTGGGGGGACCGGTAGGCGAGCGGGCGGCGCGGGAAGGGGCGGCGCAGGTCGTGCCGGCGCGGCCTGAGCGGGTTGGGCTTGGGGATCAGGCGCACCTCGGCGTCGCCGATCTTCCAGGAGTGCTTCTCGCTGTTCGGGGAGACTCCGAAGAGCACGACGTCCCATCCGGCGTCCGCCGCGGACCTGGCCGCCTTCTGGACCCGGGAGTCGCCTTTGACCCCGTTGTCCACAAGCATGACGACTCGTCCCCGGGACTTGTGCCGCGTGGTGCTGTCGGGCTCCATGTACGCGCCTTTCCTGATAGCCGCCGTCACGGCCTTCTCCCCGCCGCAGACATACCGCAGCCAGCGAGCATACCGGCCTCGCGGCACCCCGCGGTGCCCCTGCCCCGCAAGGGCCCACGTACCATCGGGAGTGGCCCGCAACGGGCCCGGCAAGCCTCCAAGGAGTAGAACAACGTGAAGGTCCTCAGCGTCGTCGGAGCACGGCCGCAGCTCGTGAAACTCGCCCCCATCGCCGCGGCCTTCGCCGGCACGTCCCATCAGCACGTCATCGTGCACACCGGCCAGCACTACGACGCCGATCTGTCCGATGTGTTCTTCGACGGGCTCGGCATCCCCGCCCCGGACGTCCACCTCGGCGTGGGTTCCGGAAGCCACGGAGTGCAGACCGGAGCGGTGCTCGCCGCCATGGACAAAGTGCTGGAGGACGAACGCCCGGACTGGGTCCTGGTCTACGGGGACACCAATTCCACCGTCGCCGGTGCGCTGTCCGCGGTGAAGATGCATCTGCCGGTCGCCCACCTCGAGGCGGGACTGCGCTCGTTCAACCGCCGGATGCCCGAGGAGCACAACCGGGTCCTCACCGACCACTGTGCCGATCTGCTCCTCGCCCCCACCGAGGAGGCCATGCGCCACCTGGCCAACGAGGGCCTGGCGGAGCGTTCCCGGCTCGCGGGCGATGTGATGGTCGACATCTGCCTGCGTATCCGCGACGCGGTGGCCGCCGGGGATCACCCCGCACCGGCCCTGCCCGAGGGCATCGACCCGACCGCTCCGTTCCTCCTCGCCACGCTCCACCGGCCGGACAACACCGACGACCCGGAGCGGCTCTCGGCCATCCTGGCCGCACTGGCCGCCCTGCCCGTGCCGGTTGCGCTGCTCGCCCACCCGCGGCTGGTGGCGCGCGCCGAGGAGCACGGCATCAAGCTGGCCCAGGGCAGCGTGCACGTCGGTCGCCCGCTGCCGTACGCCGGTCTGGTCGCCGCGGTGATGGCGTCGTCCGGAGTGGTCACCGACTCGGGCGGCCTGCAGAAGGAGGCGTTCCTGCTCGGCAGGGCCTGCACCACGGTCCGCCCCGAGACCGAGTGGGTCGAGACCCTGGAGGGCGGCTGGAACGTCCTCGTACCGGACCCGCACGAGCTGCCGTCCGACGCGTTCGCGGCGCTGGCCACCCGCCCTGCCCCAGGGACCGACCGCGGCACCCCGTACGGCGAGGGCACCGCGGCCGTACGGGTCGTGGAGCTGATGGAGCAGGCGCTGCGCGGCTGACCCCGCCCCGTCACGCAGAGAGAAGAGGCTCCCCCGGCTGACGCGGCCGGGGGAGCCTCTTTCCGTGCGCCGGGTTCGCCGGCGAGAGCGGCTAGCGGGTCAGGAAGCCGTCCAGGGCCCGCGCCGTGGCGGTGCCGTCGTGGTACTTCCGCGCGAACGCGGCCGACTCGACGCCGAGCCGCGCCGTGCCCTCACGGTCCGCGAGCAGGGCCTCCATGGCGGAGTCCAGCGTCTCCGGTGTGGCGTTGACGATCGGCGGGGTCACCCCGCATGCCGCGATCGACTCCTTGTCGAGGTACGCGACGACGGGCTTGCCCGCCGCCATTCCCTCGCAGGCGAACGTGCCGTACGTACCGATGGCGAACTGGTCGATGATGATGTCCGCCTCCATCACCATCTCCCGGACCGTGTTCCAGGAGACCTGCTCCGCCAGCCGGAAGTCGATCCGGCCGCGGTCGTGGAGGTCCTGGAGCACCGGCAGCACCCGGTCGGTGCCCTTGGTCCAGCGTGCGGAGGGAGCGTGCAGGACCACCGGACGCTCACGCTCCATGACGGGGCGGTCGCAGGCCCAGGCATCGACGTCGACGACGAGCGGTGCCCAGGTCGCCATCGGCAGGTCGAGCAGCAGATCAGGGGTGGTGACGAAGACCGGCAGCCCGCTCTCCCGCGCGATGCGACGATTCTGCTCCGCAATGGCGGCGAGCTTCTCCTCGTAACCTTCGGGGGCGTCGCGGAAGAGGGAGTACGGGTTGCGCTTCCGGTGGAGCGCGGGGTCGCGGACCTCGCTGCCGTGGGCGAGCAGCGCGACCTTCACCTTGCCGTGGCGGAGCGCGGGCAGGTCGCCCTCGATGCTGTCGCCGTTGAGCCCGCCGAAGACGGGACGGAAGGCATCGGCGATGAGGTGCGTGTAGCGCGGCACGATCCGCTGCACCTGTTCGAGCTGGACGTCGAGGTTCTTGAGTGCCTTGCCCTCGACGTAGACGTCTGCCGGGTAGTCGTGGGTCCGCGCCGTACGGTGCTTGACCACTTCCGCCGAGACGTCGGCGCGTTCACGGGTGACGGCCTGCGCGAACGCGGCGAGCTGTCCGGCGTAGTTCGCCGGGCCGAGACCGAGCTTGATCGGGGTCTTGCCGAGCGGGGTCCAGCCTCGCTCCAGCTGCTCGCGCGGCTCCTCGGCCTCGGCGGCGCCGGTGACCGGCCGCTCGACGGCCTCCCAGGAGAAGCCCGGCTCGGCGGGAGGCGGCGTGAGTCCCGAGATCTCGCTGTAGAGCGCCATCAGGCCCTCGCACTGATGCTCCCAGGAGAGCTCGGTGAGTATGGCGTCGGTGATGTGCTCCCTCATGTCCGCGGCGCGCGCGAGACCGCGGGTGACGGCTTCGACGAACGAGCCCGCGTCGCCGGAGACGAACACCTCGCCGACACCGTGCTCCCGCACGAACGCGCTGAGGGTCTTCACATCGCTGGCGATGATCGGCAGTCCCGCGTGCAGGTACTCGGCCGTCTTGGTCGGCAGCGACAACTCGTAGTTGATCGTCCGCTGGGAGCAGATCAGTCCGAGATCGGCGGTGGAGAGATAGTCCGCCACCTCGTGCTGGGCCACGTAGGGCACCACGTGGATACGGTCCCGTACGCCGGTCTCCTCGGCCAGGGCGAGCAGCCTGACCAGCTCCGGGCTGCGCTTGCCCGCGACGATCGCCAGGTGGTAGCCGGGCAGCTGGGCCAGGCCCTCCACGGCTGCGCCGAGGCCGCGCTCGGAGGAGATCCAGCCGGAGTACACGAGCAGCGGAACGCCGTCGTCCAGGCCGCACGCCTGACGGACCGACACCCGGCCGCCGGCCCCGCCGATCGTCTCGCGGATCGGAGTGTTGCGGACCACGAGAGGTGTCCTGGCCAGACCGTAGTCCTCGCGGATGACCTCGGCGATCTCCGGGGAGACCGTCACCACCGCGTCGGCCTTGGCGATGAACTCCTTCTCCACGGCGGGGAAGGCGCTGTCCATCCGGGGTTGGGGCCACTCGACTCCCGCGACGTACTCGTGGGCATCGTA
Organism: Streptomyces sp. rh34; assembly: GCF_002551245.1. Classification (GTDB taxonomy): domain Bacteria; phylum Actinomycetota; class Actinomycetes; order Streptomycetales; family Streptomycetaceae; genus Streptomyces. The sequence continues at coordinate 14,907 of NZ_NTGZ01000124.1, forward strand.
GAGCCAGACGCACTTGCGCCCGCTCGCCCGAAGCCGCGCGGCCGCCATGGCCCCCAGGTTGATGGCGGTGATGTCGTTGGCGTGGATGACGTCGGGCGCGAGCTTCTCGATGACGGGACCGAACGCGAGGTCCAGGTCGAGCAGGGCCGGCCAGTCCTTGCGCCACTCGCCGGTGGGCTGCTGCTCGGGCTTGCGCCGCTCTTCCCACTTGTACGCCTTCAACCGCAGCTTGTGCGCGCTGCGCCGGGCTCGCACCACTGCCTTGAGACCCACGGCGGCCGGGGCGCTGTAGGCCGGGGCCTGGCTCAGCCACCCGATCCTCGCGGTCGTCTCCCGTACCCAGGCGCCGTGCGCGGCACGCAACTGCTCCAGCGCGGCACGGTCCTTGATCCCGAACTGCGTCAGCTGAGCACGGGCACTCCCGTGGGCGGCCCGGGCCGCCACGCGGCGCTTGATGTGCGAGGCGACCGGCACCCGTACCACCTTGACCGGTCCGAACCAGGAACGCTCGGTGTGCTTGGACGAGCTGCGGCCGATGAGAGTGACGTCCCACCCGGCGCGCGCCGCGGCGAGCGCCGTCTTCTGCACCCGGGAGTCCCCGCTGATGCCGTTGGCGACGATGACGGCAAGTTTGGGGCGGGCTACAGATGTTGACATGCTTCAATCCTTACACGACAAACTGAGCTATCTCGGACATATCGGTTCAGCCGCCGATGACGACGCGGCGCACGCCCGCCCAGTTGGCCGGGTCCGTGGTGCGTCGGCCGTCGACCAGGACGCGGACGTCCGGGAGGTCGGCGGCGGACAGCTCGCGGTACTCGGCGTGGTCGGCCTGGAGGATCGCGGCCGTGACGGCCTGGTGGCTGTCGTGCGGGACGAGGCCGAGGGCGGTCAGCTCCTCGGGGGTGTACATCGGGTCCGAGACGAAGGGCACCGCGCCCCGCGCCTTCAGGGCCTCGACGACGCCGAAGACGCCGGAGAACGCGGTCTCCTTGACGCCACCGCGGTAGGCCGCGCCCAGAACCAGGACCCCGGCGCCGTCCAGGTCGCCGTAGGCGGCGGCCAGCAGGTCGACGGCGTACGCGGGCATCGCGGCGTTGGCCTCGCGGGCCGAGCGCACCACGGTCGCCTCCGGGTCGTTCCACAGGTACATCCGCGGGTAGATCGGGATGCAGTGGCCGCCGACGGCGATGCCGGGCTGGTGGATGTGGCTGTAGGGCTGGCTGTTGCAGGCCTCGATGACCTTCTTGACGTCGATGTCGTTCTGGTCGGCGAACCGGGCGAACTGGTTGGCCAGGCCGATGTTGACGTCGCGGTAGGTGGTCTCGGCGAGCTTCGCCAGCTCGGAGGCCTCCGCCGTGCCGAGGTCCCAGACGCCGTTGGGGCGGGGCAGGTCCTCGCGCTCGTCGAAGTCCAGGACGGCCTCGTAGAAGGCGACGCCCGCCGCGGCGGACGCCTCGTCGATGCCGCCGACGAGCTTGGGGTAGCGGCGCAGGTCGGCGAAGACCCGGCCGGTGAGCACCCGCTCCGGGGAGAAGACCAGGTGGAAGTCCTCGCCGGGGGTCAGGCCCGAGCCCTCGGCCAGCATCGGCGCCCAGCGGGTACGGGTGGTGCCGACCGGCAGCGTGGTCTCGTAGCTGACCAGGGTGCCGGGCTTCAGGCCCGCCGCGATGGCCTTGGTGGCGGAGTCCATCCAGCCGAAGTCGGGGGTGCCCTCGGCGTCCACGAAGAGGGGGACGACGACGACCACGGCGTCGGACGCGGCCACAGCGGCCGTGGTGTCCGTCGTCGCGGAGAGCAGGCCGGCGCCGACGGTCTCCTTGAGCAGGCGGTCGAGGTCGTGCTCGCCGGGGAACGGCTCGGTGGCCGCGTTGACGAGTTCGACGACCTTCTCGTTGACGTCCGCGCCGATGACCTCGTGGCCCTTGGCGGCGAACTGCACGGCGAGCGGAAGTCCGATCTTGCCGAGCGCGACTACACAGATATTCATCGGGTTACTTCCTCTTCGACCTGGACAGCGTGCGGCGCACCCGTGCGCCCACGCCGGACTTCGGCTCCCGCAGGGGAGCTGTCGTGATCACGAGCCGGCCCTTGGTGTTGGTGTTCGCCGCCACGCGGTGGGGGTCGGTGGTCCCCCAGCGGCGTGCCAGCGGCATCGGCTGCCCCTCGGTGCGGACCGGGATCTCGTACGGGGAGCCCGCCACGTCCACGTACAGGCGGACGCCCCTCTTGGTGCGCGTGGGCTCCAGCGGGATACGGGCGGTCAGCAGGGTGCCGCCGTCCCCGGCCGGGTCGGCGGTGAGCGTACCGACGCGTTTCGGGCGTGCGGCGTCCCCCGGGAGCTTGCGGGCGCCGGGCTTGTCGGCGCTCTGCGGCATGGCGCCATGAGCCAGGGCGACAACGGCCGAGGACGTGTCGCCGGTGATGCCGACGCGCAGCCTCACGACGCAGGACAGCTCCGTGCCGTGCTGCTCCCAGTCGGCCGACTCCAGCTTCGTGCCCGTCGCGAGCCGGCCGGCGACGGATTCGCCGAGCACTTCGTACTCTCTGTCGTCCAGACCGACCTCGGGGTCCCGGAAGCCCGGGTACGCGGCGAAGGCGCGGTCGCCCTCGACGAGGAAGGGCGGCGCCCCGTGCTCGGCCTCGTCCGTGATGGCACGGCACAGCTCTTCGACGGCACCGCGCCGGGCGAGGGCGAACCGGACCCGCCGCTTCACACCCGTGGCATCGCGCAGACCGTCGGTGAAGTAGGCGTCCAGAAGCTGGGCCAAGCCGTCGCACACCCGACGCTGGGTGCCGGCGTCGAGCAGGGGGAAGTCCTTCTGCAGAAGCTTGGACAGCTCCCACTCGAAGTGCCGCTTGAAGACGGCGTCCCGCCGCGGGCCCGCCTCGATCAGGCCGGCGGTGTGACGCATGATCTGTGCGGTGCACCGGAGGCGGGCCAGATGGTCGGCCCGGTAGGTGATGTTGCTCGCGTCGCCGCGCTTGACCGCGTAGTAGCAGGTGTAGTCGGAGAGCACGGAGATTCTCCGGGCCCGTACGCATGCCTCGATGGTGAATGGCTGATCGCTGCCGACCGGCAGGTCCTCGGGAAACCGGAGCCCGTGCTTCTCGACCAGCTCGCGGCGGAAGAGCTTGGTGTTCGCGAGGGTGTAGGGCAGGGCCGACTCGTAGAGGCTGATGTCGGGGTGGTTCCCGTTGTACAGCTTCTGATGGACGTACCGGCCGTTCGTGCCGACCATCTTCCCGATGACCACGTCGGAGTCGTGCTCGTCGGCGTAGGAGACCATGCGCTCCAGCGCCTCCTCGCCGAGGTAGTCGTCGGAGCCGATGAAGTAGACATAGCGACCTGTGGCGATCTCCAGGGCCCGGTTGCTGGGAGCAGCCGGGCCACCGGAGTTCGCCTGGTGGATGACCTTGACCGTGCCGGGATACAGCGCCGCGAACCGGTCCAGTTCCTGGCCGCTGCCGTCCGTGGAACCGTCGTCCACGGCGATGACCTCGAGCCGCTCCCTGCCGATGCTCTGCCCCACGAGCGAGTTCAGGCACTCGGTGAGGTAGGGCATGGTGTTGTACACGGCAACGACGACCGTGACCGCCGGCTCGGTCAACTGGCCACCCCCGCGGAGGAGAGGTCCTCGTCCTTCAACGAGACCGAGAGCCCGGTCGACGCCGAACGCAGCACCGCCGCGGCCACCTCGACCGTACGAAGCCCCTGCCGCAGCGTGCAGATATCGGCGGGCCCGCCCCGCACAGCATCGCGGAACAGCTCGTGCTCGACGAGCAGCGGCTCGCGCTTGGGGATGGCGTAGCGGATCATGTCGCCCTCGGAGACCCCGCGGAAGGCGCGCAGCGCCTCCCATTCGGTGGTGACCGCGGCGTTGGAGTGGAAGGTGAGGTCGGCGGTGAGGGTGTCGGCGATGAAGCAGCCGCGCTCGCCGGTGACCGAGGTGAAGCGCTCCTTGAGCGGGCTCAGCCAGTTGACCAGGTGGTTGACCATCGTGCCGTCGGACAGCTGGCCCACGGCGGAGACCATGTCCTCGTGCGGGCGGCCGGACTTGGAGACGGTGTGGGCGGCGATCGAGGTGTAGGCCTGACCGGTGACCCAGCCCGTCAGGTCGATGTCGTGGGTGGCCAGGTCCTTGACCACGCCGACGTCGGCGATCCGGTGCGGGAAGGGGCCCTGGCGGCGCGTGACGACCTGGTAGACGTCGCCCAGCTCGCCGGCCTCCAGGCGGGCGCGGAGCGAGAGCAGGGCCGGGTTGCAGCGTTCGATGTGGCCGACGCCGGCCACCAGGCCGCGCGACTCGAACGCGTCGACGAGGCGGCGGGCGCCCTCGACGGTGTCGGCGAGCGGCTTCTCGATCAGGGCGCTGACACCGGCGTCGGCGAGCTGGAGGCCGACCTCCTCGTGCAGCGCGGTGGGGCAGGCCACGACGGCGTAGTCGATGCCGAGGGCGATGAGCTCCTCGACGGTGGACAGGACGGGGGCGCCCTGGGCCCAGCCGTTCTTGTCGCCCATCGGGTCGACGACGCCGACCAGTTCGACGCCCTCCAGGCTCGCGAGGACGCGGGCGTGGTGGCGGCCCATGGAGCCGAGGCCGACGAGCCCGGCCTTCAGTACGGCGCTCACAGGTTCCCTCCCAGGGAGTTCACGGCGGCGACGATCCGCTCCAGGTCGCCCTCGGTGAGCGAGGGGTGGACCGGCAGCGAGACGACCTCGGCGGCGGCCCGCTCGGTCTCGGGCAGGTCCCAGGTGCGGCCGGCCTTCTGGTCCGGCTCCCAGTAGGGCTTGAGCCGGTGGATCGGCGTCGGGTAGTAGACCGCGTTGCCGATGCCCGCCTCGGTGAGCTTCGCCATCGCGGCGTCCCGGTCGCCGCTGATCCGCACGGTGTACTGGTGGTAGACGTGCCGGGCGCCCTCGGCCACCGACGGCGTGGTGACGGCCGGCGCGGTGATGTGGGCGTCGAGGTACGCGGCGTTGGCGCGGCGCTGCTCGGTCCAGGCCTCCACCTTGCCGAGCTGTACGCGGCCGACGGCGGCGGACACGTCGGTCATCCGCATGTTGGCGCCGACGATCTCGTTGGCGTACCGCTGCTCCATGCCCTGGTTGCGCAGCAGGCGCAGGGTGCGGGCCAGTTCGGCGTCGGCCGTGGTGACCATGCCGCCCTCGAGGGAGTGCATGTTCTTGGTCGGGTAGAAGCTGAAGGTGCCGCCCGCGCCGAACGCGCCGACGGGGGTGCCGTTCAGCGCCGCGGCGTGGGCCTGGCAGGCGTCCTCGACGACGGCGAGCCGGTGCTTGTCGGCGATGGGCATGAGCTTGTCCATCGCCGCGGGGTGACCGTAGAGGTGCACCGGCATGATCGCGGCGGTGCGCGGCGTGATCGCGGCTTCGACCGCCGCCGGGTCGAGGCCGAAGCTGTCCGGCTCGATGTCGGCGAACACCACGTCGGCGCCGACGAGGCGGACCGCGTTCGCGGAGGCGGCGAAGGAGAAGGAGGGGACGATCACCTCGTCTCCGGGGCCGATACCCAGGGCGAGCAGCAGCAGGTGCAGCGCCGAGGTCCCCGAGTTGACGGCGACGCAGTGCCGGTCGTCGACCAGGCGGGAGAAGCCTTCCTCGAAGGCCGCGACCTCCGGGCCCTGCACGACGCGACCGCTGCGCAGCACGCGTACCGCGGCTTCGATCTCGTCTTCCCCGATGACTGGGCGGGCAGCAGGGATCGGCTGCTCGTTGATGCTCGTCATGAACGTCCTCCTTGAACACCGCAAGAGCTCGTTACCAGGCAGAGCTCCGAGGTGCGGGACGTCTTGCCGAGGCCGCGCGTAACCCCACCGGCGCGATGCCGACGCCCTGCCGAGGAATCCGACCCGGTCGGTATCTTCGCCGGGCCTTGTCACCAACCGTAGTTTTCGTGAAGAACGCTCACACGTATGGCAACCGTCGTCACATTATCAGGGATTTCTCGGCCCATTTCGGGCCCGTTAACCGACCCCTGCATCAATTGTGAAACAAAGCAGGTGTCCCGCCCCGATGAGCTCGGAGCGGGACACCTGAAGATGAACAACCGGTTACGGATTCATCAGCCGGCCGACGACTCGCCCTCCACGGAAGGCGCGGACGCCGTTACGGACGGCGACGACTGCTCAGCGGCGACGGTCTTCTTCGTCGTCTTCTTGGCGGCCGTCTTGGCCGTCGTCTTCTTGGCGGCGGACTTCTTCGCGACGGTCTTCTTGGCGACCGCCTTCTTCGCCGGGGCCTTCTTGGCCGCGGCCTTGCGGGCCGTCTTCTTCGCCGGGGCCTGTTCCGCGGATTCGGATTCCGAAGTTCCGGATTCCGTTGCTCCCTCGGCGTCCCGGCCATCGGATTCCGCGGCCTTCGTCTCGGGCGCCGAAGCGACCACGACGACCTCCGCGTCGTCCGACCCGGTGGGCGAGCCCGCGGGCGCGGTGACCTTACGGGTCACCCGGCGCCGGGCGCGCGGCGGGGCGGCCACGGGGGCCTCGGCCTCGGGGGCCTTCTCCGCCGGAGCCTCCGGGGTCTCGGGCGCCGGGGTCTCGGCGGCGGGCGCCTCGACGACCGGGTCCTCGACCGCGACCGGGTCCGCGGTGGGCTCGGCCGGCCGGACCGGCTCCGCGGCCTCGGCCTGCTTCGGCGAACCCGCCGGGGCGGTCGCCTTACGGGTGGCCCGACGGCGCGGGCGCCCCTGGGGCGCGGCCTCGACCGGAGCCTCGGGGGCCTCCGCGGCCGGGGCCTCGGCGGGCGCCGCCTCGACCGGCTCGGGCC
>NZ_NTGZ01000125.1 GCF_002551245.1 Streptomyces sp. rh34
GACGGGGCCCGGCGGGTCCCGCTGCCGCCCCAGCCCTTCGACCACGCCCGCTACTGGGACGAGACCGTGACCCCGTCCCCTTCCCCCGGCGGGGACGGGCACCGGGGCGGGACCGTACCGGCGGACACGGATGGTCTCCGGGGAGTCCTGAAGCGGTGGGCGCGTCCGGACGCCGCCACGACGGTGCGGGCGGTCGTCGCGGCGGTGTGGTCGGAGGTCCTCGGCCGCCCCGGGATCGCCGGACCGGACGACTTCGTCGCCCTGGGCGGGGACTCGGTGTCGTCCCTGAAGGTCATCCAGTTGCTCAACGCCGAGTTCTCCCTGGAGATCCCCCCGGCACTGCTGCTGCTGGAGCCGGTCCTCGACGACTTCGCCGATGCCGTCGCGGAGTTCGGGCTCGACGACGAGCTGGTCACCGGCCGGCTCGACGGCGGCGAGGTCCCCGCGGGGGACGGCGACGACACCGCCGGGGACGGCGACGACACCGCGCGGGAGTACGAGCTCGCGCTCACCGCGTCCCAGCGGGCGATGCTGTTCCGCTCGGCCGGGCTGCCGGACGGCTCGCTCGCCTACAACATCATCGGGCTGACGATCAGCGACGCCACCGTCGACGTACCGCGTCTCGAATCGGGCATGCGCGCGCTCGTGCGCCGCCACGACAGCCTGCGGGCGACGTTCCACCTCGTCGACGGCGAACCGGTCCAACGGGTGCACGCCGACGTCGAGGTGACGGTGGGTCACCATCGCCTCGACGATCCGGGGCCGGGAGAGAGCCACGAGGACCTGGCCCGGCAGCGGATGGCGCACTTCGTCCGGCCCTTCCGGCTCGACGCGGGCCCGCTGTTCCGCGTCGCCTGCTTCGACTTCGCCGACGGCGTGAGCTGCGTGGCGATCGACTTCCATCACATCGTCACCGACGGCACGTCGATGGGCGTCCTCTTCCGCGACCTCGCCGCGATCATGGCCGGAGCCGAACTTCCGGCGCCGGCCCGCGGCTACCGGTCCGCCGTGCTCGCCCTGCTCGACCACGAGAAGGGCGCGGCGGTGCGGCGCGGGCGCGAGTACTGGCGCTCCCGGCTCGCCGACCGGGCCCCGGCCCTGGACCTGGTCACGGACCGGAACCGGATCGACGCCGCGTCGGGCGCGGGCGCGACCCTGTTCACCGAGCTGGACGCGGACACGCTCGACGCGGTGAAGGACTACGCGCGCGCCCGCAATCTGACGCCCTTCATGGTCCTGCTCGGCGTCTTCCACCAGTTGCTGAGCCGGACCGGCGGTCAGAACGACCTCGTCATCGGCACACCCGTCCACGGCCGGCCCGACCTCACCTACGCCGATGTCGCCGGCATGTTCGTCAACACGCTGCCGCTGCGGATGTCGGCCGACCCCGCCTCCGGGGTCGGGGATTTCTACGCCGCACTGCGGTCGTCGGTCCTGGAAGCGTTCGAGTACCAGGACTGCCCGCTGGAGCTGATGATCGAGGACCTGGAGCCCGAGCGCGAACCGGGACGCAGCCCCCTGTTCGACGTCTGCTTCGCCTACCAGAACACCGACATGGGCCTGGAGCACCCGGGGGACCGGGTCGTGACGTTCGACGACGGCAGCGCCAAGTACGACATCACGCTCAGCGCCCGCGCCTCCGGCGGCCGGCTGCTGATGGAGTGGGAGTACTCCACCGCGCTGTTCCGCGAGGAGACCCTGCGGCTGTACGCCGAGCGCTTCGCGACGCTGCTGCGGTCCGTCCTCGCGGCCGACGACGCGGACGCGGTCGGCGCGCTCCCCCTGTTGCCGGGGCAGGAGACCGCCCTGATCCGGAGCCTCGCCACGACGCCGGCCCCGCGGCAGGAGAGCTGCGGGGTGTCCCGGCTCTTCGAACGGCAGGTCGCGGCGGACCCGGACCGGACGGCGCTGATCACCGCGTCCGAGCGGGTCTCCTACGGTGAACTCAACGCGCGGGCGAACCGGCTCGCCCACCACCTGTCGGGGCAGGGGGCCGTGCCCGGGTCACCGGTCGCGATCCTCGCGGACCGTTCCGCCGACATGATCGTCGCCATCCTGGGCGCGCTGAAGGCCGGCTGCCACTACGTCCCGCTCACCGTCGAGTTCCCCGGCGAACGCCTCCGCATGATGCTGGAGGACTCGGGGGCGCGGTTCCTCCTGGCGACCGCCGGACGCGTGGAACAGGCCGACACGCTCGCCGGGGACCGGGTCCGGATCGTGGAGGTGTCCACGGGTGTGGACGCGACCGGGGACAGTACCGACCCGGGCCTGCCGAGCAACGCCGAGGACCCGATCTACATCATGTACACCTCCGGCACCACCGGGGTGCCGAAGGGCTCGACGGCCCGGCACGAGAGCGTGCTGCGTGTGGTGCACCGGCCGGTGTTCTCCTCCGCCGGGCCCGACGACGTCTTCCTGCTGGTGTCGGACTACTCGTTCGACGGGTCGGTCTACGACATGTACGCCGCGCTGACGAACGGCGCGTCCCTCGTGGTCCTGGACAAGCCGGATGTACTGGACCTCGACCGGCTCGGCGCGGCGATCGAACGGCACGGCGTCACCCGCTTCTTCATCACCACGGCCATGTTCAACGCCCTGATCGACCACGTCCCCGAACGCCTGGCCGGTGTCCGGAGGCTGATCTTCGGGGGCGAGGTGGCGTCCCCCGTCCACGTCGCGCGGGCGTTCCGGCTCCTGGGGCCGGGACGGATCGCCCACGCCTACGGGCCGACGGAGTCCACGGTCTTCGCCACGGTGCACGTACTCGACTCCTTCGACGAGCGCGAGCCCGTCCCGATCGGCCGGCCCGTCAACGACACCTCGCTGTGGGTGCTCGACGAGGACCTGCGGCTGCGGCCGATCGGCGTCCCCGGTGAACTCTGCGTCGGCGGCGCCGGGCTGGCCGACGGCTACCTGAACCTGCCCGAGGCGACGGCCGAGCGGTTCGTGGAGTCGCCCGACGCCCCCGGCGTAGGGCTGTACCGGACCGGCGACCTGGCGACGCTGCGGAGCAACGGGCTGTTCTACTACACCGACCGCATCGACCAGCAGGTCAAACTCCGGGGCTACCGCATCGAGACCGCGGAGATCATGCACGTCGCCGTCGCGGAGCCGGAGGTCCGCTGGGCGCACGCCGCGGTGCACCGGGCCGCCGACGGCAGCGGGAGCCTGTGCCTCTGGGTCCGCTACGAGGACGGCGCCGAACCCGACGAGGCCCGGCTGCGCGCAGCCCTGGCCAGGCGGCTGCCGGGGTACATGGTCCCGGCGTTCGTCGTGCCGGTGGACGACGTCCGGCTCACCAAGAACGGCAAGCTGGACCTGGCGGCCCTGCCCGCCCCGGACCTCGCCGCCCCGCCGTCGGCCTCCCCTCCGGAGACCGACGCCGAGCGGCGCATCGCCGCGGCGTGGTCGCTGGCGCTGGGGACCGACGTGGCCGACGTCGACGCGAACTTCTTCCAGGTCGGCGGGGACTCGATCAAGGCGATCCAGATCGTGGCCGCGCTCCGGGGCGTCGGCATCTCGATCCGGGCCCCGGAACTGCTCGACAACCAGACCGTGCGCATGCTGGCCGCGCGGGTGTCGGCCGGGGAGCCGGAACAGGAGCAGGTCCACGATCAGGCGCCGGTTTCGGGCCCGATGACGCCCGGCCCCATCCAGCAGGCCTTCCTGGACCGGACCGGCCACCACGACCGGGTGTTCACGCAGTCGCTGCTCATCACCTCCGACACCCCGCTGCCCGCCGACGACCTGACGGCGGCGGTCGAGCGGCTGGTCCGCTTCCACGACGCGCTGCGCGTCCGCCTCGACGGCGACGCGCTGGTGCTGTGCGATCCGGGCCAGGAACCGTTGCTGCACGCCGAGACGGCCCCGGCCGGTCTGTCCGGGGACGGCCTCGCCGACTACCTGCGCTCGCTCCAGAGGCGGGTGGACCTGCGCACCGGTCCCGCCGTCGCGCTGGCGACGGGCCTCGGCGAACGGGGCGAACGGTTCGCGCTGGCCATCCACCACCTGGCCGTGGACGTGGTCTCCTGGGGCATCCTGATCGAGGACCTGCTGGCCTGCCTCGCCGACCCGGCCGCCCCGCTCGCGCCCAAGACCATGGCCTTCCCGGCCTGGACCGCCCGCCTGGCGGACCACGCTCGGAACGGAGGGTTCCGCGGCCAACTGCCGTACTGGACCGAGCTGGCGCGGGCCGCCACCGCTCCCGAGCTGTTCGGGGAGGGCGGCGTCCGCCGCGGCGACACCGTGGCGGAGGTGATCCGCTTCCCGGCGGCCGAGGCCGCGGACCTGTTCGACGCGGCCCGTACGGCCCACGGCCTGGAACCCGCGCAGACCGTCCTCGCCGTCGTCGCCGGGGCGCTGGGCGCGTGGCGGGACCGCGACCGGATCCTGGTGACCCTGGAGGGACACGGGCGGGAGCGGTTCGCCGAGGAGTGCGACCTGACCCGGACGGTGGGCTGGTTCACCACCACGTTCCCGCACCTCGTGCGGCTCGGGCGCGGTGTCGGGGACACCCTGCACGCCGTCCGCCGCTCCTTCGACCGGCTGCCCGGCAAGGGGTTCGGCTTCGGCGCGCTGTCCCGGCTCGACCCGGGGCTCGGCGAGGACGCGGCAGTGCTCGCGGGGCTCAGGCCCGAGATCAGCATCAACTACCTGGGTGAGCAGGGTGGCCGGAGCCAGGGCATCGGGGTCGTGCACCAGCCGGCGGAGATCACCGTCGACGCGGACTACCCCGCATCCCACGTCCTGGACGTCACCGCCTGGCGCAGCGAGGGCGACCTGCTGGTCGAGCTCCGCTTCCCGGCGGCGTGGCGAGCCCGGGGCGAGGACCACGAACTGACGGACGCCGTACGGACGTTCTTCGGGTCGGTGCGTGACGCGGTGACGGCACAGGACCGGCCCGACTTCGTGACGTCGTCCTCGGTCGCGCCGGGTGTGCTGGACGACATCCTCCTCGACATCGCCGGTGGTGACTGACCGTTGCCGCACCTTCGTCAGGACTCACATCCGTCTCGTGTGCGGTGCCAAGGGAGAGAAGTCGGTTCATGATTGACAGAGCGAACATCGCGTCCGTTTCCGGCCTGGCCGCGATGCAGAAGGGCATGTACTTCACCTACGCCGTCGACTCCGGATCCGACGCGTACGTGGAACAGTTCTGCTTCACCGGCAGCGGCGACCTGGACGCCGGCCTGCTGCGTGCGGCGCTCGCCGCCACCTCGCGCCACTACGGCGTCCTGCGGACCGTCTTCTCCTCCGGGCGGACCGACGCCCCCTACCAACTGGTCCTCAAGGAATGGCCGCCAAAGCTCGCGACGGCCGACTACCGCGACCGGGACGACACGGCCGCGGCGGTCGAGGAGTTCAAGGCAGCCGACCGCGCCAGAGGGTTCGACCTCGGCAAGGACGTACTCCTGCGGGCCACGGTGATCACGGTCGGCGACGGCCGGTGGCACCTGGTCGTCACCTTCCACCACATCATCCTGGACGGCTGGTCGCTGGCGCCGCTGTTCCAGACCTGGTTCGGCTACTACGACGAGCTGGTCCGCACGGGATCGATCGACCAGCGGCAGGAGACCCGCCCGTACGCCGACTACATCGCCTGGTACGAGAACCTGCACGACGAGGACGAGGCGCGGCGGTACTGGAGCGAGCTGCTGGACGGCTACGAGCGGCCCGCCGGACTGCCCCGCGACGGCCGCGGCTCCGGCGGGTACCGCGACGCGGAGCACCGGTTCGACCTCCCGGCGGAACTCCACGACGGGCTGACCCGGCTGGCCAGGCAGCTCGCGGTGACACCCAACAGCGTGTTCCAGACGGCGTGGGCCGTGGTGCTCCAGAAGTTCAACTACACCGACGACGTCGTCTTCGGCAGCGTGGTCTCGGGGCGGGGCGCCGACCTCGACGGCATCGAAGACATGGTCGGCCTCTTCACCAACACCCAGCCCGTCCGGGTGACGGCGCGGGAGGACACCGACTTCGCCACCCTGTGCCACGCGCTGCACGCCGCGTCTCTGCGCTCCAGCCGCTACGAGCATTTCCCCCTGCACGAGGTGCAGAGCCTGTCGCCGCTGCGCAACACCCTGCTGAACCACATGATCGCGTTCGAGAACTACCCGCTCTCCGAGCAGCTGCGCGAGTTCGGGGCCGACGACGGGGCCGGTCCCCGCCTGCACGGCGTGGAAGTCTTCGAGCGGACCAGCTACGACTTCAACATCCTGGTCACCCCCGGGCGGAGCCTGGGCGTCACGTTCCTGTACAATGCCGCCGTCCATTCGGCCGCCCTGATGGAGACGCTGCAACGCTCCCTGCTGGCCGTCCTTGCAGCCGTGACCGAGGACCCGGGGATCCGCGTCAGGGACATCGCGCTGTGGGAGCCGGAACCGCACACGGCGATACCCGCGGCGGCCCGGCCCGCCCCTTCCCGGATCCCGCTGGACGCCACGCTCGTGGAGGTCTTCGCCGAGGTCGCCGCCGCGCACGCGGACCGTACCGCCCTGGTCTGGCGCGGTACGTCGTACACCTACCGGACGCTCGACCGCTGGTCGGACGCCGTCGCCCGGACCCTCCTCGCCCGCGGTGCCGGCCGAGGCGCCGGGATCGGCGTGCTGGCCGACCGCCGACCCGAACTGGTGGTCGCCCTCCTCGCGATACTCAAGACCGGGAGCCACTACGTCCCGGTCGACGTCAAGGACGCGCCCGTCCGCATCGCGACCGTCCTGGCGGACGCGGGCGTGCGCCACCTGTGCACCCTGCCGGACTTCACCGGCCTGGTCCCCGCATCGGTTCAGGCCGTCCTTGTGGGGGAGCCCGCCCCGGACGCCCACGGCCCGGGCACCGGGGGCCCCGGCACCGACGCCGCCGACGGCGGGCCGGGGACGACCGGGGTTCTGCGCGGCGGCCGCAACGAGGACCCCGCCTATCTCATGTACACCTCCGGTTCAACGGGCGCCCCCAAGGGCTGCGTCATCACGCACCGCAACATCCTGCGGCTCCTCACCGACCAGCAGGAGTTCGTGGACTTCGGCGAGGAGCAGGTCGTCCTGTTCGTCAACTCGCCCGCGTTCGACGTGAGCACCCTGGAGGTCTGGGGGCCGCTGCTCACCGGCGGAACCCTCGTCTTCCCCGGCGACGAGCTGGACCTGCTCGACGCCGCCCGGTTCGGGGACATGATCACCCGCCACGGGATCCGGAACGTCTCCATCCCGACGGTGCTGTTCAACCAGCACAGCGACCAGGACCCGCGGATCTTCGCGCCGCTGCGGTACCTGTGCGTCGCGGGCAGCGCCCTGTCGGTGCGGCACACCGCCGCGGTGGCCCGCGCCTGCCCGGACGTGAAGATCATCAACGGGTACGGGCCGACCGAGAACACGGTGTTCTCCACCACGCGCACCATCCGTCCCGAGGACCTGCGGGGGGACCGCGTCCCCATCGGCCGGGCGGTAGGCCACTCGACGGCGTACCTCCTCGACAACGGCCTCAACGCGCTGCCGCCGGGAGCGCTCGGCGAGCTGTGCGTCGGCGGGGAAGGAGTCTCCCCCGGCTACCACAACCGCCCGGAGCTGAACCGCGAGAGGTTCGTCTTCGCCCGGCAACTGCCCGGTGAACGTCTTTACCGCACCGGCGACCTGGCCCGCGGCCTTCCCGACGGAGCGCTGGACTGCCTCGGCCGCATGGACGACCAGGTGAAGGTCGGCGGCTTCCGGATCGAGCTGGGCGAGGTGGAGAACGCCCTCCGCTCGATCGACGGCGTCGAGGAGGCCGTGGTGATCACCGTCGAACGGGACCGCGGCACGCAACTCGCCGGGTACTACGTGACCGACAGCGGGCTGACCCCCGAGCGGGTACGGCGCGAGCTGGCCGCACGGGTGGCCGGCTACATGGTCCCCGCCTCCTTCGTACGCGTCGAGAAGATCCCGCTCAACCGGAACGGCAAGGCCGACAAGGAACGGCTGGCGAAGCTCCGGTCCGAAGCGGGTGCGGACCGGACGGGCCGCGACCGGGGGCGGATCCGGGGCACCGAGGGGATCCTGCACGACATCGTCGCCGACGTCCTGGACACCGACGGTGTCGACGTCGACCGGACGTTCTTCGACATCGGCGTGACGTCGCTGGCCCTGCTGGCGGTCAAGAACGGGCTGCGCGCCAAGGCGGGCCACGACCTCCCGCTGACGCTGTTCTTCGAGTTCACGTCGATCGCGGCACTCGCGGCCCACCTCGACGCGCCCGAGGACACGGGACCGTCCCGAAACGACCCGGCCGAGCCGGACGAGGACGAGCTGGAGCAGACGGACAGCAGCCGGCTGCTGATGACTTCGATGATGGACGACAGTGAAGGGGGCGTCGGCGATGACTGACGAGACCGTGACCGAATTCCCCCGTACGGGACTCGAGATCGCCGTCATCGGCATGGCCGGCCGGTTCCCGGCCGCCCCGACAGTGGACGCCTTCTGGGCGAACCTGCTGGACGGCGTCGACGGCATCTCCCGGTTCGACGACGACGAACTGACCGCCATGGGGGTCTCCCCGCAGACGCTCCAGGACCCGAACTACGTCCGGGCGAAGGGCGTCTTCCCGGACATCGAGTACTTCGACTCCGCGTTCTTCAACTACACCCCCGCCGACGCGACGCTCCTCGATCCGCAGGTACGTGCGCTGCACGAGGAGGTCTACCACGCACTGGAGGACGCCGGTTACTCCGCTGAGGGGCGCGGCCAGTCCATCGGCCTGTTCCTGGGCGCCACGAACAACATGCCGTGGGAGGCCGACACCGAGACCCGCTTCACCGACCAGGCGCTGGCGGCCATCGTCGGCAGACAGCTCAACGACAAGGACTTCACGGCGACGCGGATCGCCCACGCCCTGGGCCTGCGAGGACCGGCGCTGACCCTGCACACCGCCTGCTCCACCTCGCTGGTCGCCATCGACGTGGCCTGCCGCAACATCTGGACCGGCTCCTGCGGGATCGCGCTGGCCGGGGGCAGCGGACTGACCCTGCCGCACAAGAAGGGCTATCTGCACCAGCCGAACCTGGCCTTCTCGCCCGACGGGCACTGCCGGGCGTTCGACGCGGCGGCCGGCGGCACCGTCGAGGGCAACGGTGTCGGGATCGTGGTGCTCAAGCGGCTGGAGTCCGCGCTGCGCGACGGCGACCGCGTCTACGCGGTCGTCAAGGGCTCCGCCGTCAACAACGACGGAACCCGCAAGGTCGGTTACACCGCCCCCAGCATCGCTGGGCAGGCGGAGGTCATCCGCAAGGCCCACCGCGTCGCCGGGGTGAAACCGGCCGAGATCTCCTACGTGGAGGCGCACGGCACCGGCACCGCCCTCGGCGACCCGGTGGAGGTCGCGGCGCTGGCCAAGGCGTTCGGCCCCGGAGAACCGGACGCGTGCGGCATCGGATCGCTGAAGCCGAGCATCGGCCACCTCGACACCGCCGCCGGGGTCGCCTCGTTCATCAAGACCTGCAAGCTGCTCGAACACCGCACCATCCCGGAGAGCCTGTACTTCGACACGCTCAACCCGGACATCAAGCTCGAAGGCACCCCCTTCTACATCGCCGGCCGGCGACAGGAGATGCGGCGCAAACGAACCTCCTCCGGACAGACCCTCCCGCTGCGCGCGGGCGTCAGCTCGTTCGGCGTCGGCGGGACCAACGCCCATGTGGTGCTGGAGGAGGCCCCGGCGCCGACGCGTCCGGCCGCCGCCGGCCGCGCACACAACACGTTCGTGCTGGCGGGCGCCTCCGCCGAGGCGGTCAAGCGGCTGAAGCAGCGCTTCGTCGACCACCTGACCGAGCATCCGGACGCCGACGGAGCCGATCTCGCGTGGACCCTGCAGAACCGTCAGCGCGACCTTCCCCACCGCTACGCCGTCGGGTTCGGCCACGCGGGACAGTTGCGCGACCGCCTCCAGGAGTCGCTGGACGCCGAGGACGAGCCGGCTCACCTGGCCAGGAACGGACGGCGGGACGTCTGCTTCCTCTTCAGCGGAGTCGGCGCGCAGCACCTGCGCATGGCCCGCGGGCTCCACGAGAGCGAGAGCGTGTTCCGGGGCCACCTGGAGGACTGCCTCGCGATCACCGACGCGCTCGGCAACCCGGCCGTGCGGGAGTGCTTCCTCGGTGAGACGCCGGAGGCGGAGAAGCAGCTGAACGCCGTAACGGTCAGCCTGGTGCTGCTGTTCGCCGTCGAGTACGCGATGGCCCGCACACTCATCGACTGGGGCATCCGGCCGAGCGGGATGATCGGCCACAGCAACGGCGAGCTGGCGGCCGCGTGCGTGGCCGGAGTCTTCTCGCTGGAGGACGGGATCCGGCTGGTGCAGGCCCGCGCCACGCTGGGGGAGAGTACCCCCGAGGGCGCGCTGACCTCGGTGAAGGCAGCCGAGGGCATCATCGTGCCGATGCTGACCGACGAGCTGTCGATCGCGGCGGTGAACGGACCGCAGGACTGCGCCGTCAGCGGCACCGTCGCCGCCGTCGCCACGTTCGAGCGGCAGTGCGCCGAACAGGGCATCACCTACACCCACGTCCAGGTGAACCACGCCCCCCACTCGCGGTACGTGGAGCCGGTCCTGGACGACCTCCGGGCGGTCGCCGCCACGCTCGACCTCCGGCCGCCCGGTATCCCCTGCATATCGAACGTCACGGGCACCTGGCTGACGCCGGAGCAGGCCGCCGACCCCGGCTACTACTGCGACCACTTCCGCAGCACGGTCCGGTTCAAGGACGGCGTGGAGACGATCATGGAACGGGGCGACGTCCTCTTCCTGGAGGTGGGCCCCGGAAAGGCGCTGTCGTCGTTCGTGCGCGGCATCGCCCCCGGCACGGGCACGGCGGCGGTCAACATGCTGCGCCACCGGATGGAGGAGGTCGGCGACGACGAGCACCTGGCCACCGCGCTCGCGAAGCTGTGGGAGGCGGGTGTCGCACCCGACTGGACGGCGTTCCACCAGGGCCGCGCACCGCGCAGGACACCCCTGCCGCTCTACGCCTTCGACCGGACCGAATACCCGGTCGACATCGCCGGGTACCAGCAGCTCTTCGCCGGGGACGGGGCCCGCGCGGTCGCCGAGGGGCGGCGGACGCCGACGCCCGCCCCGGCCGCCGACGGGCCCGCGCCCGCGCTGCAGCTGACCTGGACACGGGCACTGTTCCCGGACACGGGTGGAGCCGGCCGGCCCCGGGTGCTGCTGGTGTTCACCGCCGACCGGAAGCGCCTGCGGCGCGTCATGGACGAGATCCCGCACTGGACCCCGCTCTACGTCGGATTCGGCCCGGAGTACCGCTTCGACGGACCGTCGGGCGCCGTGATCCGGGCCGGCCACGACGAGGACGTGACGAGACTGGCCGAGGACCTGCAGCGGCACGCGCTGGTCGGGGACGCCGCGGTCGTCCACCGGGAGGCCGGCACGGAATCGGCTTCCCTGGCCGGGCGGTTGTGCGCCGCCGTCGCCGCACTGCGGGAGAAGCCGGTGCGCGACCTGGTGGTGCTGGACGAAGCGGACGACGTACGCGGATCGCTGCTGCCGGAGGTGCTCGGATTGAACCTGGAGTACCCGGACCTGCGGGTGAGGGCGCTGCGGTGCGACACCGCGCTCGGCGCCCGGCGCGGTCCCCGGGCCTGGAGCGAGGCCCTGCGCAGGGAACTGGAGGCCGAACACGAGGACGCCGTCGCCGTCCGCTACCAGGGAGAGGAGCGGTACGTCCCCGCCATGGTGCCGCTCCACGGCCACCGCGGCCGGCCCGCCGCCCGCTCCGGACGGGCGGTGGTCCTGTGCCCGGCCGACGCGGTCGAGGACGTGCTCGTGGCCGCGGGCGGTGATCTCGGCGTCGACGTGGTGCCCTTCGTCCGGGGGCCGGCCGGTCCCCAGGACACCGAAGAGCGCGTGGCCGGGCGGTGCGTGGTGCGGCCCGCCGTCCGGGGGACCACGGACGCGGAGATCGCGGCCGGGCTGCTCTCCCGGGTCCGTGCGCTTCCGGACAGCGAGTACCTCGTGCTCTGGGAGTCGCCGCCGCGGGATGTGGGCGCGGATCCCGAAGGGCCCGGCCACCCGCACCGCCGCCCGCCGGACAGGGGCTCGCAGGCGCGGACCCTGCGCGCGGCCGGACAGGAGCTGGGCATCCCGTACGGGATCGTGTCCCGGTTCGACCTCGACCGGACCGGGTGGACCGCGGACGCCACCGCCCGGCTCGCCCGGGACGCGGCGGCCGGCGCCGGGACGGACGCCGCGCGCCTCCACTCCTTCGGGCGCCTCGACGACGGCGGCCCCTCCGCCTTGGAGTTGCTGCACGAGATGTCCGCCTCCGGGGTGCGGACCGGTTACCACGGGCCGGACCTGCTGCGGCTGGCGGCCGCGGGGAAGCCGTCCGGGGCCTCGGAGGAAACCGGCGACGCCGACGGGCGGGATGCCGTCGCGGCGGTGATCGAGCGGGAGGCGGCAGGGCTGATCGGGCTCGACACGATCGACCGGCGAGCCGACCTGTTCGATTTCGGGCTCGACTCCCTGAAGCTGATCCAGTTCACCGCCGCCCTGGAGCGGCACGGCTACACCGTCCTGGCCAGCGAGGTGCACAGCCACCCGACCATCAGCCGTCTGGCCGGGCTGATCGCCCGTGCGGACAAGCAGGTCAACCAGGAGTGCGACTCGCTCGAGAGCGCGGCGGTCCTCCTCGGCGAGCGCCTGGGCGCCAGGTGCGCTCTGCACGAGGTCACCGCCGGACCGGGGCAGGAGCCGACGGTCGTCCTGTTCGTCGACGGCTTCCGCGACGCGGACCGGACGTCGGTCATCCGGGAGATCAACGCCCTGCGGCTGCCGGGAGCCTTCACGCCGCACTACATCCTGCCCGGCTCGGCCGAGCCGGACTTCCTGGCCACGCGTGACTTCGCCTCCCTCCCGCTCGGCGACGACCCGACAGCCCGGGAGGGAGGGCCGGACCACCTGTTCGCCGAGATCGACCGGCGGCAGGAGGACATGCGGCGCTCGATCCTCTCGCGGCCGGTGCGATGGGCCTATCCGGTCAGCGGCACCCAGAAGTACTACTTCAAACGAGGAGCGCGCCCGCAGCTGTTCCTGGTGCAGTTCCGCGAGCTGATCGACGTCGATGTGCTGGAGCGTGCCCTGGGCGACGTCGTCGGGCGGCACGGCCTCCTGCGCAGCACCCTGGTCAACTCCCTCGGCGGACGCCGGTGGAAGGAGTTCGAGCCTCCGACGGCCTTCACCCTGCCCCGGCTCGACCTCTCGGCGTTGCCGCTGAGCCGCCAGGAAGAGATGCGGACGCACCTGCTCAAGCGGGAGTGGAACGTCGACCTCAAGGTCGACACGCTCATGTACCAGGCGGTTCTGGTCAAATACAACGAACGCAGCCACGACCTGGTCTTCCAGTTCGACCACTCGATCATCGACGGCGCGTCCGGCCAGGCGTTCCGCAGCGACCTGCTGAAGCGCTACCAGGAGCTGAGGGCGGGAACCACCAGGGCGCTGCCCAGCACCCGCAGCTACCGGCAGTTGGCGCGGCAGACCGGCAAGGGCCCCGTCGGCATCGACGCGGACGAGATCATCGAGAAGTTCGACCTGGAGGCATGGGCGCGGCACGGCAAGCAGATCCAGGCGGCGTCCGCGCGCCGCGGCGCCCACCGCATGCGCGACGTCAGCTACTCCGTCGACCTGAAGAGCCTCCAGGGCGCGGACGGTGTGGACGTCGACCCGTTCTCCCTGGTGGTGTACCTCTACGCGCGCCTGGTGTCCCGGCTGATCGAGGTGGACAAGGTCGCGCTCGACCTCGTTTTCCAGTCCCGCGTCTACCAGGACGTGGACTATTCCGGGGTGCTCGGCATGGTCGCGGACGTCCTGCCCGTCGTGGTGTCCGCGGAGCGGGGCGTACGGGACGACCTGGAGACGCTCATCCAGCGGAAGCTCCACCTGATGAACAAGCACAACGTCAACTTCTCGAGCATGGTCACCGGCCCGCTGTCGGCGCTCCGGTACGGGAAGGTCTACCAGAGGACCAAGGCGGCCAGGGGCGCGTCCTACCGGCCGTCGTGCATGCTCAACTTCGCGGGCAGCCTCGACGCCGAGTACGACGCCACGTGGGACACCACCCTGGAGCTGCTCGCCGAGAACCAGGAAACGCTCGACTACGCCGACTGCTACTGCGTCTCCAAGACCGGCGGGGACCGCCTGGACATCGTGATCCTGTCCACCTGGGTCGAGGACCCGGCCGAGGTGACCGCCGTCCTCGACGAGGAAGTCGAGTACCTGACGCGGCACACCGCGGCCAGGACCCCGTGACCGCCCCGACGCCCACCTCGACACTCACCCCGACCAGGAAGGTCTTCGACCATCATCATGGACAGCATCCCGATAGTGTGCTTCCCGCACGCGGGCGCCGGCCGGCTCTACTACAGCCAGTGGCAGCACGCCTTCGACGCCACCATCGACCTGCGGATCGTCCAGTACCCGCTGCGCGAGCAGCGGACGCTGACCCCGATGCCGTCGTCGATCGGGGCGCTCGCGGCGGACGTCTTCGCGGAGTTCGAGGAGGTGTTCCGCGGACCGTACGCGATCTGGGGCCACAGCATGGGCAGCGTGATCGGGTACGAGGTGTCCAAGCTCTGCCAGGAGCGGCTGTCCAACCCGCCGATGGCGTTCTTCAGTTCGGGCGCGGCGGCGCCGTGCCGCGTCGGGTTCACGAGGGTCAAGGACCTCGACACCCCTGAGGGCTTCCGGTCCGTCCTGCTGCGCTACGGCGGCGCCGCGGCCCAGTACGTACAGGACCCGGACTTCCTGCGGCACTTCGCGCCCGCGATCAAGGCCGACCTGCGCCTGCTCGGTGGATACCGGGACACGGCGTTCCAGCAGCTGCGGTGCCCGGTCGTGGTGATGCTGGGGCGTTCCGACACGGTGACCGCCGGGCAGTGGGAGCACTACACCGCCCACCCGCTGGAGGTCCACGAGTACGACGGCGGGCACTTCTTCCTCGACGAGCACCGGGCGTCGATGGTCTCCCTGATGGAGGCGAAGGTCCAGCTGGCCTGGCAGTTGAGGGGCGCCGAGGGCGTCGACGACGCGCCCGGAGCACGCGGACCGGGCGCACGGGTGACCGGGTGACCACGGGTATCGGACAGGAGCGGGAGAAGAACATGGAGTACGACCTCGGGGGCGAGGTGGCCGAGTGGATGCTGTCGCGGACGGGCGCGCCGCACGGCGCCCGCTCGACGACGACACTGATGGGCCTGCAGTGGGACGTGTTTCCCGGCGTGTGGCACCCCAACCCGGGGACCAGGCTGTTCACTTCCTGGCTGCCGATCGCCGACGGCTGCCGGCTCCTGGAGGTCGGGTGCGCCGCCGGCGTCACCTGTGTGGTCGCGGCCCGGGGCGGGTGCACGCGGGTGGTGGGCGTGGACATCTATCCCGCGGCGACGGACAACACACGGCGCAACGCCGCCCGGCACGGCGTGGCCGGCCGGGTGGAGGCGCTCACCAGCGACCTGTTCGCCGAACTGGACGAGGATGACGTCTTCGACGTGATCTGCTCGAACCCGCCACTGGCCAAGGCACCGGAGTCACGCCGGATCGACACGGCCACCGAGCAGATGGTGTACGACCCCGGCTACGAACTGCACCGGCGCTTCTTCCGGGAGGTGGGGCCGCACCTGGCCGACGACGGCCGGATCTACGTGCTGACCAGCGAGACGCTGGCCGACCCGGCCGAGTTGCGGACGCTGGCGGCCGAGGCCGGATTCTCGGGGCGCGTGCACGCGAGCGAGGCGATCGGTATTCCGGCCTCGGTCATGGGCTCCACTCCGGCCGTCGTCGCCGCGGCCGACGAACACGGCGTGGTCCGGGTGGACTTCACCATGCTCGAGTTCCAGCGGGGCTGAGAGCCTGTCGGGTGACCTCTGATCGGGCGGCCACGCCCTGGCACGCGCACTTCCGGCGTTGCCGACATGCCCTGGTAGCTCCGCCATGAGCGGGATGTCGAAGCCTTGGAATCACACGCGCCGGACCGCCCGCTTTCCGATCGAAGGTCACCCGACAGGCTCTGAGGCACGGCGGGACCGGCTGCCCAAAGCCGCTTCCGCCGGCCGTCACGAGACCCCGGCCGGGGGACGCGGTTCTCCGGGCCGCCACCCGACTACGGAGGAAACGATGAGCGACGCGATTCTGGAGATCGAAGGACTGACGAGGCGGTTCGGCACGATCGTGGCGAACGACGGGGTGGACCTGCGGGTCAGGCCCGGCGAGGTGGTCGGGCTGCTGGGCCACAACGGCGCCGGCAAGACCACGCTGATCTCCCAGGTCGTGGGATTGCTTCGGCCCGACAGCGGCTCCATCCGGGTCGTGGGGGTGGACGCGGTCGCCGACCCCGCGACGGCGCGACGCTGCGTCGCGCTGCAGAGCCAGGCGCAGGCCCCCCTGGACGGAATGACCCCGGCACAGGCGATCGAGATCGCCGGGCAGTTGCGCGGCATGTCCCGCTCCGCCGCGCGGGAGGCCGTCACGTCGCTGGCCGACGAACTGGACATCCGGGACTGGATCAAGCGGCGGGCCCTGCCGGACGGCAGGGGGATCTCCGGCGGGGTGCGCCGCCTCACCTCGTTCGCGATGGCCGCGGTGGCCCCGGTGCCGCTGATCATCCTCGACGAGCCGACCAACGATGTCGACGCGGGCCGCCGTCGGCGGCTGTGGAACACGGTCCGCCGGCTGGCGGACACGGGTGCGGGGGTCCTGCTGGTCACCCACAACATCGCCGAGGCCGAACACGTCATGGACGAGATCGTGGTGCTCGACCGGGGCCGCGTCGTCGCGGCCGGCTCGTCGAGCCGGCTGCGGGGCGGCGACGGCGAGGAACTGCGCCTCGAAATCGCCCTGCCGCCGGACGGCGACGACCCGTCCGCGTCGCCGGTCCTGCCCGTCGCGTTCGGCCGCCGGGCCCGTACCGGCCGCCGGGTCCTGCTGACCCTCGCCGCTTCCGACGCCGGAGACGCGGCGGTCTGGGCCACCGGGCTCCGCGCGGCAGGACGCATCGAGGCGTACACGCTCGCGCCCATGACCCTTGAGGACGCCTACCTCGCGGCCACGGCCGAGGCCGGCGCCGCGCCCACCGACGAGGAGCCCGCACATGTCTGAGTCCACCACCGTCGCGAGCCCCCGGGCGCGGGTCTCCGTCGGGGTCCCGGCGCGCGTCGGCCTGGGGCCGACCACCTGGATCCTGCTGCGCTGGACGATGGCCCAGACCGGGGCGATGCTGCCGCTGTTCGTCGTCGTCCAGGCGGCGATCGCGGGGGCCGTCATCGTCGGGTTCGGCCTCCTCATCCCCGACATCGACACGCCTACGGCGGAGCTGCTGTCCACCGGTGCCCCCACCATCCTCGTCATGATCATCGGCTTGGTCCTGTGCCCGTTCGGCATGGCCCAGGCCCGGACGAACGGCACCTTCGCCTACCAGCGCGCGCTGCCCGTGCCACGGCCGCTGCTGCTGGTGTGCGACCTGATCGTCTGGCTGGTGATCGCCCTGCCCGGCATTCCCGTGACGATGCTGGTGGCCCATCTGCGCTACGGGATCGACTATTCGGTCAACTGGCCGCTGCTGGTGGGAGCGGCGCTGCTCTCGACGGTCATGGCCGTCTCGGTGGGCTACGCGACCGCGGTGATGCTGCCGCCGATGCTGTCGCAACTGGTCAGCCAGGTGATGGTGTTCTTCGTGATGCTGTTCTCGCCGATCACCTTCCTCGAGGAACAGCTCCCCGGCTGGTTCCAGGCGGTCCACGACGTGCTCCCGTTCCGGCCCGCCGCCGACCTGCTCCGCTCCGGCCTGATCTCGGACCGGTTCGACGCGAGTGGCCAGGACCTCCTGGTCCTGGCCGTCTGGTGCCTGCTGGGACTCGCCGTCAGCGTCCGCGCCCTGGTCCGGCGCGACTGAGCACCGCCCCGGACCCTGTCGGCGGGGCGGCCCGCACGGCCGTCGTGCCGACCCGAACGGCTGACGCCACGCGGGTGGCTCCCGCCCCTGTCCGTGCCCGGCTCCGATACTGAACCGATGATCACAGGACGCACGCATGGGTGCTTCCGGAGCGTCAGCGGCGGTCGCGGGCCGAACCGGCCGAGGATCTGGATCTCTCGTTCGGGGACGCGCGCGCCGGGCAGTCCGCGTTCTGGACCGTGCAGCCGGTTCGTGCTCGCCGGGGTCCTCCTGGTGGTGGCGGTCGACGCCGTGGGATCGCTGGCCGTGCCGGCCCTCGACGACCTGCTGTCGGCAGTCAGATCGCCGGCCGGACCTCGCCCGGTCTGCTGGATCTGGTGGCTGCCCCGGCGACCGGCATCGCCGGGGCCCTCGCACTGTCGCGCAAGGACGTCGCTGCGGTGCTGCCCGGCGTGGCCATCGCTATCCCGCCGGTGCCACCGCTGGACCTGCTGGTCGCCGACCTCGCCGGAAAGGTCCCCGACGGGGTACCGGTCGAGGTGGTGACGACCCAGGGCCGGCGGCTCCAGCCGGGCGGGTCGGGGACTGACCCGCGGCACGGCCCGGCGGTGACGTCCGGTCGGAGGCTGTCGGGTGACCTCGGCCCGGGTGGGCCACGCCCTGGCACGCACGCTTCCGGCGGTGTCGTCGGTCGACGACTTCCCCGAGCCGTCGAACGACCTCCGGCGGGGGAGGCCCCACTGCGTCGCCCCCTGCCTCCGCCCGGGTATCGCACGCACCCGACCGCGTCCGCTGTCCGGCCCGAGGCTGCCCGGCCCTCTCAGCCGGCGTCCCCGGCGGGCCGGGGCCAGGCGGCCTCCCGCAGGAGACGCAGGCCGTTGAGGCCGACGATGACGGTGGAGCCCTCGTGTCCGGCGACGCCGAGCGGCAGGGGCAGGGTGCCGATCAGGTCCCAGGCGACCAGGGCGGCGATGAAGGTCCCGGCGATGGCCAGGTTCTGGACGACCAGGCGGCGGGCGGTGCGGGAGAGGGCCACGACGGCGGGGACCGTGGCGAGTTCGTCGCGGACGACGATGACGTCGGCGGTTTCCAGCGCGAGGTCGGATCCGGCCCGGCCCATCGCGATGCCGGTGTGCGCGGCGGCCAGCGCGGGTGCGTCGTTGACGCCGTCGCCGACGACCAGGACCCGCAGGCCCTCGGCCTCCCACGCCCGTACGGCGGCGACCTTGTCCTGCGGGAGCAGCCCGGCGCGCACGTCGCTGATCCCGACCTCGGCGGCCAGCCGGCGGGCGGCGCGCTCGTTGTCACCGGTGAGCAACACCGGGGTGCGGCCGGTCAGTTCGGTGAGCGCGGCCACCGTCGCCCTCGCGTCCGGGCGCAGCCGGTCCGCGATGCCCAGTACGCCGACCGGAGTGTCGTCACGGAGCACGAGGACCGCGGTGCGGCCCCCGTCCTCCAGCGACCGGACCGCCTCGTCGAGGCCGGGTCCGCCGGCGGCGAGGCGGGCCGGGGAGCCGACCTGGACGGTGCGGCCGTCGACGTTCGCGGTGACACCGGCCCCGGGGGAGGAGACGAAACCGGTCGCCTCGGCGAGGACGAGGCCGCGTTCGCGGGCGGCCCGCACGACGGCCCGGGCGAGGGGATGCTCGCTGGGGTGCTCGGCCGCCCCCGCCAGGGCCAGCAGCCGGTCCTCGTCCAGGTCCGATCCGGGCAGGGGGAGCACGTCGGTGACCCGTGGGGTGCCCTCGGTCAGGGTGCCGGTCTTGTCCAGGGCCACGGCGTCTACCTGGCCCAGGCGCTCCATCACGACGGCGGACTTCGCGAGTACGCCGTGGCGGCCCGCGTTGGCGATCGCGGACAGCAGCGGCGGCATGGTCGACAGGACCACCGCGCACGGCGAGGCCACGATCATGAACGTCATCGCGCGCAGCAACGCCGACCGGAGGTCGTCGCCGAAGGCCAGCGGGATGCCGAAGACGGCCAGGGTGGCGATGACCATGCCGATCGAGTACCGCTGCTCGACCTTCTCGATGAACAGCTGGGTCGGCGCCTTGGTCTCGGACGCCTCCTCGACCATCTTCACGATCCGGGCGATCACCGAGTCCGCCGGATCCCGCTCGACGCGAACCCGCAGAGCACCGGTGCCGTTCACCGTGCCGGCGAACACCTCGTCCCCCGCCTGCTTGGCGACCGGCAACGGCTCGCCGGTGATCGTGGCCTGGTCGACATCGCTCGCCCCGTCCAGGACGTGCCCGTCCGCGCCGACCCGCTCACCGGGGCGCACCAGAATGACGTCCCCCACCGCCAGATCTTCGGCGTCCACCGTCTCCTCGACGCCGTCCGCACGGAGCCGGGTCGCGACGTCGGGGGCGAGATCGAGCAGGCCGCGCACGGAGTCCGCCGTGCGGGCGGTCGCGACCGCCTCCAGGGCGCCGGAGGTGGCGAAGATGACGATCAGCAGCGCGCCGTCCAGGACCTGCCCGATCGCGGCGGCGCCGAGCGCGGCGACGACCATCAGCAGGTCCACGTCCAGCGTCCTGTCCCGCAGGGCCTTGAGACCCTCCCACCCGGGCTCCCAGCCGCCGGTGACGTAGCTGGCGGCGAACAGCGGGCCCCACGCCCACGCCGGAGCGTCCAGCAGATACACGGGGAGCGCCAGCAGGAACAGCACCAGGGAGGCCAGCGCCCACCGGGCCTCCGGCAACGCCAGGAGGCGCGTTCGCCGCCTCGGCGGCACCGGGCGCGGAGCGTCGGCGGTCGCCGGCGCGGGCCGTTGATCCACAACAGAAGACATGACAAAGCAACCCTTCACGGGTGGACGACGGACAACACGCTCACCATACAGGAACACATGAACAGGTCTTCATGTGTCGCGCGTATGATGACGGTATGGGCCACGGAGCAGACGCCAGGAGCAGCGCCACCACGCGCGAACGCCTCGACGCGGTCGGCGCCGCCGACGTCGCCGCCACCCTCCAGGCCCTCGCGACGCCCTCGCGGCTGCACATCCTCGCCCGCCTCCAGGAAGGCCCCTGCTCGGTGAGCGACCTCGCCGACGCCGTGGGGATGGAGGCCTCCGCCTGCTCCCACCAGCTGCGCCTGCTGCGCAATCTCGGCCTGGTCACCGGTGAACGTCACGGCCGCTCGATCATCTACGCCCTCTACGACAACCACGTCGCCGAACTCCTCGACCAGGCCCTGTATCACGTCGAACACCTGCGCCTGGGCGTCCGCGACTTCCCGGCCGAGGCCCCCGAGCCCGCCGTCGTCGACTGATCCCGTCATGGGCGGTGCGTGGGCTTTCGGACAATCTCGGCCGATGTCCTGTCCCTGCCCGCCGGGCCCGCTCTTCTCTCCTATGCTCTACATGTCTGTAGAGCATGGCGGGGTGGCGCGGAAGTCCGCGCGGCTCCGGCATACGCGCGCGCTTCGTGGGGAGCGCGGAACGAGGAGAGGACGAGCGTGGCTTCGATCGATCTGGACAAGGTGCTGGACAAGGCATGGGCGGACAAGAGCGTGCCCGAGGTGCTGGCGGCCCCGGTGTCGGCGCTCAAGGGCGTCTCGGACCGGCAGGGTGACCTCCTCAAGGAGGCGTTCGGCATCAAGACCGTGGCCGACCTCGCGGACCTGAAGTACGTCGGCTGGGCACAGGCCCTGGCCGCGCTGGACGCGGCGAAGTAGGGCCCCGGCGCGCGAGCGGCGCCGCCGGCGCGGGTCCCTGCGGCGCGGCGCTTCCCCGGGGCTGT
>NZ_NTGZ01000126.1 GCF_002551245.1 Streptomyces sp. rh34
CTTCGGCCCCGGAGCCGCCCGCTCCTGAGTCGCCCCGCGCCGCCGGCCGGGCCCGCGCCCCTCGGCGCGGGCCCGGTCTCCTTTACCCGCCGGTACGGGCATCGGACAATGGATCCTCCAGGACGAAGGGGTGGGAGATGCACGGATCCAGGAGTGCCGCATTAGCCCGGGCGCGGTCGGCCGCGCTCATCGGGCTGGCGGTGGCGGTTGCGGCCGGCTGCTCCGGCGGCGATGACGGAAGGAACGGGAAGGCGGCGGATCAGGCCGCTCCCCCACCGGGAACCCACAGCTGGACCAGCAGGCCGTGCGATCTCCTCACGGACGCGGCGCCCGCCGAGGGCTTCACCCTCGGCGGCACCACCGACTCCGCCTCCTCCGACGCCCGGGAGGACATCGGCGAGAACGGGGCGCGGCCGCTCTACCGGCAGACCGGCTGCCTCGCGGACCTGAAGGCCCCCGACGGCACGCTCTGGAAGCTCATCACCAGGGCCTCGGTGTACGAGGACTCCGAGTCCGCGCGTCACGCGTACCGCGTCAAGGAGGACCTCGACCGCGCCCACGGGCGCGGGCCCGAGAAGCTCCACGACGCCGCCTACGCGATACCGGCCGACGACCAGGGCCGGCCCGGCCGGACCCTCCTCCTGTGGAACGGCGACCTCGTGCTCACGGTGTCCGCGTTCGCACCGCACGGGAGCACGGAACACGACGTGCGGAAGGGCCTCGAACGGATCGTCGGCGACGCGGCACGCCGCACGGAGGACGGCCTACGCGATCACGACGCCTCCTCCCCCGCACCCTGACAACCCGCTGACCGGCCGTCACGCCCCTTCGCTCTCGCGCCAGTCGGGCCGGACCAGCACGGCCGTGGCGACGATGCCGTCCTCGATCCGCCAATGCCCGTGCAGCGTCGTCGGCAGGGCCGGGTCCGTGAGGAGCAGACGCGCGGTGAACGTGCCCTCGGCGGCGGTACCGCCTCGAAGCCCGTCATCGCCGCCCGGAACATCTGCCCGGTGAAACGTCAGATCCGCCTGAACGAAGTCGAGTTCGACCCCGGTGATCGGGTACCAGGTCTTGAAGACGCTCTCCTTGGCGCTGAACAGGACACGGTCCCAGTGGATTTCACCCGTGCCGTCCGGCGCGGGCGGACCGATCCGCTCGCATTCCGCGGGCAGCGTCACCAACTCCCGTACGCCGGTGGGGAGCGGGGCGTGCGGCTCCGCGTCGATGCCCAGCGACAGCACGTCCGCCGCACGGGCCAGCGCGGCCGCCCGGTACCCCTCGCAGTGGGTGAGGCTGCCGACGATCCCCTCGGGCCACAGCGGTCGTCCCCGGTGACCATGGAGCACCGCCACGGGCGGCAGGCCGAGTCCGGCCATGGCGCGCCGGGCGCAGGCGCGGGCCGTCGCGAAGTCGTTCCTGCGTTTGGCCACGCTTTTCGCGACCAGGGCCGCCTCCTCCGGGAAGAGGGTTCCGTCGGGGACGGTCTCCGCGCGGGTGGCCGCACAGGAGACGTCGGCGGGCAGCAGTCGCTCGATCACGAGGAGCCTCCGGGGGTGCGCCGCTGTGCGGACGGTTCGGTCCGGGCCGGTGGGGCGGGTTCGCCCTCGTAGGGGAGGATCTGCCGCAGCAGGCCGCGCGGGTGTCCCCGCTCGCGCCACTCCC
This sequence comes from Streptomyces sp. rh34, assembly GCF_002551245.1. GTDB lineage: Bacteria > Actinomycetota > Actinomycetes > Streptomycetales > Streptomycetaceae > Streptomyces. The sequence goes on from NZ_NTGZ01000126.1 coordinate 1,663, forward strand.
TGGGGTAGCCGATGGAGACCTCCTCGAAGCGCACCCCGTCGTACCAGGTCGTACGGGGAATGTGGAGGTGGCCGTAGACGACGGCGGTGACATTGAAGCGGCGGTGCCAGTCAGCGGTGAGTTCGGTGCCGCACCACTGGGCGAACTCCGGGTACCACATCACCGACGTGGGTTCCCGGACGAGCGGCCAGTGCCCGGCGAGGACGAGGGGTATCTCGGGGTCGTGCTCCGCGAGCCGGCGTTCGGTCATGGCGACCCGGGCGCGGCACCAGTCGTCCCGCGTCGGATAGGGGTCCGGGTGCAGGAGGTATTCGTCGTTGCAGACGATGCCGGACTCGTGCGCGACGGCCAGCGACTCCTCCTTCGTGTGCGTTCCCGGAGCGCGGAAGGTGTAGTCGTACAGGAGGAACAGCGGCGCGATCGCCACCGGTCCGTCCGGGCCCGGCCAGAGCGGGAACGGGTCTTCCGGAGTGGTCACGCCGAGGTCCCGGCACAGCTCGACGAGGTGGTCGTAGCGGGCCTGGCCGCGCAGCCGGACCGGGTCCTTGCCCAGGGTCCACAGCTCGTGGTTGCCGGGGGTCCAGATGACGTGGGCGAAGCGCTCCGCGAGGAGGCCGAGCGCCCACCGGATGTCCTCGGGCCGCTCCGCCACATCGCCGGCGACGATCAGCCAGTCCGCGTCGGACACCGGGTGGAGGGACTCCACGATCGGCCGGTTGTCGGTGACCGCGGCGTGCAGGTCGCTCACGGCCAGCAGACGGCCCGCGCCCTGCTGTCGGCGCCCGTCGCCGGGGGCGGGGACGGCGGCGGGAGCACCGTGCGGTGCGGGGTCGCTCGGATGCGTCATGGGCGGTGTTTCCCGATCTGTCGGCAGTGGTCCGGCTCCGTCCGCACGGTGGGGAGCCGCTGGGAACGTAGCCTCTCACGCTCCCGACACGGTTCCCCCGGGGTTTCGGACGGCGGACACGTCGGCCGGGAGCCCCCTGTTGGTGACGGGTCATCAGTTACGTTCTGCCCGTTGGTAGTTCAGCTCGTCCACCGCACCGAGCGCGTCGCCGACCGTTGTGTAGTCGACGGCGATGAAGGTGACCGGACTGCCACGTTCCGCTTCGCAGGCCCGGGTACGCTCCAGGACCCAGTCGCGGGCGTTGACGCGCCCGGCGTCCAGACGGCTGCCGCCCGCGTTCGTGATGAAGTGGTTGAGCAGGAAGAGCTGTTTCCCGGTGCCGCCCCGGTGGGGAGCGCACGTCATCTCTGAGGGGCTCCGGAAGGCGAACGGGGTCTCCATCCCGTACCGGTAGAAGTTGCGGTACCAGGGCGCGGGGCCGTCGGCCTTCTCGGCGAACACCACCAGTCGGCGGCCGCTGTCGATCATTTCCTCCAGGGTGGGCCACGGAGCGTCCGGGTCCGCCGAGGGGGTGTGGAGGAGGTCCTCCAGACCGGCGGCGCGGAACGCCTCCTCGGTGTCCTCGGGGCTGATGTCGTCCTGGACGATGAGCGTCACGATCTCGGTGGGGTGGGCGCGCAGCCAGTCGCCGATGTCCTCCAGGGCCGGCACCAGTTCGATGGCCCCGGCGCGGCAGACACCGTGGCAGAGCCAGAGGCCCTCGCGCGGCGGATTGGCCCGGTCGATGGCGCTGGAGATCAGACGCCGTTGCTCGGGGGTGAATTCGGAGGAGTCCAGGCGCCCGGCGATGTCCTGCGGGCGCTCCCAGCGGTACGTGTCGAGCTGGAGGGCCCGGACACCCGTGTTGAGCTGCGTGGTGATGTCGGGATCCTGGAGGGGGCCGATGAACCGGTCCGCGGTGGTGGACATGGCGTTGTGCGAGGTGAGGTAGGCGGCTTCGTCGTAGCGCAGTCCGCACAGGTGGCTGCCGCCCAGGCACTGACGGGGCGCGGACGGGCCGAACACGGGCGGCACGAGCAGTACGCCGGCCAGTGCGGCACAGGCCACGCCCGCCGCCGTCGTCCGCACCGCGGTCGGGGTCGGCATCCGGCCCGGGCGCACCAGCAGCCCCCAGCCCACGCCTGTGAGGAGCACGCCGCCGGCGAGGGCCGCGAGTGCGGCGCTCAGCCCGGTGGCCACCGCCTGGTTCACGGCGTTGCGCTGGAGGTCGTCGACGAGCGCGCTGACGCTCGGGGCCCAGGAGGACGGTGTGGTGACGAGGCGCCCCCCGGTGATCAGGCGGGCCAGGAGCACGGCCCCGGCGGTCAGGACTCCCGCGCAGGCGAGCGCCTGCCCCAGTCGCATCAGCCGACGGGCCGGGGCGGTGGGACCGGTGAACCAGAGCGTCGCGAGGGCGGCCGGTGCGAGGGTGAGGGCGAGTACCTGGATCAGGGTCAGGAGCGTGATGGCGTCACGGGCCCGTTCCAGGGCCGTGAGGTCCATTCCGGCTGTGGTCAGGGTGCCGGTGAGGTCCCACGTACCGTCCTGAAGGGTGGTACGGAGGTCGGCAGCGGCGGTCCGCGATCCGTCGGAGAGCGCGGCGGCGGCGGTGGCCGCCAGCGCGGTCGACACGTCTCCCTCCGCCAGGGCCACCTCGATCTCGGGGCGCAGCGCCGTCCGCTCCCGCTCCGGGACCGCCGCGAGGAGGGCATCGGCAGCCCGGTCGGCCTGGTCCTCGGTGAGCGGCAGCGTGGGCAGGTCCGGGGCACGGCCCTCCTCCAGGGCGTCGAGCGCCGTGGCGAGGTCGGCGGTGAAGCGTTCGAAGTCCGGCTGGTCGCTCCCCTGGATGCCGGCCACCAGGTCGCCGAGGTAGACGCGTGCGAGGCCGACGAGGTTCTCCAGCACCGGGGCCAGGTCGACGGTCGGCCGGAGCTCGTCACGGTCGCCACGCAGATAGCCGGTCACCGCCTCGATCTGCTGGTCGGTGAGGGCCCGGACCGTGGCGGGCGGCAGCACGACCTTGATGTTCGACGTCACCAACGCCTCGGGCACGGGCAGGTGCGCGAGCAGGTCGCGGGTGACGGGCGAGATCTCCGGGTCGACGAACACCTCGCCATAGAGGCGGTCGTAAACCGACTCCTCGTCCAGCACCGCCTGGTAGAAGCCGGGCGAGGCGACCGTGGACCGGACGGTCGCGGTCAGGGCGACCGTCGTCACGCACAGGACGGCCAGCAGGACGGCGGCCACCGGCACGAGACGGCCGCACCCGCGGGGGGAGGCGGATCCCCACGGCGGTCCGAGCGGGTTCGCGGTCGGTTCGGCGCTCACTCGCCCAGCCTATGCGGAATATCAGCTTTTATGCGTGAATGATGAGATTCAGGAGCTGAGGAGCCCGCTGTGCACTCCGTTCACCTGGCCGTGCTGATGACGAGTCATGACCGCCGCGCGCGAACGCTGTCCGCACTGCGCGCCCTGGAGGAGCAGCGCGGGCTCCCCGCCGCGACGACGCTCGGCGTGCACCTCGTGGACACCGGCAGCACCGACGGTACGCCGGAGGCGGTCCGGCTGCGGCATCCGGCGGTGGAGGTCATGTCGGTGGACGCGGGCGTCCCCCGCAACCTGGCGCTGCGCATCGCGAGCCGCAACAGCCGCAGTGGCGGCGGGGGCGGCGGTCCGCTCAGCGGCGCGCCCGGCGGGCCGACCCATGCGTGGACGCATCAGCTCTGGCTCGACGACGGGGTCGAACTGTTCCCGGGCGCCCTCGCGAACCTCCTGCGCACGGCCGGGGCGGCCGGGCCCGGGGCCGTCGTCGTGGGCGCGGTGCGGAACACGTACGGGGACACGGTGTACTCCGGTCGGCGGGGCCGGTCCCTGGCGCTCGTCGAGCCCGGCGCGCACCGACCCGAGCCCTGTGACACGTACGACGGGCGCGTGGTCCTGGTGCCCCGTGCCGTGTACGACCTCGTCGGGGACCCCGACAAGGTCTTCCGCCACGGGCTGGGCGACTACGACCACGGCTGCCGCGCGCGGCGGGCCGGGGTGACCGCGTTCGTCGCCCCGGGGCACGCCGGTGCGTGCGGGGGTGGACCGGACGCTCCCGGGTCCCGGGAGCCGGGGATCGGCGTCCGGGAGGCGCTGCGCCGTGTGACCTCCGTACAGGAGCTGCCGCTCCGCCCGTGGTGGGTGTACTGCCTGCGGCACACCTGGCCGTGGGCGCCGTATCTGATGCTCTCCCCGTACGCGCGCACCGCGGCCCGCGCCACACTCGGCCGGCTGCGGGGGTGACCACGGGCCGGGCGGCGTCAGCTCCGCTCGGCGGCGACCGCGGCGGCGGACCGGCCGGTGGGCGGGGGCGGCACGGTGGGACGCCCCGCGGCGGTCCTGGCGGTCCCGGAAGGAGTGCCCTTCCCGGGAGCCGGACCCGTGACACCCTGTCTCTTATACACATCTCTGAGCGGGCTGGCAAGGCCGACCGGATCAGATCTCGTATNAGATGTGTATAAGAGACAGCCCGGAAGGAGTGCCCTTCCCGGGAGCCGGACCCGTGACACCCGACGCGGAGGCGGCGGAGGGGATCGCGGCGCCGGTGGCGTGCGCCGCGGTGCGCCGGGCGGCGGTACGGGGCGGGGCCGTGCGGGGCGGCGCGTACGCCGGGATCCTCAGCAGGGCGTACACGGCGGCCGCCGTCCCGGCCAGCGGCAGGAGGAGGAACGCGGGGTGCAGCAGTTCCGCGTACACCAGTGTCGCGGTGGTGACCGGAACGGCCGCCCACAGAGCCAGGAGGACCGCCGTGCCCGGCACGGTGACGCGGACCCGGCGCAGCCGGTGCGCGATGTGGTCGTCCGTGTCGCGCAGCGGGGAACGCGCGGCGCGGCGGCGGGAGATCAGGACCAGGGCGGTGTCGGCGAGGGCCACCGTCGCCAGGACCGGCAGCGCGGCCCAGGCGGCGCGGCCCGACGGGGTGGCCGCCTGGATCAGCGCGCCGGAGGCGGCCAGCGCGAATCCGGTGAACTGCGCACCGGACGCGCCGAGCCGGAGGCGGGCGGGGTGCCAGTTGTGGAGCAGGAAGCCCGCCAGCCCCGCCACCAAGGTCGCCGGAAACAGCACGAGGGCGGGGCCCCCGCCGACGGCGGCGCACGCGAGGAGCCCGGCGGCGGTGACCAGGCCGACGGCGGTCAACAGTCCGTCGGCGTGGTCGAGCAGGGCGAACGCGTTGGTGACGAGGACGATCCAGAGCACGGCCAGGACGCCCGCCGCCGGTGACAGTCCGGCGAGGCAGACGACGAGGACCGCGGCGGCCGTCTGGACGGGGAGGCGGAGGACGGCCCTGAACGGCTTCAGATCGTGGACGAGCCCGAGAGCGGCGACGATCCCGGCCCCGGCGAGCAGACCCGCGACGGAGCCCGCGGAGTCGTCCGCCGCGCCGAGCCACAGGGCCGCGCCCACAGCCGTGCCGACGCCGAGCACGACCGCCGTACCGCCGGTCCTGCGCAGTGCTTCGGATCGTGGCGCACGTCCGCCCGGTTCGTCCTGGGCGTGGGGGCGGAGCGCCGCACGGCGGGCGCCCTTGGCGAGTGCGACCGTGATGAACAGCGCGGCCACAGCGGAGGCGATGATCCCCAGCACGTTCACCTGCCCTGCCTTTCCTCGTTCATGACCTGCGGCGCGGGACGCCGGGCGGCCGGTGGAACGGCGGCCGCCCGGCACCGGGCCGGTTCCGGGTCGGGGGACACGGGACGCCACACGGGTGGCGTTTCTCCCCAACCTACGGGCCGATGTCCCCATTCACCCCAAATAACACGAAAAGGGCGACGCATTGTTCTGTCGGCCGACTGCGAGAGGGAGCGGGCCGACCCGGCCGGTGGCCTCCAAAGGGGCAGCGTGGGAACAAAGTTGGGAGAGAGCGCGGCCGGAGGGGCCGTCAGCACCCGACGCGCCGTTCGGCGTTGCGCTCGACGGCGGCGTGCCATCAGCCGGACGGAGAGGGGCCGATGATCACGGCGGCCGGCCGATCGTGGCGCAGACCCAGGCCGCGCAACGCGTCCGCGCGAACCCGGACGACGCACTGACCGCGCCGGTGCCCTTCAGCGCCGACGCCGCAGGCGAGACCGAACGGGCGAGATCCCCGGCGAAGGGCGCCCAGTCGACGCCGCGGTCCCGCAGTCAGGCGCGGAGGGCCGCCGGGCAGCCCGCCAGGTTCTCGTACGACACCACGGCCACCCGGTGCATCTGGCCGGCCCTGGACGACCATGCACCCCACAGGACGCCCGACATCGGCCGCAAGCCGCCGGCCGCCTGCCCAGAACACCTGGGGCGCGATCTCGGCGATCAGATCCTCGACGAGGGTCTTGGTCTCGTCGCGGATCGGGCGGACGGCGGCCACGCCCTGACCGGCCGGGTCCTCCAGCTTCCCGTCGAGGTCTCCGGGGTTCGAGCCCGCGGAACGGACCTCGACGCGGTCCCCGGCCAGGTGGGCCGGCCAGGCTGCGGCCATCTGGGAGCGGCCGGCGTTGTGGACGCGGACGAACCAGACGGACGGCTTGCCGGGGGACTCGGCCATGGTGATCGCCCTCTCCCGTCGCACGGCTGAACCGACCGTCACGTGACAGCGGGGCTGCGGCGCTCGACGAGGACGACGTCGCGCCAGACGCCGCGGTGGCGCCCGATCCTCTCGCGGATGCCGATGACCCGGAAACCCGCCCGCTCATGAACGGCGAGGCTGGCGGTGTTCTCCGGGAAGATCCCGGCCTGAATGGTCCAGATCCCGGCCTGCTCCGTGGAGTCGACCAGCGCCCTCAGCAAGACGGTTGCGATCCGACGGCCACGCGCGGCGGGGTCGACGTAGACGGAGTGCTCGACGACACCCGCGTACGCGCACCGGTCCGAAACCCTGCCGGCCGCCACCCAGCCCAGGACCTCACCGTGTCCGCCGAGGGCGACAAAACGGTGGCCTGGCAGTTTCGCGGCGTCGAAACGCTCCCAGTCGGGCGGGTCGGCCTCGAAAGTGGCGTTGCCCTCGTCGATACCCGCCCGATAGATCGCCAGCACCTGTTCGGCGTGGTCCGCGGTCAGCGGCACGACCACGACGCCCGACACCTCGCTCACCGCACCCCCCTTCCCGTCAACCCGGCGGTCAGGCGGCGGCGGGCCGCGTCAGCAGCCTGCCCATCCCGGCCAGCACCGACGGTTCGACCCGGTAGTAGACCCAGGTGCCGCGCCGTTCGGACGTCAGAAGTCCGGCTTCCTTCAACTTCTTCAGATGGTGGGACACGGTGGGCTGGGAGACGCCGACGTCGGAGATGTCACACACGCATGCCTCCCCACCCTCGTGCGAGGCCACCGCGGAGAACAGCCGCAGCCGCACCGGGTCGCCGAGCGCCTTGAACATCCGCGCGGCCGCCTGTGCCTCTTCGGCGGTCATCGGGCGCTCGGTCAGGGGTGGGCAGCACGGCACCACGCCCTCGCCGTCGGCGGGCTCGATCAGCGGCAGCACCTTCGCATTCGACATACGTCTATGTTGACACACGTCAAACCAGGGCGGCCAGGGGCCGTCCCGCACATGGGTCGGGCGAAGGCGAGCCGGAAGGCGGACCGCGGCGATCCCACCCGGCCACCCCCGACGAGGATCACGGAGCGCCGCACGGGACATCGCTATTTCGGTAGGCATCTATGTTGACGCCTGTCGATATAAGTGCCATTCTGGGCCGCACAAGCCATCGACAGATGTCGAAACAACCAAGGAGTCGTCGCCGTGAACGCGCCCGTCACCAACGAACTGCCCGTCGTCGTGATCGGCGCCGGACCCACCGGTCTGGCCGCCGCAGTCCATCTGATCGACCGGGGCATCGAGCCCCTGGTCCTGGAAGCCGGGCCCACCGCCGCCGCCGCGGTGCGCGCATGGTCACACGTGCGGCTCTTCTCCACCTGGGGCGAGGTCGTCGACCCGGCCGCCGAGAAGCTACTGGCCCCCACCGGCTGGACGCGGCCCGACCCGGCGGCCTACCCCTCCGGCGGGGACTGGGCCGAGCAGTATCTGCAGCCACTCGCCGACGTGCTCGGCGACCGAGTCCGGCTCGACGCCCGGGTCACCGGCGTCTCGCGCGCCGGCCGCGACCGGATCGTGGACGCCGACCGCGACCAGCAGCCGTTCGTCGTGCACATCGCCCACGCCGACGGCCACGAGGAGCGGATCTTCGCCCGCGCCGTCATCGACGCCTCCGGCACCTGGTCCACACCGTCCCCCGCGGGCGCCGGCGGCCTGCCCGCCCTCGGCGAGAAGGCCGCCGCCGACCGGATCACCTATCGCGTCCCCGACCTCAAGGACCCGGCCGTCCGGGCCCGTTACGCGGGGCGTCGCACCGCTGTCATCGGTTCCGGGGCCTCCGCCTTCACCGCCCTCGCCTCCCTCGCCGACCTCGCCGTGTCCGACGACGGCACGGGCACGAAGGGGGTGTGGGTCCTGCGCCGGGGTATCTCCGGCTCCACGTTCGGCGGGGGCGACGCCGACCAGCTGCCCGCCCGCGGGGCGCTCGGACTCGCGGCGAAGGCCGCTGTCGACGACGGGTACGTGGACGCGGTGACCGGCTTCCGTACCGAAGCGATCGAACGGGCCGCCGACGGCCGCCTGGTCCTGGTGGACGAGGACGGGCGCCGCCTGGACCCGGTCGACGAAGTCATCGTGCTGACCGGCCTCCGCCCCGACCTCGGCTTCCTCGACGAGCTCCGTCTCGGGCTGGACGAGCGACTCCAGGCCCCCACGGAACTGGCACCGCTGATCGACCCCAACCAGCACTCCTGCGGCACCGTCTACCCGCACGGGCACCGCGAGCTCTCCCACCCGGAGAAGGACGTGTACCTGGTCGGCATGAAGTCCTACGGCCGCGCCCCGACCTTCCTCGCCATGACCGGCTACGAGCAGGTCCGCTCCCTGGCCGCCGCCCTCGCCGGCGACCTGGAAGCCGCCGACCGCGTCGAACTCACCCTCCCCGAAACCGGAGTCTGCGGCGGGGCGGGCCTCTTCGACGACCCGGCCGCCGCACAGTCCGACGGCGGAGGCTGCTGCGCGACGCCGGAACCCGCCCTGGTCCAGCTCGGTGTCGACGCACCGGCCGACGGCGAAGGCGCGGCGGGCGGCCGCTGCTCGTCGTAACCGCCCCGTCGCGCCATCGGGTTCCTCGCGCCTGACGCACCGACCGGCCCACACTCCCCCGGGAGGACAAGACGCACACCCCGGCCGGAGCCTGACGCGGCGCCGGGGGTGCGGTCAGTGGTAGGCGTGGACGACGGCGTGACCCTTGCCGCGGCCGATCATCCACTTGTTGACCGGCGTCGTGATCACGAAGGCCACGGCGAAGCCGCCCAGCAGGGCCGTCCAGAACAGCGCGTCCGACAGGTGGGCGTCCATGGCTCCGGGCGTCAGGGCGATGATGCCGTTGTCGACGAACTCCATCACCGCGATCGAGACGGTGTCGGCGGCCAGTGCCACCTTCAGCGCGGTCCTGAAGTCCAGCCCCGCCCTGCGGACCGCGAACAGCGTGAACGAGTAGCCGAACACGAACGCCAGCGCGATCGCCAGGATCATCGTCTCGACATTGCCCCACAGCAGGGCGGTGCCGATGACCATGCCGAGAATCTCACCGATCGCACAGCCGGTGAGACAGTGCAGCGTCGCCTTCGCGGCTGTCCCCCACGTCGCGCCGCCCTTCTGATGCCCCGCGTGACCCGTGTGCGTCCGCTGCCCGCCAGGGTCGTGGTCGGTGCCGGTGTGGTGCGTGCCGTGATCCATGGTCGCCGTCTCCCGTCCCGTCCAGTGCGGTTTCGCCGCCCTACGCGAACCACGATATACCCGGCAGGGGTATGGCGCCCCGTGCGCCGTCAGGGGTCACGGGACAGCCCACAACCGTCGGCGGCTGATGGACGGTGTGCGGCGGCGGGTTCGGACCGGAGTTCCGTGCCGGGACCTCTCCGCCCGCGACTCACCCGCTACGTGAAACCCGGCCTACGGGTCAGCGGCGTGTACGGCCGCTGACCGCCTTTCGGATACCGAAGACGGCGGCTCCGACGGCGAGGACCACGGCACCGGAGATCACGGCGCCCGGGGGCAGCGCGAAGGCGAGGACCACGCAGCCGGTCAGGCCGACCACGGGAACGAGGCGGTGCGGTCGGCCCTCTTCGGGGGTCAGCGTCCAGGCAGAGGCGTTGGCGACGGCGTAGTAGGCCAGCACGCCGAAGGAGGAGAACCCGATCGCTCCGCGTACGTCGGTGGTCGCGGCGAGCACGGCGACGACAGCGCCGACGGCGAGTTCGGCGCGGTGCGGGACGCCGAAGCGGGGGTGGACGGCGGCCAGTGCGTACGGCAGATGCCGGTCGCGGGCCATGGCCAGGGTGGTGCGGGAGACGCCGAGGATCAGGGCGAGCAGGGAGCCGAGGGCCGCGACGGCGCCGCCCACGCGGACGACCGGCACGAGCCAGCCGGCCCCCGCGGCGCGTACGGCGTCCGCCAGCGGGGCGGTCGCGTCCGCCAGTCCGCCCGGGCCCAGCACCGCCAGTACGGCGCCGGCGACGAGTGCGTAGACGGCGAGCGCGATGCCGAGCGCGATCGGGATGGCGCGCGGAATGGTACGGGCGGGATCCCGAACCTCCTCGCCGAGCGTGGCGATGCGGGCGTACCCGGCGAAGGCGAAGAACAGCAGTCCCGCGGCCTGGACCACCCCGCCGATGCCGGCGTCCGCGCCGATACGCACCCGCGAGGCGTCCGCGCCGGACGAGGTCAGGGCGGCGAGGACCACGGCGGCGAGCACCGTCAGGACCACCGCGACGATGACCCGGGTGAGCCGCGCGGACTTCTGCACCCCGGCGTAGTTCACCGCGGTCAGCGCCGCCACGGCGGCCACCGCCACCGCCTGCTCCTGACCGGGCCACAGGTACGCGCCGACCGTGAGGGCCATGGCCGCGCAGGAGGCCGTCTTGCCCACGACGAACGCCCAGCCGGCCACGTAGCCCCAGAAGTCGCCCAGGCGTTCGCGGCCGTAGACATAGGTGCCGCCGGACCGGGGATAGCGGGCGGCCAGCCTCGCCGAAGACGTCGCGTTGCAGTAGGCCACCACCGCGGCAAGGGCCAGGGCGAGCAGCAGCCCCGAACCCGCGGCCTCCGCGGCCGGGCCCAGCGCCACGAAGATCCCGGCCCCGATCATCGACCCCAGACCGATCACCACCGCATCGAACACACCCAGCCGACGCCGCATCCCGCCCGCGCCGGGCCCAGCGACATCCACCGTGCTCACGCGCTCTCCCTCTCGCCCACCCCACGAACCCAACGCACCGTACCCGAACCGCATGTCGCGCCGGTGTCGCGGCGGGAGCGGTCGCGGCAGCGTGTGTTGTGGACGGCGGCCGCACGCCCCGACTCGCCCCCACCACCATGGGTGACGACGGTCATTTCCGTGTACGTCTCCACGCCGACGACGGAGGTGGTCCCCCATGGCGGTCCCGAAGCGGAAGATGTTCCGCAGCACCACCCGTCACCCTCGCGCCCAGGGGGGCGTCGAGTCCGGTCAGCGCCCGCGCAGTGCCGCGAGGGTGGCGTCGAGGTCGGCCGCGCCGGTGCGGTTGTGGGGCAGTTTGGCGAGCATGGCGGCCATGCCGCAGGTGTTGGTGAGGGCGGAGAAGACCAGTCCTGCGGCGATGCCCGCCGAGAGGAGCTGGAACGCGGGGTGGACGAGGAGACCGAGGAGCAGGCCGAGGAGGACGACGGTTCCGGCGGCGAGGCGGACCTGCCGCTCCATGCCCCAGGTCGCACGAGCGGCACCCTGGGGGCGGTGCAGGTCGTGACCGTCGGCTGCCCAGGCACTGGTGCCACCGCTGAGCGTGGCGGTCGTGATGTTGTGCTCGGCGAGGACGCGGCAGGCGTTCTCCGACCGGGCGCCGGACGCGCAGACGATCAGGACCTCACCGCGGTCCGCGGCCTGCCGGATGTCGGGGAGAGCCCGCCGGATGTGGTCCAGGGGGATGTTGAGGGCGCCGGGCAGGTGGCCGCCGGCGTACTCACCGGGGGCGCGGACGTCGATGACGGTCAGCTCGTGGAGGCGGCTGCGGGTCTCGTGAGTCGCGAGGACGGCGGGCGTGGTCATGGCAGGTGTCATCCTTTTCTGTCGGGTCCCCACCCAAGGGGAGTACATTACCCCTGGGGGTATTTCATGAGGAGTGATGATGGAGCTTGAACTGGCGGGAGCGGAGCTCAAGGCGGTCCTGAACCGGCTGCGCCGGGCGCAGGGGCAGATCTCCGGCGTGATCCGGATGATCGAGGAGGGGCGGGACTGCGAGGAGGTCGTCACCCAGCTGGCGGCGGCGTCGCGGGCGCTGGACCGGGCCGGGTTCGCGATTATCGCCACCGGGCTCCAGCAGTGTCTGACCGAGGTGGAGGACGGCCGGCGTTCCGGTGAGTCCCGGGACGAGATGCGCGCCCGGCTCGAGAAGCTCTTCCTGTCGCTCGCCTGACGCCGGGGCGGCCCGCGTGCTCAGGCGACCACGTCGACGACCATGAAGGCCGCCACCGCGAACAGTGTGTACGCGAAGACTCTCCGCAGCGTGGCGTCGGCGACCTTCGCCGCCAGCCGTTTGCCGTCCCAGGCCCCGAGGATCGCCGCTGCGGCGAACGGGGCGATCACCTCCCATCGCAGGTCGTCGCCGGTTCCCGACCGGGCCGCGAGGGCGGCGAGGGAATTGACGGTGATGACCAGGAGGCTGGTACCCACGGCCTGTTTCATCCGCAGGCCGAGGACACCGACCAGGGCGGGCACGGCGAGGAATCCGCCTCCTACCCCGAGGAATCCCGTCACGGCGCCGAGACCGGCGCCGGTAACGGCCGCCTTCCCAGGCTGTGTCCCCTCCTTCGGCTGGACGACAGAGGGCCGCAGCATCCGCAGCGCCGCCAGAGCGGCGATCACCGCGAACGCCGTCGTGAGGACCGCTTCGGGCAGGTGATCGGCGACGGCTCCCGCGAGGGCCGCCGGGAGGACTCCCGCCGCCGCCAACAACACCCCGGCCCTCCAGGCGACATCGCCGTCTCTCGCGTGCGCGTAGAGCGCGGTGGCCGATGTGGCGGTGACGATGATCAGACTGGCCGTGGTGGCCGAGGCCGCCGAGAAGCCGAGCAGGTAGATCAGGGCCGGAACCGCCAGAACGCCGCCACCACCTCCGAGCGCGCCGAGCGCCAGCCCGATCACCGTCCCGGCGACGAGGGCGAGAACCAAGGTACTCACGCTATCGAGCCGCCGTCACCGCGCTCGTCGATGACCGGCAGCCCCGCGGCGGCCCACGCGATCATGCCGCCCTTGACGTCCACCGCCTCCGCACCCCGCTCGGCCAGGAGCTTCACAGCCTGCTGCGAGCGGTGCCCGCTGCGACAGATCACCACCAGCGGCCTCTCCCGCGCCGCCGCCGGAAGCGCCGCACCCGCGGCCAGGGCGGTCAGCGGCGCGTGCACCGCGCCGGGAGCGTGGCCGGTGCGCCACTCGGGCTTTTCCCGCACGTCCAGGAGAACGGCTTCGGGCCGCTCCCCGTCGGTGCGGGCGCGCGCCTCGCCCAGGGAGAGGCGTTGTCCATGTCCACGGAAGAGAAACATCGATGACGTCACCCTTCTCCGGTGACGATGGTCAGCCCGGCCACGACCGCCGCGTCGAAACCGTCGTCCACGGCGACCACGTCGCGCCCCGCCGCGTGCAGCAACGACGCGGCGATACCCGCACGCATCCCGCCCGCACAGTGCACCCAGACCGTGCCGTCGGGCACGTCGTCGATACGCTGGTGGATCTGGTGGATCGGGATGTGGACCGAGCCCTCGATCCGGCCCTCCGCCCGTTCGGATGAGCGGCGTACGTCCAGCACGACGATCCGGCCCCTTTCCTGACCGGCCAGTTCGGCGAACGTGGCGCGGGGAAAGGACGCGACGCTCTCGCCTGCACGGAGCCAGTCCGCGGGACCGCCGGTCGCGGCGGCGGCCGGCCGGTCGATGCCGACGCGCACCAGCTCCCGCTGGGCCGCGGCGAGTTGTTCGGCCGACGCGGCAAGCAGCGTCACCGGCTTGCCCCAGGGGATCAACCAGGCGAGGTACGTGGCGAGCTTGCCGTCCGCCTCGAAGTTGTACGAACCCGCGACATGCCCCTCGGCGAAAGCGACGCGGTTGCGCAGATCCACCACCCACTCCCCCGCCGCGAGCCGCGCGGCGATGTCGTGGGGGTCGGCCACGGCCGGCGCGGTCAGGTCCACGGGCGCGGGTCCGGCCGCGTTGGCGGGGCTCATGTGCGCGTAGTACGCGGGCACGTCCTCCAGACCCGCCAGCAGCTCGGCGACGAAGCTGTCGACATCCACGGTGAGAGCCGGATTGACCGCCTTCTCCTTGCCGATCGTGGTCGCCTCCCCGTCGGCCTGGGCGGACGAGCAGAAGCTGCCGAACCCATGCGTCGGCAGCACCTCGGTCTCATCGGGCAGGGCGTCGGCGAGGCGGCGGGCGGAGGCGTGCTGAGCTCGGGCCAACCGATCGGTGAGCCGCGGCTCCACGAGATCGGGCCGCCCCACCGTACCGATGAGGAGAGAGCCGCCGGTGAACGCGGCGACGGGCCTGCCCGCCTCGCTCAGCACGTACGCCATGTGGTGCGGCGTATGCCCGGGCGTCGCCACCGCGGCCAGGACCAGTCCCGCGTCGATGGCGATCGTGTCACCGTCGGACACGGCGGTCCGGGCGAACGAAACGTGCGCCCCGGCCGGAACGTGGTAGGCGGCTCCGGTGATACGAGCCAGCTCAAGACCGCCGGTCACATAGTCGTTGTGGAGGTGCGTCTCGACCACATGGGTGATCGCCACACCACGCCGGGCCGCAGCGGCCAGCACCCGATCGATGTCACGGGGCGGGTCCACCGCGACCGCCGCGTGCCGACCACCGGCCACGTAGCCGCGGTTGCCCAAGCCCTCCAGCTCGATGGCTTCAACGAAGAACACGGGAGTCTCCTTCCGACGAAAAATTACCCCCCGGGGTATGCAATTCACCGTAACACGCTTACCCCCGGGGGTATATTTCGCGCCGTGGCGGCCGTCCGCCAGAGGGCAGGGCTTGAGTAAGGCCTTGAGGAGGATCTTGATGGCGCGGCGTTCGTCCGTCGCCCCGGGTGCGCCGTCCCGGGGGGGGGCTCCGCACCTCGGTACGGCCACAGGTCCGATCCGCACTCAGGTGGCGACATCCCTTTGCGGTTCTGAGCTGGGGTTGTCCCCGCAACGACCGGCCGGTTGCCCGGATGGTTCAGCGGACTTCCGGCAACGAGGCTGAACGCGTAGGGATTCACCGATCAAGGGAACCGTCTGTGTTCAGCTTCACGCCTCCGCGCCGTCCTACTGTTGCCTGGATGGGCGCCGTTGGTGCTCTCGCCACCGCGTGCACGGTCGGCTTGACCGGGGTCGCCGGCGCAGGGGCGCCGCGTCCGAGTACGCGCCGGGCCGCGCGGACGCGACGCGGCTGTGCACCATCGCCACCGTGCCGAAGTCCCGGACGTGCCGTGCTCGGAGGGCCCCGGTCTCTACACCAGCGCGCCCGCGTACGCCGGCTGGATCGACGAGACCATGAAGACCGACGCCGCCCGCCCGATCACGGGCGAGGAGACACCCCTCGCCGACACTGGCGCGAACGACGACACCGCCGCGATCGCCGGTGTGGCCACTGCGCTGTTCGTCGTCGCGGCGGGACAGGTACCGTTCACCGATCGCCACGGAAGTGATCTCGGAGATCGTCACCGCAGTCATCTGCGGTGCCGACGAACCGGCCTCGCGAGAATGCCAGTATCTGGTCGCCCTCGCCTTCCAGCTTGGCCTTGCCCAGCTGCATTTCGATGTACGCGATGTACTCGCCGCACTCGGCGCTGACAGGCTTCTCGGGCCGCGGGCCAGATTCCGAGGCGGCCTTCAGTCCGGCGGTGGCGGCGAAGCCGGCCACGCACAGCACCGCCCACGCGATAGCACACGTGCGGCGGCTCATCCGTATCGGCTCGGGCATTCAGGCATCCTACGGACGCAGAACGAACTGGTGGCGTTCTCCGGCTTTCCCGCCGAGCACAGGGTTCGTCTCCGCACGACACATCCCAGTGAACCGACCTTCAGCTCCGTGAAGTCGTGAACCGAGGTCACCCGGGGCGGCGCCGACGCCCCGGCCGCGGCGCCGCCCCGGCCTTCGGGAGTCCTACGACCCGGTCCGCGGCAGGGGCGCGGATGCAGGGCGCGGGCCTCCTGTGTGAGCTGACAGCATGACCACATGAATGCGGTGGATCCGGGCGAGTTCGTTGTGCGCCGTGCGAGCGAGTCGGAGGCGGACACGCTGATCGGGATCGACACGATCGCTCTCGAAGGTGACGACGAACGGCAGGCGAGCATCCGGAGGTGGTGTCGGCAGGGCTTGGCGGTCGTAGCGGAGGATGCGTCGGGCCCGCTCGGCTATTGCGTGGTTGAGTACACGTTCTTCGAACAGGGCTTCGTCACGATGCTGATGGTGACGCCCTCCGCCCGCGGCCGAGGTGTGGGCCATCGGTTGCTCGACGCCGTGGCCGCCTCATGCACCACCCCGAAGCTGTTCACCTCGACCAACGTCTCCAACCAGCCGATGCAGCGGCTCCTCCAACGAGCCGGGTGGAGTCCAGTCGGACTTCTCCACGGCCTCGATGAGGGCGATCCCGAGCTGTTCTACCTCTGCCGGCGGCGGGCCGGGACGATGCACCGGTGACCTGTAGCGGACCGCACGGGTTCACCGGAAGTGCCGTCGCCATGGGCTCGTGCGGCCCGTACTGTTCGCGAACCTCCGGGCGATCCCGTCGATCACCTCCACGGACGGTCCCGCCGCCGCCCACTCCGCCCCGTCGTCCGGCTCGGCGGCAGCGGCTGGATGGCATGCGTTCACCGACGCAGCCGCCGGCGCACCCTGGTCACGCGCGCGGGCGGGGCCCCGGCCGCCGCCTCCCGGTAGCCGCGAGAAGCGGTGTTTCGCCGACCGCGGAGCAGGCGAGCCAGTAGCGTGATCGTAGGGAGTCCGTGAGCCAGGGGGGTGGTGAGGTGCAGGCGCCTGCGACCGTCGTGCAGCTCGCCCTGCTCGTCCTTCTGGTGCTGCCGGGGGTCACCTACCAGTTCGTCCGGGAGCGCCGCCGCGGGCCGGTGCCCGGTGAGCGTGATCTGGGTGAACGGGTGCTGCGGGCGATCGTCGCGTCGATCGCGCTGGACGCCCTGTACGCCGTGGTGGCGGGGCCGGCGCTGGTCAGCCTGGCTCAGGGCGCCGGCGGCGGCTGGGACGGCTTCGTGGAGCGGCCGCGCGTGGTCGGTCTCGTCGCCGTGGTGCTCTTCCTCGTCGTGCCGGCCGTGGCGGCGGTCACCGTTTCCCTGGTGGATCGACAGCGGCGCAAGGCTCGGTTCCTGCGTACGCCCAGCGCCTGGGACCACGCGTTCCGAGACCGCGAACCGTGCTTCGTGCGCGTGCGGCTCAAGGACGGCAACTGGGCGGGCGGCTGGTACGGCGACCGGTCGTACGCCTCCTCGTACCCCCACCCGGCCGAGCTCTACCTCGAATCGGCGCGCGTGATGGGTTCCGACGGGTCGTTCGGCGCGCGCGTGCACGGAACGGCGGGCCTGCGACTGCGGGCGGAAGACTTCGACGTACTGGAGTTCGTCGAAACCGGAGAACCGGCGGCCGTGCCGGATGAGGAGCGGTGATGGCGCACGAACCCGAGCTCTCGCCCGAAGAGGCGGCACTGCTGGAGGAAGCCGCGGAACGCGGCTACACCCCGAAACGCAAGCTCGCCGAGCCGGACGAGGCGCCCGGCGGACCGGCCGGCACCTCGAACGGCACCGAGGACTGACGCGTGGGCGGCGAACCCGCGAACGACCACGTCGAGCGGTTCTGGGAAGCGTTCCGCGTGGCCCGGCACAGCGCGGACCCCGCGTCGGTCGAGAAGGCGATCGGTCTCGGCCGTGCCCTGCCGGCCGACGAGGACGTGGCCGAGCGCAGCTCGGTCCTGTCCGATCTCGGCGGTCTGCTGCAGACCCGCTACCACCAGACCGGCGACTTCGCGTTCCTGCGGGAAGCCATCGGAAAGGTCACGGAGGCCTACTTCCTGGCGTACGAAAGCCCGGAGGACTCGGCCGACTACGCCAACAACATCGGCATGCTGCTGCACACCGCGTTCCTGCGGAACCAGGACCGCGAAACCCTGGCCGAAGCGCTGGAGTGGAGCCGGACGGCCGTAGAGGAGGAACCGTCCACGAAGAAGGCGTTCTATCTGGGCAACCTCGTCGTCGCGCTCCGGACGGCGTTCACCGTGACGCAGGACCTCGCGCCCCTGGGGGAAGCCGTCGAACACGCTCGGGCCGCCGTCGCGTGCTCTCCCGATGACGTGCTCACCGCCGGGAGCCTGCACTTCCTCGCCGTCGTCCTGCGCGACTGGTTCCGTGGCACCGGGGAGACCGCGGTGCTGGAGGAAGCCGTCGACGCCGCGCGGCGAGCGGTGGAGCTCACGCCGGCCGGGTCGTCCGACGTGCTCGGCCGGCTGAAGAACCTCGCGTATCTTCTCGACGACCGTTACCGGGCTCGCGGAGCACGGGAGGATCTGTCCGAACTGCTGCGGGTCCGGCAGACGCTGGTGGCCCATACTCCGGTCATCGATCCGCGGCACTCGCAGAACCTCATCGAGCTGACGACCACCGAACGGGACTGGGCCGCCCTCACCGGCGAGGGGCCTCGCTCGACCCACGGCTGGGAACGCGCCGACACCGAAGCGGAAGCGTGCGGCCGGTATGCCGCCAAGTTCAAGCTGACCCGGGACCCGGCCCTGCTCGAGCGTGCGATCGAGCTCGGGCGCTCGGTGGCGGCGGCGACTCCCGCCGGGCACCCCCGCCGGGGTGTACGGCTGGACCACTTCGCCACGGCGCTGGCCACCCGCGGTGAAGAGTTCGGGGACCACGCCGCGCTCGCGGAAGCCGTCACCGTCGAGCGGGAGGCGGTCGCCCGCACGTCGGCGGGCGATCCGCTGCGGGTCCAGTTCATGGGCAACCTCGTCGTCAACCTGAACGCGTTGTTCCACGCGACCGGAGACCTGGCCCACGTCATGGACGCGATCGACGTCGCTCGCCGTGCCGCCGAGGCCACGGCCGGGCAGGGAGACCACCCGCGTTCGCTCGGGATCCTCGCCGTCGTACTGCACACCCGGTTCCGGGTGACCGGCGAGCTGCAGGTGTTGTCGGAGGCGGTCGACCGCGCGCGGGAGTCCGTCCGCCTCGGCGCGAGCCTGGTCGCCGCGCAGGGCCAGCGGCTCTCCAACCTCGGCACCATGCTGTCCGACTGGTTCACCAGGACGGGTGAGGCGAGCGTGCTCGACGAGGCGATCGCCGCGCACCGCGCGGCCGCGGAGGTGACGGCGGACGACGACCCGGACCGGGCGGTGCGGCTGGCCAATCTCGGCGGTGTGCTGGGGATGGCGTACGAGAGGTTCGGCGACCGGAACGCGCTGCGGAACGCGATCGCCGCGCGTCGCGCGTCCGTGGCCGCGACTCCGCAGGACAGCCCGCACTGGCCCGGGTACGCCGCGAGCCTGGCCTCCGCGCTCAGCGACTGGTGCACGAACCCCGTCGCACCCGCCGTCGCACGACGGGAGCCGCCTGATCCGCAGGTCCTCGCGGAGGCGGTCGGCCTGGCCCGGAGCGCGGCGCGCAGGCCCGTGCGGGACGCCTACACCCGGGCGGGTCTGCTGACCCTCGTCGCCGGCGTCCTGACGCTCGGCTTCCGGCACCTCGGCGACAGCGACGCGCTGACCGAGGCACTCGACTGTTACCGGGAAGCCGCGGCGTCTGCCGGATCACCGGTGGAGAGCCGGGCGGAAGGTGCGGACCGATGGGGTGGTCTGGCCGCCGAAGCCGGGCAGTTCGACGTGGCCGCCGAGGGGTACGCCACCGCGGTCCGGCTGCTGCCCCGGCTCGCCGGTCGCCGCCTGGACCGCGAGGACGCGCAGTACTGGCT
>NZ_NTGZ01000127.1 GCF_002551245.1 Streptomyces sp. rh34
GGCCCGTCGCGGGCACGGAGCCCGCCGGGCCCGCGGGCGCGGAGCCCGCCGGGGTGGCGGCTCCGCTCCCCGCGGGAGGAGGTGCGGTGGTGTCGGCCATGGTCAGCTGACCGCCTTGCCCCAGCCCTGGACGACCGTCTCCTTGGCCTTCGCCTCCTGGTCCGCGGTCGGCTCCTCCGGAGTGCCGTGAACCTCGGGGATCCGGGCGACGGCGGCCTTGTCGGCGGTGCCGTCCTTCTTCATCGCGTCGAGGAGCGCCGGACGCGAGAAGCCCTTGAGCCAGATGTTCTGGCCCTCCGGGCTGTAGACGAACTCCAGCCACAGGCGGGCGGCGGCCGGGTGCGGGGCGTACTTGTTGACGCCCTGGTTGTAGTAACGCGCGTACAGGCCGTCGCCGGGCACCGCGACCTGCCAGTCGACGCCCTTGGGCTTCAGCTTCTGGCCGTAGCCCAGGTTGAGGTAGTCCCAGTCGATCGAGATCGGCGTCTCGCCCTGCTGGATGGTGGCGAGCGTGGACTTCGCGGGGACGAAGTTGCCCTTCTTCCTCAACTCCCGGAAGAAGTCGAGACCCGGCTGCGCGTCGTCCAGGGAGCCGCCGTTGGCCAGCGACGCGGCGACGACGGCGGCCAGCGCGGAGCTGGACTCGGTCGGGTCGCCGTTGAGCGCGACCTTGTTCCGGTACTCGGGCTTCAGCAGGTCCTCGAACGTCTCGGGGCAGTTCTTGACGGCCTTGGCGTCACAGCCGATGGACATGAAGCCGCCGTAGTTGTTCATGAAGGAGGCGTCCGGCTGCTTCTGCGCGTCCGGGATGCCGTCCCAGCCCTCGACCTTGTACGCCGCGAGCAGGTCCTGCTTCTTGGCCTCCTGCATGTACGAGGTGCCGAGGTCCAGCGCGTCGACGGCCCGGTCCTGGCCCTTGCGCTTGGCCGCCGCGTTCAGCGCGCCCTGACTGCTGCCGCCCGGGTCCTCGTTGTTGACCTCGATGTCGTACTTCTTCTCGAACGCCGCGATCATCTCGCCGTAGTTGGCCCAGTCCGGCGCGAGGGCGTAGACGTTGAGCTTGCCCTCCTTCTCCGCCGCCGCGACGAGCTTCTCCATACCGCCGAGGTCCGCGGCCGACTCCGCCTTCGCGGCCTTGCTGTTCCTCGCACCGGCGTCGTCGGGTGCGGAGCCACAGCCGGCGGCCACCAGGGCGGTGAGACCGGCAAGGGCCGCGGCGGTCAGGACGCGGCGGGGACGGTGTGCCTTCACAATGCGTACTCCTGGGTCTGGCGGCAAGCCACCTGTATGGACAAGCCATCGTCAGTAAGCCAGCCGAAGCTAACAGCCAAGTGACCAGCGGGTAAAGCTTTGAGGAGGTAAAAAGTGCAGGTCAGAAGCGTTATAGAGACGTAGGTTTACGCGCTCCCCAAAGCGGTTAGACGCAGGGTTCACACTTCGGGGAATCCACCTCCTGCGCACAGACCGGAGATGCACCGTGCCTCGCGCGGATGACATGATCGTCCCTGCGCACCCACCACGCACCGCGCTTCCGGCGCACCCCGTCCCCCGGAAGCCCGGCAACCCGAAAGCCCCGAGGAGAGACGTGACCCGACGGCACCAGCAGATCGCCGAGGAGCTGCGCCGCGCCATCGCCGAAGGCACCCACCCCGTGGGCTCCGAACTGCCGTCCGAGTCCGAACTGGCCCTGGCCCACGGCGTATCGCGGGGCACCCTCCGGCAGGCCTTCGGCACACTCCAGTCGGAGGGCCTGATCGGGTCCCGGCAGGGCGCCCGCCGGACCGTCCTGTCCACCACCCCCAGCCAGAGCTTCACCGAGCTGCGCAGCTTCGCCCAGTGGGCCAGGGCCGGCGACCGCACCCCGGGCGGCCTGGTGCTCCGCTCGCACCGCGCGAGGGCGACCGAGGCGCAGGCCGCCCAGCTCCAGCTCGCCCCGGGCGACCCGGTCCTGCACGTCCTGCGGGTGCGCACCCTGGACGGGGAGCCGGCACTCCTGGAACGCACGGTGTACGCGGGGTGGGTGGCGGCGGCCGTCGAAGGGCTGCCGGACGACTGCGAGTCGGTCACCCAGAGCCTGTACGAGGAGGCCGGCGTGGTCATGAGCCACGGCGAGCACCATCTGGACGCGGTCGCCGCCGGCACCACGGACGCCCGTGAGCTGGGCGTCCGGCGCGGCTCCCCGCTGCTGCGGGTGCGCCGCACCACGACCACGTCCGAGGGCCGGCCCGTCGAGACCTCGGACGACCGCTACCGGCCCGGCTCGGTCGTCTTCACCGTCCGCAACTCGGTACAGGCCAATCCGCTGGTGCGCACCGCCGCCGACTGACACGCCGGGCAGCCGGTGCCCCACGGGCCACCGGCCCCGGTTCGTCCGCCCCACCCCGCAACCCCGCCGCCCCTCCGCCCCAGGAACAGCGAGCCCCGTATGCCTCCGCTCCCCCGACCCGCCGCCCTGCTGTGCGACATGGACGGCACCCTCGTCGACACCGAGCACGCCTGGCTGGACACCGTCGCCGGGTTCCTGCGGACGCAGGGCTCCCCGGCGGACGCGGGCACCCTCGCCCCGTTCGCGGGCGCCGCGGTGGCCGACGCGGCCGGACGTCTCGTACGCGGCGGACTCACCGCCCTGTCGGAGGCGGCGACGGCCGCCCTGCTCGACCAGGAGTTCACCGCGCGGGTGGCGGCCGGGGTGACCGTCCAGCCCGGCGCTCTCCGGCTCCTGGACCGGGCACGCGCGCTGGGAGTGCCGACGGCCCTGGTGACCGCGTCCGAGCGTCATGTGGCCGACCTGGTGCTCGACACCCTGGGCCGGCACCGGTTCGACACGTCGGTCGCCTCGGGCGAGACGGCGCGCGGCAAGCCGCACCCCGACCCGTACCTGGCGGCGGCGGCGGCGCTCGGGGTGACCCCGCAGGACTGCCTGGCCGTCGAGGACACCCCCACGGGCGCCGCCGCCGCCCTGGCCGCGGGGTGCCGCCTGCTCGCCGTCCCCTCGGTACCCGGCATCGAGCCGGGCCCGCGCACGGTACTGGTCGCCTCCCTGACGGAGGCGGACCTGACGGAGCCGGAACAGGAGCCTCCCGCCGGCCGACATGCGCCGGCGCACGGGCCCTCGTCCCCGGCGCCCCCGGCCGCGTCGTGTTAGGAAGGAGGCGCCCCCGGCCGCCGTACCGGCCGGAAAGCCCACGAGGGAGTGGTGCCCGATGAAGCTGGTGGTGCAGGAGTTCCTGACGCTCGACGGCGTCTCCCAGGGCCCCGGGTCCCCGGACGAGGACACCAGCGACGGGTTCACCCGGGGCGGCTGGTTCGTGCCGCACCTGGACGAGGAGTTCGAGCGGCAGGCGGGCGAGTGGCTCGGCGAGGCGGACGCCTTCCTGTTCGGCCGCCGCACCTACGAGAACTTCGCCCGCGACTGGCCGCGAATGACCGACCACCCCTTCTCCGGCATCCTGAACGGCCTGCCGAAGTACGTGGCCTCGAACACCCTGACCGAGGCCACGTGGGACCCGACCACGATCCTCTCCGGCGACATCCCCGCCCAGGTGGCCGAGGTGAAACGGCGCCCCGGCCGGGACCTCCAGGTCCACGGCAGCGCCCGCCTGGCCCAGTCGCTGCTGGCCGCGGGCCTGGTCGACGAACTGCGCCTGGCCATCGCCCCGGTCGTGGTGGGCGAGGGCCGCAGACTGTTCCCGGACGGCGGCGCCCCGGCCGGCCTGCGGCTCCTCAGCCACCGGACGACCCCGGCCGGGGTCTCCGTACACGTCTTCACGGCCACGGGACCACCGGACTACGCGACGTACGGGGGCGGGGCGTAGCGGGCTCAGCCCTTCACGCACACCACCTGCTTGAGCTTCGCGACGACCTGGACCAGGTCCCGCTGCTGATCGATGACCTGCTCGATCGGCTTGTACGCTCCGGGGATCTCGTCCACGACACCGGAGTCCTTACGGCACTCCACGCCCTGCGTCTGCTCCTCCAGGTCCTTGGTCGAGAAGCGCTTCTTCGCCGCGTTCCGGCTCATCCGGCGCCCCGCGCCGTGCGACGCCGAGTTGAAGGACTTCTCGTTGCCGAGGCCCTTCACGATGTACGAACCGGTGCCCATGGACCCCGGGATGATCCCGAAGTCGCCGGACCCCGCCCGGATCGCGCCCTTGCGGGTGACCAGCAGGTCCATGCCCTCGTACCGCTCCTCCGCCACGTAGTTGTGGTGGCAGGAGATGACCTGCTCGAAGGTGACCCGGGCCTTCTTGAACTCCTTGCGGACCACGTCCTGGAAGAGTCCCATCATGATCGCCCGGTTGAACTTCGCGTACTCCTGCGCCCAGAAGAGGTCGTTGCGGTACGCGGCCATCTGCGGGGTGTCCGCGATGAACACCGCCAGGTCACGGTCGACCAAGCCCTGGTTGTGCGGCAGCTTCTGCGCCTGGCCGATGTGGAAGTCGGCCAGCTCCTTGCCGATGTTCCGCGAGCCGGAATGCAGCATCAACCAGACAGAACCGGTCTCATCGAGACAAAACTCGATAAAATGATTTCCCGATCCGAGCGTTCCCATCTGCTTCGTGGCGCGCTCCTGACGGAATTTGACCGCATCGGCGATCCCCCCGAACCGCCCCCAGAAGTCGTCCCATCCCGACGTCGGGAACCCGTGCAGCTTCCCCGGGTCCACCGCGTCGCCGTGCATCCCCCGGCCGACCGGAATGGCCTGCTCGATCTTGGAACGCAGCCGCGACAGGTCGCCGGGAAGATCGTTCGCGGTGAGGGACGTCCGGACGGCCGACATCCCGCAGCCGATGTCCACCCCGACCGCGGCCGGGCACACCGCGCCCTGCATCGCGATCACCGACCCGACCGTCGCCCCCTTGCCGAAGTGGACGTCCGGCATGACGGCGAGGCCCTTGATCCACGGCAGCGTGGAGACGTTGCGCAGCTGCTGCATCGCCACGTCCTCGACCGACGCGGGGTCCGCCCACATCCGGATGGGAACCTTCGCTCCCGGCACCTCTACGTACGACATAACTCCTCGATTCCCCCGAAAAGACTGAAAGCGCAAAACCGGTGCCAAGATCGGCAAACCTGTCGGCCGACCGGCATTCACAGCGGCGCGTGCGATACACATTGTGTCCATCGGCCGCCTTCGGGCGGCAACCCGTTTTCCGTACCGAAGGGAGCCTGGGACGGTGCGAGACATGGCGTACGTACCCGGCGTCGCGCTTCTGGCAGCGCTCGTCGTCGGCTGCAGCGCCGGCTCCGACAGCAACGCGAACGGCGCCGACAGCAAGGCGGGCAGCCCGACGGTCACCCCCGCGCCCCCGGGCAAGTACGAGACCCTGCCCGCCCCCTGCCGCGCCGTGCCGCGCGGCACCCTGAAGGACCTGCTGCCCGGCGCCGCGGAACTGCCCGGGGACCAGCAGGAGAAGGTGTTCCGGGGGTCGGCGTCCGTCACGTACGACACCGACCGCAAGGTCGGCTGCAGTTGGAAGTCCGACGCGCCGAACGCCACCCGCAGCCTCTCCATCGACTTCGAGCGCGTCGTCTCGTACGACCCCGCGGTCAGCGACGACGACCGCGCCGACACCGTCTACGCGAAGAAAGAGAAGGCCGCCGGCCTCTCGTCGTCGGCGACCCCTGGGCCGGACGCGGAGAAGAACACCGGGGCCCCGGGCGAGAAGGAGAAGGGCAAGGGCGCCGACGCGGAGAAGCCGGAGGGTGCGACGGGGGGCACCACGGCCTCGGCGGACCCCTCGGCCTCCTCCTCGTCCTCACCCTCCGGAGACGGCAACGGAGGCGGCAACGGGGGCACCGGCCCGGAGGGCGCCCTCCCCTCCCGCGTCCTCGACAACCTCGGAGATGCCGCGTTTCTGCATAATCTGCCCACACGTGCAGGTTCCACCGCACAGCGCCGCACGGTGAGCGTGGTATTCCGCACATCGAACGTGGTCGTGACCGTCCGGTACGCCGAGCAGCCGGCCCTCGTCACCCAGGTGCCCGACAGCAGGGAACTCCAGGAGAAGGCCCAGGCACTGGCCCGGAAGCTGGCCGAGACGCTCAGCGAATAGACCCCGCCCGACGGGCCCCCACCGGCCGGATTCCGGTCTCCGGGGGCCCTCGGCGGCGGCACGGGACGGCCTCCGGCCGTCGTACGGTGGCTGTCCGGAAGACGAACCGACCCGCTGCCGAGCCCACCCGTACACCGCACGAACCGAGACCTCCAGCACCGAGAGCTCCGTGCCATCCGAGTGAAGGAACCATGCACCGATCAGCCCCGCGCCTGTCCCGCATCCTCGCCTGCGCCGCCGTTCCGGTGATGCTCGTAGCCGTCGGCTGCTCGTCGGACTCCGACTCCGACAGCAAGAAGAACGCGGGCTCCTCCTCGTCCGGCACCCCCAGCGCCAAGCCGACGGAGCCCACCGTCGAAGCGGCGAGGTTCGCCGATCTGCCCGACCCGTGCGCCTCGATCAACAAGAAGACGATCAAGGACCTGGTGCCCGAGGCGAAGAAGAAGAACGGCACGGCAGGCCGGTCCAACGACCTGGCGGCCCGGAGCAGTTGCTCCTGGAACGGCCTGGACGACAAGGGCGTCGACGGCTCCCAGTACCGCTGGCTGGACGTCGGCTTCACCCGCTTCGATTCGGACCAGTCGCTGGGCAGCGGCGCCAAGCGCGCCACCGCCGAGTACGCGAAGCAGGTCACCAAGGCGAAGGCATCCGAGGGGGCCGAGAAGGTCGCCGCCGAGCCCACCACCGGCATCGGCGAGGAGGCCACCACCGTGACCTACGGCCTCAGCAAGACGGACGAGGACTTCGCGTACGCCACCGTCGTGGCGCGCACGGGCAATGTCGTCGTCACCCTGACGTACAACGGCGCGGGTTACGCGGGTGCGAAGACCCCCTCGTCCGCGAGCATCGTCAAGGGCGCGCAGAAGGCGGCGAAGGAAGCGGTCGCCGCTGTCGCCGAAACCGACGACGCCAAGGTCACGCCCCCGGCGAAGGGCGGCTCGGACGACAGCAAGAAGGACAGCACGAAGGACGCGGCCAAGGGCAGCGACAGCGACGACCCCAAGTCGACGGCGAAGCCGAAGGCGAAGTCGAGCTGACGGCCCGCCCCGGCGTCCGGACGCACAACGTGGCCTGAGGCCCACGCGGCCGGCAGGACGCCAACACCCCCTCCCAGCACCGCTTTTCCCGCGCCCGGCCCCCCTGGGGCCGGGTTTCGCACGTTGGGGCACGCCCCGGGATATGCGCCTGTCACCTTCATGCCAACCCTCTCCCCGTTCCGTTCGGATCGCGGTGGGCGCAGTTACGCTCCACGGCGAACCTCGAGGAAAGGCAAGGGAATTGCGCCATCGAATCGCACTCGCCGCCGCACTCACGACCGGTCTTCTCGCGCTCACGGCCGCCTCCGCCACCGCGGCGCCGAGCGAGGTGGGGACGGCGGCGCCCGGCGACGCCCGTGCGTGCGCGGACGTGAAGCTGTCCGGCGCCCTGCCCGTACCGCCCGCGGGCATGTCCGTGCGGCAGGACGTCTCCATCGGCCCCGACTGCACTCCGGTGCTCGGCCCCGCACGGCTGGTACCGAAGGCCGGCCCGGCCGCGAACGCGCAGGCGGCTCCGGCCGCCGCCCAGGGCGACCGGCAGGTCCGGAGCTATTCGGAGATGTACGACTGCTGCAACATCCGGATGACGGGCCTCTACACGACGTCCGACTGGAGCTCCGACGGCACCGTGGTCACCGCCTCCTCCACCGACGCGACCCAGCAGTGGAACCGTGAACCGTGGAACGCGGGCTGGTCGCTGGAGTCCTCGGGCAAGTCCGCCGACTGCGTCGCGAACTGCGCGGTCTCCACCAACGTGGCCAACGCCTCGTTCTCCTACCAGGGGATCTTCGACCCGACGGGCACCGTGTACGCCAACACGCACCGTTCCACCGTGGCGCTCAAGGCCGACGGGACCGCGTCCTGCACGTTCGAGGTCGACCTGAAGAACACGTTCGTCGGCTGGAACTGGCAGCGCGGCTGCGAGTGACTCTTCGGCGGTGGCGACCCCCCATGCCGCCACCGCCGGAGCCCCCATCCCCGCTGAAGCCCGGCCCCCGCCGGAGCCACGGCCCCCGTCGAAGTCCCCGCCGAAGCCCCCGTCGGCACCGAAGTCCCGGGCTTTCAGGCCGAGTTCCTCCGCTCTCCGACGGGCCGCCACGAGCCCGCCCGGCCCCGAGAACAGCTTGACGGCTCCTCCCCGCGCAACGCGACTCGCACACATGTGCCAGGCTGTGCCATCGCCGGGCGTCCGATGTCCGGCCGAAAAACAACGCCGGCCGCGAAGCCGGGTCCGGGTACAGAGGTCGGGGAGGGGATCGCGCGTGGCCGCGATGCAGCTGACACGCACGCACCGCATACTCATCGGGGTCGTCATCGCCGGTGCGGTGCTCATCGCCGCGATCGGTTTCGCGGGTTCCTACACCGCCGTGCGCGAGCTCGCGGAGGACAAGGGCTTCGGGTCGTTCTCCCTGGTCTTCCCCATCGGCATCGACGCGGGCATCTGCGTCCTGCTCGCCCTTGACCTCCTGCTCACATGGATGCGGATCCCGTTCCCGCTGCTGCGCCAGACGGCGTGGCTGCTGACCGCCGCGACGATCGCGTTCAACGGCGCCGCCTCCTGGCCCGACCCGCTGGGCACCGCGATGCACGCGGTGATCCCGGTGCTGTTCGTCGTCTCCGTCGAGGCCGCCCGGCACGCGGTGGGCCGGATCGCGGACATCACGGCCGACAAGCACATGGAGGGCGTGCGCCTCACGCGCTGGCTGCTCTCCCCCGTCCCCACGTTCAAGCTGTGGCGGCGGATGAAGCTGTGGGAGCTGCGCAGTTACGAGCAGGTCATCAAGCTCGAACAGGACCGGCTGATCTACCAGGCCCGGCTCCAGGCCCGCTTCGGGCGCAACTGGCGGCGCAAGGCCCCGGTCGAGTCGATGATGCCGCTGCGCCTGGCGAAGTACGGCGTCCCGCTCGCCGAGACCGCCCCGGCCGGGCTCGCCGCCGCCGGCATCGAGCCGGCGCTGCTGCCCCCGGTCGAGGGGTCCCGACCGAAGGCGGAGCTGCCGTACGAGCCCCAGCGGGAGCCGGGGCAGGAGCAGGCACAGCAGCACCCACAACAGCAGCAGCAGCAACAGCACTCGATGTCACTCCAGAAGCAGGCACCCCAGCAACACCAGCAGCACCAACGGCAGACCCAGCACCTCCAGCAGGCCCCGTACCCCGAGCAGCAGGCCCAGCAGCCTGCCCAGCACCAGGAACATTCCCAGGCCCTGGACACCTCGCAGGTTCCGCCCACCCACGACAGCCCCTGGTTCGCCGCCCAGAAGCTTCCGGAGGCCGCGCACGCCAGCGCGTACGACCCGGAGCACGCCGAGGGCCTGGAACCCACTCCGGCCGCGGTCCCCCTGGGCCCCGGCCGCACCCGGCCCCTCGGCGACGTCGGCACGATCGGCGCGGTCCCGCACCCCCGCCGTGAAGACCTCGACGAAGACCTCCACGAGGCCCCGGAACGCGTACAACAGACCCAGCAGACCCAGGCAGCCCAGCCGGTCCAGGCAGCCCGGCAGGCCGCCGACGAGGAGCCGCCCGCCGTCCCCGAAGAGGCACCGCAGCTGGAGCCCTGGTCCCAGGAGGACGAGGACTTCGCCAACCGGGCGTTCGAGGAGTACACCGCGTTGACCGATCAGGAGGGCCAGTACCCGACCCTCGCAGCCCTCGACATCACCCTGGCCGACAAGCGCGACGTGCACCACCCGCGCTCCGCGGAGCTGCTCCAGGACCTCATGCCGCAGTTCAAGAGCCTCTACACCCAGCGCACCACGGCCACGGCCACGGCCGCCCAGAGCACCTGACGTACGGCCGCACAGCACGGCGAAGGGCCGCCGCCCGGGAGGGATTCCCGGCCGGCGGCCCTTGTCGTCCGTACCGCGGCGGCGCTACGCGCCCAGCAGCCTCCGCACCCGGTCCGCCCCCACCGCGAGCAGCAGCGTGGGCAGGCGGGGCCCCGTGTCGCGGCTGACGAGCAGCCGGTAGAGCAGCGCGAAGAAGGACCGCTGCGCGGCCTTCAGCTCGGGCGTCGGCTTGGCGTCCGGCTCCAGTCCCGCCAGCACCTTCGGCACGCCGTAGACGAGCGTGGTGAGCCCGTCCAGCGACCAGTGCGAGTCCAGCCCCTCCAGGAGGAGACGCAGCGACTCGCGGCCCTGGTCGTCGAGCGAGCCGAGCAGTTCCTTGTCGGGCTCGTCCCGGACGATGGTGCGGGCCTCGGCCGGGACCTGGGTGGTGATCCAGCTCTCGGCGCGGTCGAGGCGGGGGCGGGCCTCGTCCAGCGAGGTCAGCGGGTTGTCCGGGTCCAGCTCGCCGAGGATGCGCAGCGTCTGGTCCTCGGCGCCCGCGGTGATGTCGGCGACCGAGGCGAGCGTCCGGTACGGCAGCGGGCGCGGGGTGCTCGGGAGCTCCCCGGCCGCCGTGCGGACGGCACGGGAGTACGCGGCGGCGTCGGCGGGCAGCACCGTGCCGTCGGCGACCTTGCGGCCCAGCGAGTCCCACTCGTCGTACAGCCGCTGGATCTCCTGGTCGAAGGCGATCTTGAACGACTGGTTGGGCTTGCGGCGGGCGTAGAGCCAGCGCAGCAGCGGCGCCTCCATGATCTTCAGCGCGTCGGCCGGGGTGGGCACCCCGCCCTTGCTGGAGGACATCTTGGCCATGCCGGAGATGCCGACGAAGGCGTACATGGGCCCGATGGGCTGGACGCCGTCGAAGACCTCGCGGACGATCTGGCCGCCGACGACGAAGGAGGAGCCGGGCGAGGAGTGGTCGACGCCGCTGGGCTCGAAGATCACGCCCTCGTAGGCCCAGCGCATCGGCCAGTCGACCTTCCAGACGAGCTTGCCGCGGTTGAACTCGCTGAGGCGGACCGTCTCGGCGTAGCCGCACGCCGAGCAGGTGTAGTTCAGCTCGGTCGTATCGTCGTCGTAGGAGGTGACGACGGTGAGGTCCTTCTCGCAGTTGCCGCAGTAGGGCTTGTACGGGAAGTAGCCGGCGGTGTTGCCGCTGCCGTCGTCCTCGTCGGCGGCACCGGAGCCCTCGGCGGCCTCCAGCTCGGCCTCGTCGACCTTCTTCTGCTGCTGCGGCTTCTTGCCGCCCTTGTTCTGCGGGCCGCCGGCCGGGTCCTTCTTGGTGCGGTAGCGGTCCAGGACGGCGTCGATGTCGGCGCGGTGCTTCATCGCGTGCAGGATCTGCTCGCGGTAGGTCCCGGCCGTGTACTGCTCCGTCTGGCTGATTCCGTCGTACTCGACGCCCAGCTCGTCCAGGGCGGCCGTCATGGCGGCCTTGAAGTGCTCGGCCCAGTTCGGGTACGCGGAGCCGGCCGGGGCGGGCACCGAGGTCAGCGGCTTGCCGATGTGCTCGGTCCAGGTCGCCGTGTCGACCCCCGGGATGCCCTCCGGGACCTTGCGGTAGCGGTCGTAGTCGTCCCAGGAGATCAGGTGGCGCACGGTGTACCCGCGGCGGCGGACCTCGTCGGCGACCAGGTGCGGGGTCATCACCTCGCGGAGGTTGCCGAGGTGGATCGGGCCCGACGGGGACAGTCCGGAGGCGACGACGACCGGTTTGCCAGGCGCACGACGCTCCGATTCGGCGATGACATCGTCCGCGAAGCGGGAGACCCAGTCGGTCTCGGTGCTGGTCTGACTCTCGGCCACGGTCGGCACGTCCTTCTCTCGTCTGTCGTTTCCCGATGGGGTACCGACCATTCTCCCAGCTACCCCCCGCAGCGCGAAAACGGCTTTACGCCCCGTGGGATACTGGAGCGATCCCTTGTACCCCTACGGAAACGGCAGCCAGCCATGGCCTCGGTCCCTTCCCTCGCTTCCACGCTCCAGCAGCAGCTGGCGGACGCCCTGACGGCAGCGCTGCCGGATGCCGGCGCCGCGGACCCGCTGCTGCGCCGAAGCGACCGGGCCGACTTCCAGGCCAACGGCATCCTGGCGCTCGCCAAGAAGCTCAAGGGCAACCCGCGTGAGCTGGCCGCCCAGGTGACCGCCGCCCTCCCGGCGGGCGGGCTGATCAAGGACATCGAGGTCTCCGGGCCCGGCTTCCTCAACATCACGCTCACCGACCGGGCGATCGTCGAGACGCTGGCCGCCCGGGCGGCGGACGGCGAGGGCCGGCTCGGCGTGCCGCTGAAGGCGGCGGCCGGCACCACGGTCATCGACTACGCCCAGCCGAACGTGGCCAAGGAGATGCACGTCGGCCACCTGCGGTCGGCGGTCATCGGCGACGCCGTGGTCAGGATCCTGGAGTTCACCGGCGAGAACGTGGTCCGGCGCCACCACATCGGCGACTGGGGCACCCAGTTCGGCATGCTCATCCAGTATCTGATCGAGCACCCCGGCGCGCTGAAGCACGAGGGCGGCGCGAGCGACGGCGAGGCGGCGATGTCGACGCTGAACCGGGTCTACAAGGAGTCGCGGGTCCTGTTCGACTCCGATGAGGAGTTCAAGGCGCGGTCCCGGGACCGCGTGGTGGCCCTCCAGGCCGGGGATCCCGAGACGCTGGAGCTGTGGCACCGCTTCGTCGACGAGTCGAAGATCTACTTCCACTCGGTGTTCGACAAGCTCGACATGGTGATCGACGACCCGGACATCGTCGGTGAGTCCGGCTACAACGACATGCTGGAGGAGACCTGCCGGATCCTGGAGGAGACGGGCGTCGCCGTCCGCTCCGAGGGTGCGCTGTGCGTGTTCTTCGACGATGTGAAGGGCCCGGACGGCAACAAGGTCCCGCTCATCGTGAAGAAGACGAACGGCGGCTACGGCTACGCGGCGACCGACCTCTCCGCGATCCGGAACCGGGTGCAGGACCTCAAGGCGGACACCCTGCTGTACGTGGTGGACGCACGGCAGTCGCTGCACTTCAAGATGGTCTTCGAGACGGCCCGGCGGGCCGGCTGGCTGAACGAGGACGTCCAGGCCGTGCAGCTCGCCTTCGGCACGGTCCTCGGCAAGGACGGCAAGCCGTTCAAGACCCGTGAGGGCGAGACCGTGCGGCTGGAGGACCTCCTCGACGAGGCGGTCGCGCGGGCCACGGCGGTCGTCCGGGACAAGGCCGACAAGGTGGGCCTGTCCGAGGAGGAGATCGTCGAGAACGGCCGGTACGTCGGCATCGGCGCGGTGAAGTACGCGGACCTGTCGACCTCCGCCGTGCGGGACTACAAGTTCGACCTGGACCAGATGGTGGCGCTGCACGGCGACACGTCGGTGTACCTCCAGTACGCGTACGCCCGGATCCAGTCGATCCTGCGCAAGGCGGGGGACGCGGTCCCGGCCGCCCACCCGGAGCTGGAGCTGGCCCCGGCGGAGCGGGCGCTCGGTCTGCACCTGGACCAGTTCGGCGAGGTCCTCGCCGAGGTCGGGGCGGGCTACGAGCCGCACAAGCTGGCCGCGTATCTCTACCAGCTGGCGTCGCACCTGACCACGTTCTACGACCAGTGCCAGGTGCTCAGCCCGGACAACGCCCCGGAGGTCGTCGAGAACCGGCTCTTCCTGGTCGAGCTGACCGCCCGGACCCTGCACCAGGGGATGGCGCTGCTGGGCATCCGGACGCCCGAGCGGCTCTGATCCCGCACCCGGCTGTACGTACGTCGGCCCCGGTCACCGTCACAGGTGCCGGGGCCGACGCGCGCAGGGGTCGGGTCAGGGGGCGGTGAGTTCCACGACGACGTCGTAGACCGCCGGGTTCGGGGTGACCGGCCGCACGGCCTGCTCGCGTGCGGCCCGGGTACGGGAGGCGAAGTCGGGGTCGGCGGTGGCGGCCTCCCACGCCTCCTGGCTCTCCCAGTGGGAGACGTTGACGAGCTGGAAGCGGGAGTCCGATGAGCGGGCCCGGTGCATCCGCGAGTCGATGAATCCCGGCTTCTCCCTCATGAGGCGGGCCCTCTCCTCCCACTTCTCGACGAACGCGTCGAGCTCGTCGGCGGAGATCTCGAAGACGTTGATGAAGGTGACGGGCGAGCCCGGCGTGCCGTCGGCCGGGAGGTTCTCTGTGGTCATACCGAAAGCCTAAGCAACGGGCCGGAGTTGAGTGGCACCGCCGTCTCCGGCGCGGTTACGGGGCCGCCTACTGCGGGCGGCCCAGCGCCCACCCCGACACGTCGGCGAGGCGTCCGCGCCACAGCGGCAGGGAGACCGGGCTCATCGCCCCGCCGGCGAGGGTGACGTCCCGCAGATGGATCCAACGGGGCAGCCGGCCCGCCTCCGCGTCCTCGTCGGCACGCAGTTCCCGTACGCCCTGGTCGACCGTCTCGGGGAACTCGGCGAGCAGATGGGCCCCCTCCCCCTCGACCTGGCGCAGGCTCCTGGCCCACTCGGCCTTCCACTGCTCGTGCCCGATGACGTCCCCGTGCAGCAGGCCGCCGGGGTGCGTCAGGGTGAGAGGCAGGCTGGAGCGGGGGTCCTCGTCGAGGAGCTGGATGAGCAGCTGGAGCTGGAGGTCGGGCAGGGGTTCGGTGATCACCGCGGCGGACGGTGCCGGTGAGGTGTCGGCGGTGGCGCTCATGGGGCCCTTCCCTTCACATGGCGGACGACGGTCGTCCTCCCCGCCTGCCCGGCGAGCGCGGGAGCACGCCCCGGGAGCGGACCGGGCCTCAGAGGAAACGGCGGATGGGCAGGACGGCTGCTTCCCGGGCCCGCTGGAGGAGGTCGCGGCGCTTCCACCGGCCGCGCTCGATCAGCACGCTCTTCTCCCGGTCCTCGTCGAAGTGGCCGTCGAGGGTGGCGGTGAAGTCCCGGTCGAGGACGGCGAGCATGACTTCCTCGTCGTGGTCGAGCGAGCGCCGGTTGAAGTTGGTGGAGCCGATGAGGCTCGCGACCCGGTCCACGGTGAGGATCTTGGCGTGCAGCATCGTCGGCTGGTACTGGAAGATCTTCACGCCACAGGCGGTCAGCTCCTCGTAGAAGCGCTGGCCGGCGAGCTGGCAGACCCGCTTGTCGGTGTGCGGGCCGGGCAGCAGGATCTCGACCTCCACCCCGCGCCGGGCGGCGTCGCAGAGGAGCCCGGTGAAGTAGGCGTCGGGGGCGAAGTAGGCGGTGGTGAGGCGGACGCGTTCCTCGGCGGACTCCAGGACGACCCGGATCAGGGTCTGCATGTCCTGCCACCCGAAGGACGCGGAGCCGCGTACGACCTGGACGACGGCGTCCCCGTGGTGCTCGCCGACGACGAACCGGTCGCGCTCGTCGAAGAGCTCCTCGTGGCACTCGGCCCAGTTCTGCGCGAACGCGGCGGCCAGGCCGTCGACGGCGGGGCCGGTGACCCGGACGTGGGTGTCGCGCCACTCGTGCTCGTTGCGGGCGTCGCCGCACCACTCCTCGGCGATCCCGACGCCCCCGGTGAACGCGGTGCGCTCGTCGACGACGAGGACCTTGCGGTGGCAGCGATGGTTCTGCTTCAGCGGCGAGAGGTGGAGGGGCTTGCGGAACCAGGTCACGGTGACCCCCGCCCGGTCCATCAGCTCCAGCTGGTCCTTCTCGATGAGCCGGCAACCGAACCCGTCGAGCATGAGCCGTACCCGGACCCCGGCCCGGGCCCGCTCGGCCAGCGCCTCGGCGAACCGGAGAGCGATGTCACCGCGCCAGTAGACGAACGTCATCAGGTCCACGGTGTGCTCCGCGCCCCGGATGGCCTCCAGCATCGCGCCGAATATCTCGTCGCCGTTACGGAGCGGAAGGAGGGCGTTCCCCTCGGTGGCGGCGATACCGATCAGCCGCTCCAGCCTGCGTCTGAGCCGCAGGGACCGCTCCTCGCAGGTACGGGCGTCCAGAGCCGTCGGGTCGGAGGCTTCGGCAGTCACGGACATGGGTCACCTGGTGGGGAGGCGGGCTGGGGCGGCAGACCGGCCGGAACCGGGCGGACCGCGGGGACCCGGCGACTGTACTCCTGTACGAATCCGGACGGAAGCGACCTTCCGCCGCGAAGGGCCTGTACGTCCCCCGCAGCCGGGGGACGAGAACCGAGCCAGGACACGGCGCTAGGTCACGGGCTCCCACCCGGTCTCCTCGTTGCCGTACATGTACTCCGGCCGCCCCTTCATCCCGCTGGTGCGGAACGGCTTCCCGTGGTCGTCGATCCGCAGCGTCCCTTCCTTCCCGCCGCTGCTCCACTCCAGCTCCAGGTACCAGGTGACGTCGTAACCGACGGCCTTCATATCGAGGTTGAAGACCTCCACGTCCTCGGACGACACCTTGTACGGGAAGTCCACGGCCGGAACCGCCGTGTCCCCCTGCCTCCCCGGCACCGGCCGGAGGGTGGGATGCCCGGCGTCGAGGTGGGAGGCGAAGGTCTGGGGCATGATCCCGCTGCCGCAGCCGTTGCCCATCAGATACGCCGACCAGGGCAGCGGGGCCTTGCGGGAGACGACCCGGACGTTCATGCCCTTGAGGACGACCGCCTCGCGCGAGGTGCCCTGCACGGTGAGCTGGAGCAGCATGTTCCCGGCGTCGACCCCGCCGTACGACTCCGCCCAGCCGCGCCGGTCCTGCGGCGCGGGCGGCGGGTCGAGCTCGTCGGGCTCCCGGTCGACCAGATAGTGCTGGCCGCAGGGTTCCTCCCAGTTGTACGAGGAGATGCTGACGGTCGGCGGAGCCCCGAGGCCCGTACCGCTGCCGCCGCCGCTGCCGCCACCGCTCTGCGGCCGCTCCGGACCGGAGCCCGAGGGCTTGGCGGACGACGGCCCCGAGGGGGACGCGGAGGCGCTCGCCGAAGGACCGGTCGAACTCGGGCTCGCGGAGGGGCGGGGCGTCGCCGAAGCGGAGCCTTCCACCGCCGGCCCGCGGTCTCCGCCCGCGTCCTCCACCCGGTCCGCGGCGCTCCCACCGTCCTCCTTCCCCGACCCGACGAGGTCGGCGGCGACGACGGTGGTGGGCACGAGGAGCGCGGCGACCCCGGCGGCGGCGATGAGCACCCGCGTACGCCGGGAGAGCCGGGACCACCGGGAGCCCGCCGCCGGCCGAGTGCCGCCGGACACAACAGACGGCTCGGACGGCTCGACGGCCTCAGCGACGTCGACGCCTTCGGGAACAACACCAGGCACAGGAGCTGGCGCAGAGGCAGGAACGGGGGCAGGGGCAGGGGCAGGAACGGGCGCAGACGCGGACTCAGCCGTCCCCGGCGCCGCCCCCGCCGGAGGCCGCCGCCGCGCCGCGTCCGCCACGATCCACCGCCGGTGCACCTCCACCAACTCGTCGCCGGACGCCCCGCACACCCGCGCGAACCGCTCCACCGGGGCGAACTCGTTCGGTACGGCGTCCCCGTTGCAGTACCGGTGGAGGGTCGACGTGCTGACGTGCAGCTTTCCCGCCAGCACACCGTAGCTGCGCCCCGAACGGTCCTTCAGATCTTTCAGCAGAGCCGCGAACTCCACGGCCTCCGGCGTCGCCACGACGGCGTTCCCCTTCCTCGTGCGTCCCGGAACGGCGTTCCAAGGACGCGGAATCCCCGCAGGTCACCGTACGCGTAGACGTTCCAGCATCCCCAATGGTTCAGCAGGCGTTGCGGCCGGAATCCGCCGTCCCACAAGCTCGGACCAGACCACAGCAGGACCCAGCAGCAACCACGGGCCGGCCGTTCAACCGGACCAACACGCCAACCGTCACGGGGAGTACCACCACCATGCGCACCAACCGCATCCGCACCACCGCCCTCGCCGCCACCGCCCTCGTGGCCGCTCTCTCGCTCACCGCCTGTGGCGGCGAGGACAAGGCCATGGGCACCAAGGCGGCCGCCACGACCGATACGGCGAAGCCGACGGCGACGAGCGGCGCCACCGACGACGCCGACGGCACGGCACAGCCGGACGCACCGAAGGCCGGAACGCCCGAGACGCAGACCGTCCCCGCCGCGGGGAAGCACGCGGGCGGCAACGGCAACGGTGAGAGCAACGGCAAGAAGCCGGAGGCCGCGCCGAACGCGAAGGCCCCGGCGTCGATCCCGGCCTGCACGACCACGAACTCCACCGTCAAGGTCTCCTCGGTGAGCCGCCCGATCAACCACCTGCTGCTCACGGTGACCAACACCGGCTCCACCGACTGCGCCGCCTACTACGCGCCGTTCCTCCGCTTCGACGACGCCCAGGCCGTGTACCCGGTCTACGACGACAGCAAGCCGCAGGCGGTCGTCACGCTCTCCCCGGGTGAGAAGGCGTACGCGGGCATCGCGCTCCTCGGAGAGCCCGGTCAGAACGAGCCGGTCAAGAGCGACAACCTCGGCGTCACCATGGTCGACAGGAACAACGAGCCGAAGAACGAGGCCACGGTGAAGCTCCCGGCGGAGACCTTCACGGACGGCCTGGGCTTCGTCACCTACTGGCAGTCGGACGTCGAGACCGCCCTGATGTACTGAGCGGACGCGGTAGGCCAGGTCAGTGCCTGACGTGCGGTAACTGTGCGCGACCCGTACACATTTGTTGTACGGGTCGCGCATGCGTGAAGTGGGTTCCGGGGTGGGAGTGGGAACCGTATGCACCCCAGAAAGCGACAGCGTAAGGACGCGTCGACCATGAAGCTCGTGGGCAAGCTGCTGGCCCGCTTTCGCAAGGAGGCGGGCCTCACGCAGACCGAACTCGCCCAAGCGGCAGGCGTACAGGAGGACACGATCGCCTCCGTCGAGCAGGGCAGGCGCTCGCTCGTCCCGGATCTGGCGGAGACGATCGGCGTACGCGCAAGCGGTGTTCGGCAACAAGGTCCCGGTCTACAGCCCGGAGGAGATCGAGACCCAGACGGCGACGCGGCTGCAACGCCAGCAGATCCTGGACCGGAAGAAGCCGCCGGCCACCAGCATCGTGATCTGGGAACCGGTCCTGATGATGAGACTGACCTCGGACGAGGACCACCGGGAACAGCTCCGCCACCTCTACGCGATGGCCCAACTCCCGGGCGTCTGCCTCCAGATGCTCCCGCTCGACAGCAGGGTCCACGCAGGCCTCGCAGGCCCCTTCACCCTCCTGGAGACACCGGACCACCAACACGTCGCGTACACGGAGACCCAGCGCGGCAGCCAGCTGATCTCCGACCGGAACGAGGTCAGCATCCTCGCCCAGAAATATGCGATGCTGCGAGCCCGGACGCTCAGCCCTGTGGAGACCCTGCGCCTGCTGGCCCGCTTACTGGGAGAGACATGAGCACCGCACTGAACTGGTTCAAGTCGAGCTACAGCGGCGACGAAGGCGGTGCGTGCCTCGAAGTCGCCTACGACTGGCGGAAGTCGAGCTACAGCTCCGACGAAGGCGGGCAGTGCGTCGAGATCGCCGCCCACCCCGCCGCCGTCCACGTCCGTGACTCCAAGGACATCGAGGGCCCGACGTTCACCGTCGCGCCCACGGCCTGGTCGGCGTTCGCCGCCTACGCGGCCACCGCCTGACCCCACACCGTCGCTATCCCGCCCGGACCGTCTCGTAACGGAGCAGCACGACCCCGTTGCCGAAGGTCCGGGTCTCCAGCAGCCGGAGCATCTGCCGCTCCTCCGTGTCCCGGAAGAACGGGCGGCCCCGGCCGAGGATGACGGGATGGACGTAGATCCGGTACTCGTCGATCAGGTCGAACCGCCGGAACGACTCCAGCAGGTCCGCCCCGCCGACCACCAGGTCCCCCGAAGCGGCGTCCCGCAGACCGCGCACCTGCTCGGGGTCGACCTCGTGCAGCAGCGTCGCGTTCGGCCCCACGCTCTCCAGCGTCCGCGAGAAGACGAACTTCGGCATGTCCCGCCAGATGCCCGCGAACTCGGCCATCGGCCCCTCGCTGTCCGGGGCCTGATCGGCGGTCGGCCAGAACTCCTCCATCAGCTGGTAGGTGACGCGCCCCTCGACGAAGCCGCCCATCGTCCGGAGGTAGTCGTTGAAGTGCTGGTGCACCTCCTCGTCGACGGTGTGCCAGTCGATGTCCTGGTCGGGCCCTTCGAAGAAGCCGTCGAGGGAGAGCGAGATGGACGTGACGATCCTGTTCACCGGGGGCTCCTGTCGGATCGGATCGGCCCGGTCGACGGGGACGACCGGGCGGCGCGCAACGGGCTTCGACGATAAGCCCGGGCACTGGCAGCGGGGTCTAGCCGCGCCCGCCCCCCTGCACGGTCCCCGGCCGTCTCCCCCGTACGGTCCTCCGCCGGGCCTGCTCCTCCCGCCAGTCCCGCTCGACCGGCTCGTCCGGCCGTACGGTCTCCGCCAGCGACGCGAGGATCGGCTCGGCGGTGGCCCAGAGCAGCGCGCCGCCGACCCCCGGCACGACCGTGCGCCGCGCCCCTGGGATACGGGAGACGAGCCGGCGGCCGAGGTCGGGCGAGTGGGAGGCGTCCTCCTCGCCGTACCAGACCTCGACCGGGACGGTGATCGCGCCGAGGTCGATGGGCCAGCGCCCCATCGCGAGCACGGTGTCCCGGGCGTACCCGGCCGCAGCCCCCTGGGAGAACGCCTCGTCGAGCGCCCGACCGTAGGCGGCGGCGAAACCGGGGTCCTCGTAAACGACGAGGTCGCACGCCGGGCTTCCGGCCAGAACCATCCGCCGCATCGCGTCCGCGTCGAACCCGGCGAACACCTTCTCCGCCCCGACCGGGTCCTCCGCCACCCGCTCGACCAGGTCCCGAACCCCGTCGGGCAGCGCGGCGGCGAACTCCGGTGCCGCGACCTCGTCGGCGGCCGAGACGAGCGTGAGCGCGGAGACGGCGCCCGCCGCCGCGCAGGCGAGGGCGAAGGGAGCGCCCTGGGAGTTCCCGAGCATGGCGGGGAACGGGCCCAGGCCCCGCAGCCCGGCCAACTCCCGTACGTCGTCCACGAAGTCGGCGAAGGTCCGGTCGGGCGCGGGCGTGGAGACCCCGAGCCCGGGCCGGTCCACCGAGACCAGCCGGACGCCCTCCGCCTCGACGGCCCCGGCCCCGATCCCGAGCCACCGGCTGGTCGCGGCCCCGGGGGAGAGCAGGACGGGCAGCCCGTCCTCCGGCCCCCACTCGGCCCATCCGAGGACCCTCCCGTCGGAGAGGCGGGTGGTTCCGATGCGGGCGGGATCATCGACGTACAGGCTCATGCTCGACATCATTATCCAGCCACCACCGCCGCGCACCGGCTTTAGGACCCCGGGCACGTCGGGACGGTCACGGAGCCCGCAGGGGGCTGCCGCCGGTGTCCGCGACCCGCAGGCCACCGGCGGCGAAGAAGTCGTCGTACGTGCATGTCTCCGCCCCGCACGTTGTCAGTGCCGCCGCTTAGGCTCACCATCATGGCGACGCTCCCCAATCCCCTGCCCTCCCTGGCCACTTCCGGCCTGGACCTCCCGCCCGGCTCCCTGGTGGACGCCACGCTGGACGGCCCCTGGCACGAGCCGCTGCTCTGGTACGCGGACGGCCCGGCGGCCCCGCGCGACTGGCCGGACCTGCGGGCGGCCGGGCGGCGGGTCGGCCTGCTGCCGGTGCTGGTCAGCGG
>NZ_NTGZ01000128.1 GCF_002551245.1 Streptomyces sp. rh34
GTCCGCGACCGGGCCGGGGGCGGGTGCGGCCGCCGGGGCTCCCCCGGTGCCGGTGGCCGCCTCGGGGCCGTAGCCGCCCGCCTTGCCGGAGCGGGCGTATCCGGAGCCGGGCAGCTTGTCGCCGTACGCCTCCTGGACGCGGGTCCGGTAGGCGCTGAGCGCCGTGCCGCGGGCGCCTACGGCGGCCTTCGCGTCCTCGTCCAGCGGGAGCACCCGGGAGCCGTTGTGGACGTACCAGGCGTCGATCTGCGGTTCGCGGAAGACGGTGCCGCCGGGGAGCGCGCGGGCCCCCTGCGCGGTGTAGCGGGCCTCGTCGTCGCCGGTGGCGATGTTCACCACCTGCCACCGGTCTCCCCCGTCCGTCCCGGGGACGGTCCACAGGGAGGCCTTCTGGCCGTCGGAGGAGACGGCGGTGCTGG
This sequence comes from Streptomyces sp. rh34, assembly GCF_002551245.1. Taxonomy (GTDB): domain Bacteria; phylum Actinomycetota; class Actinomycetes; order Streptomycetales; family Streptomycetaceae; genus Streptomyces. Next base: position 420 of record NZ_NTGZ01000128.1, read on the forward strand.
CCAGGTAGTCCACGGTGCTCGGGGCGGCCCCCCGATGTCCGGCGACGAAAGCGGCGGAGAGCGTGCGGACGGGAACGGCCCTCCCCTCGATCCTGGGTGCGCTCGCCGCCCTGCTCACCGCGCCCTCCCGGGCGAAGAACCGGGACAGGGTGTCCAGGGTCTCGGGCTCGGTGGCGGCCTCGTGGGCCGCTTCGAGGGTGGCGGCGGTCAGCTTCGGCGGGGCCGCCCGGCCGTCGTCGGCGAGGGCGGGAGCGGCGGCGGTGAACAGGGCGGCGCCGGTGAGGGCGGTGGCGACGGCGATGCGCCGGGTGGTGGAGTTCATGACCTCACGCCCCGATCCGGTAGAGCGAGTGGGTCCAGGAGAACTCGTTGTTGTTGACGTACCAGGCGTGCGAGGCCCAGTTGTAGCGGTCGCTGGAGGGCCACGGATCGCCCCAGTAGACCCAGCTGTTGGCGTCGTCGTACCCGTAGATGACATGCATGTGGCCGCCGCCGGACGACCACTGGATACGGGTCTCGATGGGGCGCTGCGCGGATATCTCCCCCTGCACGGTCGGGTAGCGCAGCCAGCCGGTGACGTAACTGCCGGGCCTGATCCCGGCCCAGGACAGGCCGGTCTGGACGTTGCCGAGGGTGGCCTGCGAGTTGGGGCACTGGGAGTTCTGGCCGCGGTTGAAGGCGGCGTTGCAGAACTGGTTCTGGGAGTGGTTGCGGCCGAACCAGGCGGCGATGGTGGTGCCGCCGGCCGCCCAGCACCAGTTGCTCTGCTGCTGTGCCTGCATGGTGATGTTGAGCCGCTGGGCGGCGGCGACGGAGCTGCCGGCTCCGTCCGGGGACTGGGCGGCGGTGGCGGTGCCCGCGGGGACGGCGAGCAGGACGGCGGCCAGGAGGGCGGTGAACGAGAACCTTCCGGGCCTGACTCTTCGGTTGCGCATGGCGTTCCTCCCAATGCGGGGGGTGGGGATCGGAGGAGCGCGTCCGGACGCTGACGATGAGCATCCGGCGTTGTCCGGAGCAGGTCAACACGCTTCAATGCGAGGTGACATCACGGTGTGAACGGCACGGCGTCCGTGTGAACGGTCCTGTCCCGGTCACCTGCTCCCTCGCATCCCCCCGGGGGCGGTGTCGCCACTCCCCACGTGAACGTTCACCGGAGGCCCGCCATGCGGCAGACCGAGACCGAACTGGCACAGGTACTGCGGACCGGACCGTTCCATCTGGCGTTGCGCACCGCTCTGTCGGTGCGCGGGCTGCCGCTCCAGCGGGTGCGGCACCATCTGGCGCACCGGGGCGTCAAACTCGGGGTGACCAGTCTCAGTTACTGGCAGCAGGGGGTGCGCCGCCCCCGGCGGGCCGAGTCGCTGCGGGCCGTGCGGGCGCTGGAGGAGGTACTCGCGCTGCCGGACGACTCGCTGCTGCGGCTGCTGCGCGACGGTGACGCCCCGGCGGACGGGGACCGCCCGGCCGCCCGCTCCTACCGGTCGCTCCTGGAGGCGTCGGGCTCGGTGGAGCGGCTCCTCGCGGCGATGGAGTCACCCGTGGACGGCGGCCTGCACACCGTGGGGCACCAGGAGCGGGTACGGATCGGGGCGCGGCGCGAGCTGGCCGGCCGCACGTCGCAGCACGTGGTGCGCGCGCACCGGGACGGCGTCGACCGCTATCTCGCGGTCCACCGGGGCGACCCCGGCTGCGACCCGTCACGGATCGCGGTGCGGGCCCTGGAGAACTGCCGGACGGGCCGGGTCCGCTGGGACCGGGACGCGGGGGTGCTGGTGGCGGAGCTACTCTTCGACACCCGGCTGCGCTCCGGTGAGACGTACCTCTTCGGCTACGGCTTCGAGGACGGTACGGGCGGGGCCGGCGGCGAGTACGTGCGCGGCTTCACCTTCGGGGGCGGGCAGTACGTGCTCCAGGTCGGCTTCGACGAGGCGGCGCTCCCGGTGCGGTGCCGCCGGTTCGCCCAGGCGTCGGCGGGGGCGGTGCGCGGGTCCCGCGAGGATCTCACCCTGACCGGCCGGCACCGGACCGTGCACCTGGTGGAGGGGAGCGTACGGCCGGGCCTGATCGGGATCGACTGGGACTGGGAGTGAGGGCGGCCGAGGCCGTGGGGGTCTCAGTCGTCCGGGCCGCGGTGGCGCGTCAGGCGTCGGGGCCCGCGACGAGCTTTCCGCCCTCGGCGGTGACCGGGACGGCGGGCAGCGGCACGGTCGCCGGGCCCTTCACCGGCTTGCCGGTGGTCATGTCGAAGCGGCTGCCGTGGCAGGGGCAGTGACCCTCGGTGCCCTCGACCTTGTCCAGGACACAGCCGCCGTGGGTGCACTGGGCGCTGAACGCCTTGTACTCGCCCTTCGCCGGGCAGACGACGACCAGGCGCTGCTCGCGGTAGAGCTTGGCCCCGCCGACGGGCACCTCGGAGGCGGCCCCGAGATCGACGGGGGCGGTGGGGGTGGGGTTCTCGGCGTGGCCGAGCTTGGACTCGGTGGAGCAGGCGGCCGCTCCCAGCCCGGCGGCGCCGGCGAGCGCGGCGCCCTTCAGCACGGTACGGCGGGCGGCGGGCAGGCCGGGCATGCGGACTCCACGGGTTGTTGTTCGGGGTGGATCACGGTGGGGCTGGTCGTTCCGGGGTGGATCACGGCGGATCCGTGTCGCCGGGCAGGGCGGGGCGGCGACGGTGGCCCTGCGTGCCGGTGACAGAACCGACGATACCGGCGGGGATCGGAAGCCCCGCGACCGGGCCGGAGCGGCTGCCCCGACGGGCGGCGGCGGCCCCCTTGGTGCTGTGGGGACCGCCGCCGTCGGCGAGGGCGAGCGGCTGCCGGGCCGGACGGCCGCTCGGGACTCTCTCAGGCCTTGCTCAGGCCTTGCTCAGGCCTTGCGGGCGCGGGTGGCCTTCTTGGCGGCGGCCGTCCTGGTGGCCGCCTTGGCCGTACCGGCCTTGACGCCCGTGGCGTTCGCCTTGGTCACCGCGGCCTTCTTGGCCGCCGCTGCCGTCTTCTTCGCCGGGGTGGCCCTGCGGGCGGCCGCCTTGCGGGCCGCCCCCCGCCCGGAGGGCACCGCGGCCTCGCTGACGCGGTCCGCGTCCAGGATGGACTGGAGGAACTTTCCGGTGTGGCTGGCGGGGACCGAGGCGACCTGCTCCGGCGTCCCCTCGGCTACCACCAGGCCACCGCCGTTGCCGCCCTCGGGGCCCATGTCGACGACCCAGTCGGCGGTCTTGATGACATCGAGGTTGTGCTCGATGACGATGACCGTGTTGCCCTTGTCCACCAGACCGGAGAGCACGGTGATCAGCTTGCTGATGTCCTCGAAGTGCAGACCGGTGGTCGGCTCGTCCAGGACGTAGACCGTGCGGCCGGTGGAGCGCTTCTGGAGCTCGCTCGCCAGCTTGACGCGCTGCGCCTCACCGCCGGAGAGGGTCGGCGCGGACTGGCCCAGCCGCACATAGCCGAGGCCGACCTCGTTGAGCGTACGGAGGTGGCGGGCGATCGTCGGGACGGCCTCGAAGAACTCCAGGCCCTCCTCGATCGGCATGTCCAGCACCTCGGCGATGGACTTGCCCTTGTAGTGGACCTCCAGGGTCTCCCGGTTGTAGCGCGCTCCGTGGCAGACCTCGCACGGGACGTACACGTCGGGCAGGAAGTTCATCTCGATCTTGATGGTGCCGTCGCCGGAGCAGTTCTCGCAGCGGCCGCCCTTGACGTTGAAGGAGAAGCGGCCCGGCAGATAGCCGCGCACCTTCGCCTCCATCGTCTCGGCGAAGAGCCGGCGGACGTGGTCGAAGACTCCGGTGTACGTGGCCGGGTTGGAGCGGGGGGTGCGGCCGATCGGCGACTGGTCGACGTGCACCACCTTGTCGACGAGGTCGTCGCCGTCGACCCGGGTGTGGCGGCCGGGGACCGACTTGGCGCCGTTCAGCTCGCGGGCCAGGTGGGTGTAGAGGATGTCGTTGACCAGCGTCGACTTCCCGGACCCGGAGACGCCCGTGACGGCGGTGAGGACGCCGAGCGGGAAGGAGACGTCGATGTCCTGGAGGTTGTTCTCCCGGGCGCCGTGCACGGTGAGGCTCCGGACCGGGTCGACCGGGCGGCGGATGTCCGGCGTCGGGATGGACCGCTTGCCGGACAGATACTGGCCGGTGATCGACTCCTTGTTGGCCAGCAGCTCCTTGAGCGAGCCGGAGTGGACGACCTTGCCGCCGTGCTCGCCGGCGCCGGGGCCGATGTCGACGACCCAGTCGGCGACCTTGATGGTGTCCTCGTCGTGCTCGACGACGATGAGCGTGTTGCCCATGTCGCGGAGCCGGACCAGGGTCTCGATCAGGCGGTGGTTGTCGCGCTGGTGCAGGCCGATGGACGGCTCGTCCAGGACGTACAGCACGCCGACCAGGCCGGAGCCGATCTGGGTGGCCAGCCGGATGCGCTGGGCCTCGCCGCCGGACAGGGTGCCGGCCGCGCGGTTCAGCGACAGATAGTCCAGGCCGACGTCGACGAGGAACTTCAGCCGCTCGTTGACCTCCTTGAGCACCCGCTCGGCGATCTTCTTGTCGCGGGCGTTCAGCTTGAGGCGGCCGAGGAACTCGGCGCACTCGCTGATCGACATCGCGGCGACCTCGGCGATGGACTTCTCCATCACCGTCACCGCGAGCACGATCGGCTTCAGCCGGGTGCCCTCGCAGGTCGGGCAGGGCACCTCGCGCATGTAGCCCTCGAAGCGCTCCCGGCTGGAGTCGCTCTCGGCCTCGGTGTGACGCCTCTTGACGAACTGCACCGCACCCTCGAAGGCGGGGGTGGTGTAGGCGCGCTCGCGCCCGTACCGGTTGCGGTAGCGGACCTCGGTCTGGATCTTGTGGCCGAAGAGCAGGGCCTTCTTGGCCCGCTGCGGCAGCCCGGCCCAGGGGATGTCCGTACGGAAGCCGAGCGCTTCGGAGAGCGCGCCGATGAGGCGGCCGAAGTACTCCTTGGTGTGGCCGTGGGACCAGGGGTGGATCGCGCCCTCGTCGAGGGACTTCTCCTCGTCCGGGACGATCAGCTCCGGGTCGACCTCCATGCGGGTGCCGATGCCGGTGCAGTCGGGGCAGGCGCCGAAGGGCGAGTTGAAGGAGAAGGAGCGCGGCTCCAGCTCCTCGAAGGAGAGGTCGTCGTACGGGCAGTAGAGGTGCTCGGAGAACATCCGCTCGCGCTCGGGGTCGTCCTCGGGGAGGTCGACGAAGTCGAGCACGACCATGCCGCCGGAGAGACCGAGCGCGGTCTCGACCGAGTCGGTCAGCCGGCGCTTGGCGCCGTCCTTGACGGTGAGGCGGTCGACGACCACCTCGATGGTGTGCTTCTCCTGCTTCTTGAGCGTGGGCGGCTCGGAGAGCTGGATGGTGACGCCGTCGACCCGAGCGCGGCTGTAGCCCTTGGTCTGGAGGTCGGCGAAGAGGTCGACGAACTCGCCCTTGCGCTCGCGCACCAGCGGCGAGAGGACCTGGAAGCGACTGCCCTGCGGCAGGCCGAGAACCTTGTCGACGATGGCCTGCGGCGACTGGCGCGCGATGGGCCGGCGGCACTCGGGGCAGTGCGGCTTGCCGATCCTGGCGAAGAGCAGCCGGAGGTAGTCGTAGACCTCGGTGATGGTGCCGACCGTCGAGCGCGGATTGCGCGAGGTCGACTTCTGGTCGATGGAGACCGCCGGGGAGAGACCTTCGATGAAGTCGACGTCCGGCTTGTCCATCTGGCCGAGGAACTGGCGGGCGTACGAGGAGAGCGACTCGACGTAGCGGCGCTGCCCCTCGGCGAAGATCGTGTCGAACGCGAGGGACGACTTGCCCGACCCGGAGAGCCCGGTGAAGACGATGAGGGAGTCGCGGGGCAGGTCGAGCGAGACGTTCTTCAGGTTGTGCTCGCGCGCGCCACGGACGATGAGACGGTCGGCCACGCCGGTCCGCACCTTTCTAGAGAGAAGCGGGGGAACTGAGCCCCTCTCCCAGGGTATGGGGGGCGCCACAGTGGTGTGAGAAGCTTTCGATTCCGAGCGTATAGCACGCACATTCGATTTACGGCCGCCCTCGGACTCCTTCACCCGAATGAGTGGCAGAGCTAGGCTCGACCGTATGATTGATCATGCGCACGACCTGGGAGCTGTACGCGAAGCGACCGAACGGCTGCTCGACGCAGTCGGCAAACTGGACAACGCCGCCGTCGCCGAGCCGTCACGGTTGCCCGGATGGAGTCGGGGCCATGTTCTGGCCCACCTCTCACGTAACGCCGACGCGATCGGAAATGTTCTCCGGGGCCTCCCGATGTACGCGAGCAGCGAAACCCGGGACGCCGACATCGCCGACGGCGCCCCCCGCCCGGCGGCCGAGCAGCTGACCGACCTGCGGGAGAGCGCGGACGGCTTCCTGGCGGCCGCCGCCGAACCCGCCGACTGGTCCCGTACGGTCACCCTGCGCAACGGCGTGACGGACTCCGCCGCCCGGGTCCCCTTCCGGCGCTGGGTCGAGGTGGAGCTGCACCACGTCGACCTGGACGTCGGCTACGAGCTGGAGGACCTGCCGGCGGAGTTCGTGTCGCGGGAGATCGCCTTCCTGACCGAGCGCTTCCTGGGCAACCAGGACGTGCCCGCCACCGCGCTGACCGACCTGGACGGCCGCACCTGGAGCACCGGAGGCGGCCCGCCGAGCGCCCTGGTGACGGTGCAGGGGTCCGCCGCCGAGCTGCTGGGCTGGCTCTGCGGCCGCCGTGACGGCTCCGCCCTGACCGTGGCCGGGGGCCCTCTGCCCGCGCTGCCTCCGCTATAGGCTGATCCGTATGACGTACAGCGGAGCGGTGAAGGTCGGCGGACCGGCGAGCGTGCACGAACTGACGGATCTGATGATCTCCAAGGTCGCCGTCGGCGAGATGAACAACAACGCCTATCTGCTGCGCTGCCGGACGACCGGCGAGCAGCTGCTGATCGACGCGGCCGCCGAGCCGCAGACCCTGCTCGCGCTGATCGGTGACGACGGAATCGCCTCCGTCGTCACCACCCACCGGCACGGGGACCACTGGCAGGCGCTGGCCGAGGTGGTCGGGGCGACCGGCGCCCGGACGTACGCGGGACGCTACGACACCGAGGGCATCCCCGTCCCGACCGACGTCCCGGTCGAGGACGGCGACACCGTCACCGTCGGCCGGGTCGAGCTGACCGCCCGCCATCTGGCCGGTCACACCCCGGGCTCCATCGCCCTGGTCTACGACGACCCGCACGGCGCTCCGCATCTGTTCACCGGGGACTGCCTGTTCCCGGGCGGGGTCGGAAACACCCGTCAGGATCCCGAGGCGTTCGCGAGCCTCTTGCACGACGTCGAGACGAAGCTGTTCGACCGGCTGCCCGACGAGACGTGGGTCTACCCGGGCCACGGCCACGACACGACGCTCGGTGACGAGCGGCCCCAGCTGCCCGAGTGGCGTGCCCGCGGCTGGTAGCCCGCACACACCACCCACCACCCGTACCCATACGCACGCGGCAGCGGCCGGAGCGGACGGCCTTCGCCGTTACCGCCCCGGCCGCTGCCGGTGTGTCCCTGTGCCGCTCGGGGCGGCCCCGGGTCAGCTGTTGACGCTCTTGCTCTCCTCGTCGGCCGGGCCGGCGGTCTCGGCCTTCGCGGCCTCCTCCGCCTCGGCCGCCGCCTGCTTCTTGTTGGCGATCAGGCTGGTGATCGTGGTGATCACCAGGACGCCGCAGATGACGGAGAGCGAGAACGGGATGGAGATCTCGGGCACGTGCACCCCGGACTCGTGCAGGGCGTGCAGCACCAGCTTGACGCCGATGAAGCCGAGGATCACCGACAGGCCGTAGCTGAGGTGGACCAGCTTCTTCAGCAGACCGCCGATGAGGAAGTACAGCTGACGCAGACCCATCAGCGCGAACGCGTTGGCCGTGAAGACGATGTACGGGTCCTGGGTCAGGCCGAAGATCGCCGGGATGGAGTCCAGCGCGAACAGCACGTCCGTCATACCGATGGCGAGCATGACCACCATCAGCGGGGTCATGATGCGCTTGCCGTTCTTCTGGATGAAGAGCTTCGTGCCGTGGTACTGGTCGGCGACACCGAAGCGGTGCTCGATCTTCTTGAGGAGGCGGTTCTCCTCGAACTCCTCGTCCTCCTCGTCGGCGCGCGCCTCCTGGATGAGCTTCCAGGCGGTGTAGATCAGGAACGCGCCGAAGATGTAGAACACCCACGAGAAGTTCGCGATCACGGCGGCACCGGCGGCGATGAAGATCGCCCGGAGCACCAGGGCGATCAGCACACCGATGAGCAGCACACGCTGCTGGAGGTGTGAGGGCACCGAGAACTTCGCCATGATCAGGACGAAGACGAAGAGGTTGTCAACGCTCAGCGACTTCTCGGTGATGAATCCCGCGAAGAACTCGCCGGAGGCCTGGGTCTCACCGAAGACCGCGAGCCCGGCACCGAAGAGCACGGCCAGCGCGATCCAGACGATCGTCCAGATTCCGGCTTCCTTGGTCGACACGTCATGGGGCTTGCGCCCGATGAAGAAGTCGACGGCGATCAGGGCTGACAAACCAAGAATGGTCAGGGCCCATACGGTCCATGAAACGTCCACTGCGCCTCCGGCAGTTCGCTACGGCTACTGATCAGCGTCGTCGCTGCCGGAGGTCTCTTCCACCCCGCACGTGGTGTGCGCGCCTGGGCCGGCGCCCCGGGACCGATAACGGTCCGTATTGACGGGACGCCGCGTAAGGAGTACTCCCCTCCGTTCCCCAAACAGTACAGGCATCACCAAGGAAAGGTAAAGGAAAGGGTAAAGGGATCGTCAAAACCGCAGCTCAGAACCGTGTGCTCGTCAGCGGCCGGCGGCTCGGCGGGCGGCTGCCACCGCCGCGAGCACCTGTTCCAGGACGCGGCTGCCCGGCGGGACGGTCAGCGGCTCGTACGTCCAGGCGTGCCCTACCCAGGGATCGGCGAGGTGGCTGTCGGCGACCGGGGTGATCCGCAACAGCGAACGCCACAGCGGGTCGAGCACCGGCCCGTAGGCACTGGCCTCCTCCCGGTCCGCGACCATCAGGAGGTGCACCCCGACCGCGGGGCCCTCGTCGGCGAGATAGCGGAGCTGGGTGACGGCCCGGTCGTCGAAACCGTGCGGGAAGTCGTTGACCACCAGGAGCTGCTCGCCGGTGTCCAGATCGGGCGGGAGCGAATCGGCCGCCCCGGCCCGCACCGCCATCTGCACCAGGTCCACCCGCCGGGTGAGGTGGGCGAGGACCGAGGCCACTCCCCCGGGTCCGGCGGCGGGAGGCCCCGCGAGGACGCCCGCGTCGACCAGCGGCGCGAGCGGGCCGGCCGCGGCGCCCGCCGGGTCGATGACGTGCACCGAGAACTCACCGGGGGGATACACCGCGAGCAGCCGCGCCGCGTGGGTGACCGCGGTCTCCACGGCCAGCCGGCGCAGCCGGTCCGTGTCCATCGGGGCGGCCGCCTCCGACGCCGTCCGTCCGCTGTCCACCCAGATCCCGCGCTCCAGCGGCAGCCGGACGAGCAGCGGGACGCGCAGGTCGGTGCGCTCGGGAAGGTGGAGGTCGCCGATGCGCAGGGCCATCGGTATCTCCATGGGGACCTGGTGGGCGTGCCAGACGGGGTTGGCCCATCCGGCGTACGCGGCCGGGAGCGCGGGCTCGACGACGGCCGCCTCGGCGGCCAGCTGGGCCAGATCGCGGTCGAGGGCCTCCCGGGCCCGGACGGCCAGCTCGTCGCGCTTGGCGCGAGCCCCCTCGCGGGCACGGTCGCCCGCGCCGCCGATCCGGTTGCGCGGGACGGAGAGCGCCCGGTCGATCTCCTGGTCCATGCGGGACTCGGCGAAGTCCACGGCGGAGCGGTAGGCGGCGACGGCGCGGGCCAGGTCCTCGAACATGCCCCAGATCTGGTTGTAGAGGCGCTCGTCCATCGACCAGCCGGTGGCGTCCCCGGCGACCGGCTGCGCGGCCTGTCCGGGCTGGGCCGGAGGCGCGGCGGGCGGGGGCGACGGGGGTGCCGTGTGCTGCCGCCTGGGGTGCGCGTAGTTGATGGGGCCGTCGGCGGCGGGTGACGCGGCGGCCGGGCCCTGGGCGGAGTGCGGCTCAGGGGTGGTGGCCGGGTCGGTCAGCGGCTCGGGGGCCGGGGGCGGTGGGGGCGGGCGGTGGTCCGCGGCACCCGTCGCGTGCCGTACGCGGTCGCCTCCCTGGGGCCGGGGTGGCCGCGTCACCGAACGGGCCAGGCCCCGGGTGACGGCCTCCTGAATGGATCCGGCCAGTCCGGCGGCCTCGGCCACGCCCTGGTCGGCGAGCATCTCGGCGAGCCCGCCGGCGTACCCCTGTCCCACGGCGCGGACCTTCCAGGCGTCCTGGCGGCGGTAGAGCTCCAGGGCGCTGACCGCGGACTCGGCGTCCAGGCCGGTGAGCGTGAAGGTGGCGATCTCGGCGCCGTCGAGCCCGGTGACGGCGACGAAGGGGGCGGGGACGGCGCCGAACCGTGCCGGGCCGCCCGCTCCGACGGGGAGTGCGAGCAGCACGGTGACCCGGTGGGCGCCGGTCGGCAACGCCTCCAGGTCGACGGCGAGGCGGTGGTCGGCCGCCGCCTGCTGGGAGACCTCCAGCCCGGGGAGCTGGGGCGAGCCGGGGTGGGCGATCCACTCGACGCCGCGCACCGTGCCCCGTTCGTCGCCGAGGGTGGCCCCGGCCACGACGGGCGTGCCCGCCGAGACCCGGATCTCCAGACGGGTCTGGGGCAAGGTGTGGTTCTGCCCCCGGACCAGTTCGGCCGTCATTGCCCTGTCCCCCTCGACGATGGCCCGCGCGCTCGTGGGCGCGGTGCCGTGCGATGCCGTGTTCTGCTGTGCCGTGCGTGCGTGACCGTGTACGGACGTGCGTGACCCGGTGTCGCGCGTATGGGTCCTGTGCGTGCCGCGTGCGGGGGTGGCTCCCGGCGGCGGATGCCGCCGGGAGCCACCCCCGGCCGTTGCGGTGTCGGCCCCGCCGGACCGGTGCGGGTCCTACAGGTGCGGAAGGATCGACGGCATCAGGTCCTGGAACGTGCGGCCGTTGGCCGGGTTCCCGAGGGCCGTCATCTGCCATCCGCTGCCCGCGCGGTGCACCTTCGCCATGATCTGGGCGGTGTACTGGCCGCCGCCGTCGAGCGTGTACCGGGCGAGCTCCTGGCCGTTGGTCTCGTCGACGATGCGGCAGAAGGCGTGTCGGACCTCCTGGAACGTCTGCCCGGTGAAGGAGTTCACCGTGAAGACGATCTGGTCGATGTGGACCGGTACGCGCTGGAGGTCGACGAGGATCGCCTCGTCGTCGCCGCCGGCGCCGGCGCCGCCGACCAGGTTGTCACCGGTGTGCTTGACCGAGCCGTCATCGCTGACGAGGTGGCGGAAGAACACGACGTCGACCGGCTGCTTCTCGGCGAAGAGCACCGCCGAGGCGTCCAGGTCGACCTCGCGGGTGCGCGAACCGAACAGGCCACGGCGCGGAGCCGCCTGCCAGCCGAGCCCCATCCGTACCGCGGTCAGGGTCCCCCCGTCGCTCTTCTGCAGGCTGATGGCCTGACCCTTGGTCATATTGACCGTCACGCGCTGTCCCCTCTCGGCATTGCCCCGCAACCATCCGTGTGCGGTTTCCCCGCACCCTACGCATTCCACCCCGGGCGGCAGCAGGCTCGGTCCGTTTTCGTGTCGGTCTTGCAACACACCCGGCACGGTGGGCCCGGCGCCACGCAATCCACGCCCTGACCCCCGCCGGAATCCGCTCCGGAACCGGCGCGGGACCGGCACTCTTCAGCGGCGATCCCGCGCCGGTCGGGTCACCGGGATCAGGCGAGACCCGCTTCCTTCATCTGGCGCAGTTCCTTCTTCAGTTCACCGACCTCGTCGCGCAGCCGGGCGGCCACCTCGAACTGCAGATCCGCGGCGGCGGCCCGCATCCGCTCGGTCATCTCCTCGATGATCCCGGCCAGCTCGGTCGCGGGCCGGTCGCTGAGAACCGCGCCCGGCGAGGCCGCCCTCCCCTTCGCCCCGCCCTTGGCGGCCTTGCCGCCGAGCGCGGGCACCGGCGCCTTGGCCTCCTTGCCCTGCCGGTAGCCGGTGCCGAGCAGCTGCTCGGTGTCGACCTCCTCACGGGCGATGGTCGCGACGATGTCGTTGATCTTCTTGCGCAGCGGCTGCGGGTCGATGCCGCGCTCGGTGTTGTACGCGACCTGCTTCTCGCGGCGGCGGTTCGTCTCGTCGATCGCCTGCGCCATGGCCGGAGTGATCTTGTCGGCGTACATGTGGACCTGGCCGGAGACGTTACGGGCGGCGCGGCCGATGGTCTGGATGAGTGAGGTGCCGGAGCGCAGGAAGCCCTGCTTGTCGGCGTCGAGGATGGCCACGAGGGACACCTCGGGGAGGTCGAGGCCCTCGCGCAGGAGGTTGATGCCGACGAGCACGTCGTACTCGCCGGAGCGCAGCTCGCGCAGCAGCTCGATGCGGCGCAGGGTGTCGACGTCGCTGTGCAGATAGCGGACCTGGATGCCGAGCTCCAGGAAGTAGTCGGTGAGGTCCTCCGACATCTTCTTGGTGAGCGTGGTGACCAGGACCCGCTCGTCGCGCTCGACGCGCTTGCGGATCTCGTGGACCAGGTCGTCGATCTGGCCCTCGGTGGGCTTGACCACGACCTCCGGGTCGACCAGGCCGGTGGGGCGGATGATCTGCTCGACGAACCCGTCGCCGCGCGAGAGCTCGTACTTCCCCGGAGTGGCGGAGAGGTAGACCGTCTGGTCGATCCGCTTCAGGAACTCCTCCCACTTCAGCGGCCGGTTGTCCATCGCGGACGGCAGCCGGAAGCCGTGGTCGACGAGGGTCCGCTTGCGGGAGGCGTCCCCCTCGTACATCGCGCCGATCTGCGGGACCGTGACGTGGGACTCGTCCAGGACGAGCAGGAAGTCGTCCGGGAAGTAGTCGAGGAGGGTGTTGGGGGCGGTGCCGGGGGCGCGGTCGTCGAAGTGCATCGAGTAGTTCTCGACGCCGGAGCAGGTGCCGATCTGGCGGAGCATCTCGATGTCGTACGTGGTGCGCATGCGCAGTCGCTGGGCCTCCAGCATCTTGCCCTGCTTGTCCAGCTCGGCCAGGCGCTGCTCCAGCTCCTGTTCGATGCCGCTGACGGCCTTCTCCATGCGCTCGGGCCCGGCGACATAGTGGCTGGCGGGGAAGACGTGGACCGTGGGGTCCTCGCTGATGATCTCGCCGGTCAGCGGGTGGAGCGTGGACAGGGCCTCGATCTCGTCGCCGAACATCTCGATCCGGACGGCGAGCTCCTCGTAGACCGGGAAGATCTCGATGGTGTCGCCCCGGACCCGGAAGGTGCCGCGGGTGAACGCCAGGTCGTTGCGGCTGTACTGCATCTCGACGAAGCGGCGCAGCAGCTGGTCGCGGTCGATCTCCTCGCCGACCTTGAGCTGGACCATGCGGTCCACGTACTCCTGGGGCGTGCCGAGGCCGTAGATGCAGGAGACGGAGGCGACCACGACGACGTCGCGCCGGGTGAGCAGCGAGTTCGTCGCCGAGTGGCGCAGCCGCTCGACCTCCTCGTTGATGGAGGAGTCCTTCTCGATGTAGGTGTCCGACTGCGGGACGTACGCCTCGGGCTGGTAGTAGTCGTAGTACGAGACGAAATACTCCACCGCGTTGTTCGGGAGGAGCTCACGGAACTCGTTGGCCAGCTGGGCGGCGAGGGTCTTGTTCGGCGCCATCACCAGGGTGGGGCGCTGCAGCTTCTCGATCATCCAGGCGGTGGTCGCCGACTTGCCGGTGCCGGTCGCGCCGAGCAGGACGACGTCCTTCTCATCCGCGCGGATACGCCGCTCCAGCTCGGCGATGGCCGCCGGCTGGTCGCCGCTGGGCTGGTAGGGACTGACGACCTCGAAGGGCGCCACCGAACGTTCGATCTTGGAAACGGGCCGCATGCATCCACCGTACGGCTCGCCACTGACAACGGCCCCGGATCAGCGGTACCGGGCCCCTCCCGCCCCCTCCCGGCCGGTGCTCCGCGGGCGCAGCCCCGCCCGTGGGTCCGGGGCGGCTCCGCCCGTCACGGCCCTGGGGTCGAACAGGAGCACCACGGCGGCGAGGAGCAGGAAGCAGCCGGGGCCGGCCAGCATCGGGCCGATCATCTCGGCGGGCCGGTCGCCGGGCAGGACGTCGGCCAAGTCGGAGGGCAGGGTGGGCGGCAGGTGCAGGTGCACGTCGAGCGCGGCCATGCCGGTGTAGTGCATCCCGGTCACGGCGACGGCCATCAGGATGCTCGCGCCGACGCCGGAGAGGGCTCCTCGGAGGGTGACGGCCGCCCACAGGGCGCCCGTGGCGGCGCATCCGGCGATCAGCACCGAGAGGACGACGAGCGGGGTGTCGTACGCGAGCCGCGCGTCCATGCGCATGCCCGCCATGCCGAGATAGTGCATGGAGGCGATGCCGAGGCCGGTGATGGTGCCTCCCGTGATCAACGCCATGCGGGTCGCGCCCCGGTACCCGACAATGAAGATGCCGATGCCGACCATCACCACGGCCACGGCCAGGCCCGCGAAGGTGAGGGGCTTGTCGTAGGAGATCGGCGTCTCCCGGACGGTGAAGCCCGTCATCGCGACGAAGTGCATGGTCCACACCCCGGAGCCGATGGACAGCGAACCCAGCGCCAGCCAGCCGGCCCGCCAGGTGCGCGCGGCATGAAGGGACCGGGTGGTGCAGCGGAGTCCGAGGGCGGCTCCCAGGGCGGCCATGAGGAAAGCCGCGACCGGGGTCACCAGGCCGTGGGTGAATCCGTCGACTGTTCCTTGCATGCGCGTACGCCCTTCGAGAAAGCCCGGGGTCGAGGAGGGTCCTTAAGGGGCGAGTCCCGGCAGACAGACAAAGAAAGCACATTTTATCGGCACAGCCGCGTGCCCTGCTCCGGCGGTGGCCCCGGGTTCGAAGGTTCCGTTCATTTCGCGGCCATCGCCGCCCCGCCGGGCGTTGGCGAGCCGCTGTCACTCTCTGCGTGTCCGCACACTCCCGACGTGAGGAGTCCCCGTGTTCGTCCGCACCGCCACCGCCTCCACCACGGCCGCCGCCCTGCTCGGCGCCGGCGCTCTGCTGCTGCCCGCCGACCGGCCCGAGGCTCCGGAGCGCCGGGACGCCCCGGTCGTCGTGGCCCACCGGGGGGCGTCGGGCTACGCGCCGGAGAACACCCTCGCCGCCGTCGACGCCGCCGACGCGCTCGGCATCGAATGGGTCGAGAACGACGTCCACCGCACCCGCGACGGCGTGCTCGTCGTGCTGCACGACACCAACCTGAAGCGCACGACGGACGCCGAGCAGGTCTTCCCCGACCGGGCGCCGTGGGCGGTCAAGGACTTCACCGCGGCGGAGGTGGCGAAGCTCGACGCGGGCAGCTGGTTCGGAGCGCGGTTCGCCGGGGCCCGGGTGCCGACGCTCACCCAGTTCCTGGACCGTATGGAGCGCAACCGGCAGAAGCTGCTCCTGGAGATCAAGAGCCCGGCGACCTACCCGGGCATCGAGCGGGACATCATCCAGGTCCTGGGGCGGTCGGGGTGGCTGGACCGCTCCCACGTACGGAGCCGGCTGGTCATCCAGAGCTTCGGCGCCGACAGCGTGAAGAAGGTGCACAGCCTGCGCCCCGACATCACGACCGGCTTCCTGGGCACACCCGCGGTGGCGGACCTGCCCTCGTACGCGGCGTTCACCGATCAGATCAACCCCTCGTACGCGACGATCGGCGCCGACTACGTGGCGGCCGTCCAGCGGCTCAAGGGCCCGCACGGCAAGCGCCTGCGGGTGAACACGTGGACGGTCAACAAGGCGGCGGACGCGGCGAAGGCCCGCGACTACGGGGTCGACGGCATCATCACCAACTTCCCCGACGTGGTGCGCGACGCGACGAGCTGACGCGGCGGGGTGGCGGGCCCGTCGGTTCTCCGCCGACGGTGCCGGGCCGGCCGTCGAGTGGACCGTCGTGGACAGCGACGTCGGTCCGCTGCTGCTCGCCGCGACCGGGTCCGGTCTGGTGAGTGTGTCCTTCCATGCCCGCCCCGCCGTGCGGGACACGGTCCTCGACCGGTTGCGGACCCGGTTCGGCGCGGAGCCGGTGGAGGCGCCCGGCTCCGCGCGGCTCGCCGAGCCCATACGCGTGCTCGCGGCGTATTTCGCGGGCGAGCGGCAGGATCTCGACCTCGCGCTGGACTGGTCGTTGACCTCCGGGTTCCACCGTGAGGTGCTCCGCGAGCTGGCGTCCGGGGTGCCCTACGGGACGGTCGTCGGGTACGGGGAGCTGGCCGCACGGGTCGGCCGGCCGGAGGGGGCGCAGGCGGTGGGCGCGGCCATGGGGGCCAACCCACTGCCGGTGGTGGTTCCGTGTCACCGGGTGGTGGAGAGCGACGGTGGCCTGGGCGGGTTCGGTGGCGGTCTGGAGACCAAGCGGCGGCTGCTGGCGCTGGAGGGGGTCCTGCCGCAGCCGCTGTTCTAGGACGCGTCCGATCGATCACCGTCAGGGCCCGTTCACCCGCCCGGGTGCACGGCGGCGGCCGGGCGGTGACACACTGCGCCGGTGACGCGACCCCTCTCCCTCACCCAGGTCACGGCCGCCGGTCTGCCGGCTCTCCAGCGCCGGACGTCGGCCGTGCTCATCGTCAGCCAGATACTCGGCGGCCTCGGCGTGGCCGTCGGCATCGCCCTGGCCCCGATACTGGCCGCCGAGGTGAGCGGGTCGGAGGCGCTGTCCGGGCTGGCGCCGACCGCGTCCGTCGTCGGCACGGCGCTGCTGTCACTGCCGCTGGCCGCCCTGATGACCGCCCGGGGCCGCAGGTCCGGCCTGGCACTCGCCTATCTGATCGGTGCGCTGGGCGGTGGCCTGGTGGTCCTCGCCACGATGCTGCCCAGCTTCCCGCTGCTGCTGCTCGGCATGGCCGCGTTCGGCGCGGGGTCCCTGGCCGGTCTCCAGGCCCGGTTCGCGGCGGCCGACCTGGTGGGGCCGGAGCGGCGGGGGCGGGCGATCTCCACCGTCGTCTGGGCCACCACGATCGGCTCGGTCGTGGGCCCCAACATCTCGGCCCCGGCCGGCCGGCTGTTCCGCGGTACGCCGGTGCCCGAGGCCGCCGGACCGTACCTGTGCTCGGCAGCCGTGTTCCTGCTCGCCGGGCTGGTCGTGGCGCTCGCGCTGCGTCCGGATCCGCTCCTCACCGCCCGCGCCCTGGCCCCGGAGGGCCCGGCGGGGCCGCCGAAGCGCTCCCTGCGCGCCGGCGTCGAGGCCGTCCGGGAGTCGCCGATGGCGCGGCTCGCCCTGCTGACGGTCACCGTGTCGCACACCGCCATGGTGTCGATCATGGTCATGACCCCGGTCGACCTGGGCCGGCACGGCGCGGGTCTCCAGTTGATCGGACTCGTGATCAGCGGGCACATCGCGGGCATGTACGCGTTCTCACCGGTGATGGGGTGGCTGGCCGACCGGTTCGGCCGGCTGGCCGTGATCGGGCTGGCCGTCGGACTGCTGAGCTGCGCCGCGCTGCTCGCGGGCACCGCCGGGCCCCGGCACGGGCAGACCGCCGCGGGCCTGTTCCTGCTGGGCCTCGGCTGGTCGGCGGGGATGATCGCCGGTTCGGCGCTGCTCACCGACGCGGTACCGCGGTCGGCCCACGCCGCGGTGCAGGGGCTGTCGGACCTGACCATGAACGCGGCGGCGGCCGTCGGCGGGGCGGCGGCCGGGGTGATCGTCGCGCAGTGGGGGTACGGCCCCCTCAACGCGATCGGCGCCGCTCTGCTGTTGCCGGTCGCCGCGATCGCCCTGCGCCGGAGCCTGCGGCGGCCGGGAACGGTCAGCGGCTGACACCCGCCGGACCGGCTACCCCGGCCACCACCGCCACAGCCACAGCCACCACGGCTGCCGCAGAGACGGCCTCAGCTACGAGCCACCGCCGTCAGAGGCTGATGTGGTACGCCTTGCGGAGCGTCTCGTGAACCGTCCAGGTCGTCCGGTCGCCCTCGCGCAGGACGCAGGCGACCCCCGGGCCGATCTCCAGCGTCGCCCCGCCCTCGACCTCGACCGTCGCCCGTCCGCTGACGACCACGAACAGCTCGTTCGCCTCGGTGTCGGTGACCACGCCGGGTGTGATCTGCCAGATCCCCCGGAGCTGCTTGCCGTCGGCCGATTCCCAGAGCACCTTGCCCGTCACCACGGGTTCGCCCGAGACGATCTGCGCCGGATCGAGGGGTTCCGGTACGAGTTCGGCGTCCGGGATGTGCACGGCGAAGGAGGCGGGGACCTGGTCATGTGTCGTCATGGCCGGTCACCTTAGCGACCGCTTCCGGCCACCCCACCGCCAGGACCCGCCACGGGTCCACCGTCCGTGGTTTGCGCCCCTGCCGGCCGCGACAGGGATGGGGGCATGCCTCAGAACCCACCGGACCAACGTCCCGCGGATACGAAGAACCCTGAGACGGACGCCTACGAACCAGCGCTCTCGGAGGAGGTGCGCGCCGCGCTGGAGGCGGGTCTGCCCGTGGTGGCGCTGGAGTCGACGATCATCGCGCACGGTCTGCCGCGCCCCCGCAACCTGTCCGTGGCGCGGGAGCTGGAGGGGCTCGTCCGGTCCGCCGGCGCTGTCCCGGCCACCATCGCCGTCCTGGACGGGCGGGCCCAGGTCGGCCTGAGCGAGGACCAGTTGGGGCGGATCGCCGGGGACCCGGCGGTACGCAAGCTGGGGCACCGTGATCTCGCCCCGGCGCTCGCCGCCGGGGCGAGCGGGGCGACGACGGTGTCCGCGACGGCGTTCCTGGCGGCGCGGGCGGGCCTCGGCGTCTTCGCGACGGGCGGGCTCGGCGGCGTACACCGGGAGTGGGCCGAGAACCAGGACGAGTCGGCCGATCTGCGGCTGCTCGCCCGCACCGGGATCACCGTGGTCTGCGCGGGGGTCAAGTCGATCCTCGACGTCCCGGCGACCCTCCAGCGGCTGGAGACCCTCGGTGTCGGCATCGTCGGCTACGGCACCGAACACTTCCCCGGCTTCTACCTGAGCAGCTCCGGCGAACCCGTCGACTGGACGGTGCGCAGCCCCGAGGAGGTGGTGGAGGTCATCCGGGCGAAGGAGGTGCTGGGCGGCCCGGCAGCCGCGCTGATCGTCGCCAACCCCGTGGCGGAACGGGCTCAGTTGGATCCGGTACTGCACGACCGGGTGCTGGCGGAGGCGCTGGACGCGTGCCGGGAGCGGGGCATCTCGGGGCAGGGCGTGACTCCGTTCCTGCTGGACCAGCTGGTGCGGCGGACCGGGGGCGCGTCGCTGGAGGCGAACCTGGCGGCCGTCCGCGGAAACGTGGCTCTCGCGGCGCGGATCGCCGTCGCGGCGGCGGACGCCCGGTGAACCGTCCGGCGGCGGGCGGTGGGCTGTTGGTGGTGGGGGACGTGGTCACGGATGTGGTGGCGCGGTACGGATCGGCGCTCGCCCACGGTACGGACACGGCGGCCCGGATCCGTACGCTGGCGGGCGGCGCGGGGGCCAACGTCGCCTGCTGGGCCGTGCGTTCCGGCTGCCCGGAGGTCCGGCTGCTGGCCAGGGCGGGGGCGGAGTCGGCCGACTGGCACCGGGAGGAGCTGGAGCGGGCGGGGGTGCGGGCGTTCCTGGCGGTGGACGACGCGTTCCCGACGGCGACCGTCATCGCCCTGGTCGACGCGGCGGCCGAGCGCACGTTCCTGACCGACGGCGGGGCGGTGCTGCGGCTCGCCGTCGAGGATTTCGCGCCCACGATGCTCGACGGCACAGGGCGGCTGCATCTCTCCGGCTACCTCCTGTTCGCCGCGACGAGCCGGGCCGCCGCCCTCCTCGCGCTGCGCACCGCCGTGGAGCGGGGCGTCCCGGTGAGCGTGGACCCGGCGTCGGCCGGGTTCCTCGGCGAGCTGGGGCCCCAGCGTTTCCTGGAGTTCGCGGAGGGGGCGGAGCTGCTGCTGCCGAACGCGGACGAGGCCCGGCTGCTCACCGGACTGCCCGCGCCGGAGTCCGCGGCGGCCGAGTTGAGCCGGTGGTTCCCGCGCGTCGTCGTCACCCTGGGCGCGCGGGGCGCCGTGCTGGCCGCCGGGGGCGAGGTCGTCGGCCGTGTCCCCGCCCCGCCGGTGCGCGAGCCGGTCGATTCGACGGGGGCGGGCGACGCGTTCACCGGCGGGTTCCTCGCGGCCCTGCTGGCCGGGGCCGACGACATGGCCGCTGTCTCTTATACACATCTCTGAGCG
>NZ_NTGZ01000129.1 GCF_002551245.1 Streptomyces sp. rh34
ACAGAGCCAGGACCGCTCCGGGCCAGGGCCCCGCGGCATCGGCCCGCTCGGCGGCACGGCGGCAGCGGGGGCAGTCGTCGACGTGCCGGACGAGCTCGCGGCGCAGGGCGGCCGAGAGCAGCACCCGGTGGTCGCCGGTGAGCCGGACGACGGTGGGGCAGTCGCCGGTCTCGACGACGGCGAGGGCCGCGCGGGTGCGCTCCACCTCGCAGGCCGCGCCGGCCAGCAGCTCCCGGGCGGTGGCCGGTTCCAGGCCGAGCACGGCGGCGACGGCACGCGGGGCGAGCCGGTGGCGTACGGCCAGTTCGAGGGCTTCGCGCTGCTCCGGGGTGGTGCCCGCGGCCTCGGGCCAGGCGAGCGTGGCGAGCTCCCGGCGGCGGGCTTCGGCGGCCGGCGACTCAAAGGGGGCGGGCGTGACGGCGTCCTCGGGGGTGGCGGGCAAGGTGTGCTCCGGCGTGCGCCGGGCGGTGTGCGCCCCCTGGTGCCGGGGCGACGCGGAGGCCTCGGAGCGCTTCCGCGTGGCGGAGGCCTTGGCCGTGCGGGGCGGCTTGACCGTCTCGGAGGGGCGGCGGTGGGCCCGGTGGCCGCGTCCCCGCTCGGTGAGACTGCGCAGGCAGGTCCAGCGGGCCAGCGCGTACAGCCAGGATGTACGTTCCTCCTCGCCCGTGGGCCCCCGGGCGTCCTGCCGTTCCGCGACCGCCAGGACGGCGCCGAGCGCCTCGACGGCCGCGTCGTGGTCGCAGAGCGCGGAGAGGCAGTAGGTGAAGAGTCCGTCGAGATACGGCTCGTAACGTGCGGGCGGCCGCTGTGCCGGGGCGTGGGGTGTTCGGCGGTGCGCCCGGTGTGCGCCGGTGGTGTGCGTCGGGGTCTCCAGTCTGCTGCTCGTCACCCGGCGACCGTAGGCAGAGGAGCACATGCCTCAAGTGCCCCTGGAGCACATTTAATCCTTACGGGTGAACGTATCCCTCGAAAGAGGACAGGGATCATGGATTCCGCACGAAGTGCTCCGGAGTGCTTCCGTGCGCCCTGCGCGCGGCAGGGCCCCGCACGCCGCCGCCCGGGAGGCGTTGTCGTACCCCACCTATACGGTGGCGCCATGGCTGCCCGTACGAAATCCGCGAAGGACCGGCCGTCCTACCGCTGTACCGAATGCGGCTGGACCACCGCCAAGTGGCTCGGCCGTTGTCCCGAGTGCCAGGCGTGGGGGACGGTCGAGGAGTTCGGCGGCGCCCCCGCCGTGCGCACCACCGCGGCCGGCCGGGTCTCCACGGCGGCCGTGCCGATCGGCCAGGTCGACAGCCGGCAGGCCACCGCCCGCTCGACCGGCGTCGGTGAGCTGGACCGGGTGCTCGGCGGCGGGCTCGTGCCGGGCGCGGTCGTGCTGCTGGCGGGCGAGCCGGGGGTCGGCAAGTCGACACTGCTGCTGGACGTGGCGGCCAAGGCGGCGAGCGACGACCACCGCACGCTCTATGTGACCGCCGAGGAGTCCGCGAGCCAGGTCCGGATGCGGGCCGACCGGATCCGGGCGATCAACGACCACCTCTATCTCGCGGCGGAGACCGATCTGTCCGCGGTGCTCGGCCATCTGGACGCGGTGAAGCCCTCGCTGCTCGTCCTGGACTCGGTGCAGACGGTCGCCTCGCCCGAGATCGACGGCGCGCCGGGCGGGATGGCCCAGGTCCGGGAGGTCGCCGGAGCGCTGATCCGGGCCTCCAAGGAGCGCGGGATGGCCACGCTGCTCGTCGGCCACGTCACGAAGGACGGCGCGATCGCCGGGCCCCGGCTGCTGGAGCACCTGGTGGACGTCGTGCTGTCCTTCGAGGGCGACCGCCATGCCCGGCTGCGTCTGGTGCGCGGCGTCAAGAACCGTTACGGGGCGACCGACGAGGTCGGCTGCTTCGAGCTGCACGACGAGGGCATCACCGGACTCGCCGACCCCTCGGGCCTCTTCCTGACCCGCCGCGACGTGGCGGTACCGGGCACCTGTCTGACGGTGACGCTGGAGGGCAAGCGGCCCCTGGTCGCCGAGGTGCAGGCGCTCACCGTCGACTCGCAGATCCCCTCGCCCCGGCGCACGACCTCCGGTCTGGAGACCTCCCGGGTCTCGATGATGCTCGCCGTGCTGGAGCAGCGCGGCCGGATCACCGCGCTGGGCAAGCGGGACATCTACAGCGCGACGGTGGGTGGCGTGAAGCTCACCGAGCCCGCCGCGGACCTGGCGATCGCGCTCGCGCTGGCCAGCGCGGCCAGCGACACCCCGCTCCCGAAGAACCTGGTCGCGATCGGTGAGGTGGGGCTCGCGGGCGAGGTCAGGAGGGTCACCGGGGTGCAGCGCAGACTGGCCGAGGCGCACCGTCTGGGCTTCACCCACGCGCTCGTTCCGACCGACCCGGGAAGAGTCCCGGCCGGTATGAAGGTCACCGAAGTCGCCGACATGGGCGATGCTCTGCGGGTCCTCCCGCGCCGGTCTCGTCAGGAGGCACCACAGGAGGAGAGCGCGCGCCGGTAGACTTTGCCCTGGTCTCGCCCGCCCGTGGACACGGCATGGGGGACGCAAGGGCACCGCAACCTGTGACCGGAGGAGTGCAGTGGCAGCCAACGACCGGGCGACGACGCCCGGAAAGTCCGGCCAAGGCACCGGTAACGAGGCGCTGATGCGCGCCTCGTTGAGCGCGGTGGCGCCCGGAATGGCCCTGCGGGACGGCCTGGAGCGCATTCTCCGCGGCAATACCGGTGGGCTGATCGTGCTGGGCATGGACAAGACCGTCGAGTCGATGTGCACCGGCGGATTCGTGCTGGACGTGGAGTTCACGGCGACGCGCCTGCGCGAGCTGTGCAAGCTCGACGGGGCGCTGATCCTCGACAAGGACATGACCAAGATCCTGCGGGCCGGTGTGCAGCTGGTCCCCGACGCCTCGATCCACACGGAGGAGACGGGCACCCGGCACCGTACGGCGGACCGGGTCTCCAAGGCGTGCGGCTTCCCCGTCGTCTCCGTCTCCCAGTCGATGCGTCTGATCGCGCTGTACGTGGACGGGGAACGCCGGGTCCTGGAGGAGTCCTCCGCCATCCTGTCCCGGGCCAATCAGGCGCTCGCCACGCTGGAGCGGTACAAACTGCGCCTCGACGAGGTGGCGGGCACGCTGTCCGCGCTGGAGATCGAGGACCTGGTCACCGTCCGGGACGTGACGGCGGTGGCGCAGCGGCTGGAGATGGTGCGGCGGATCGCCACGGAGATCGCGGAGTACGTGGTCGAGCTCGGCACCGACGGACGTCTGCTCTCCCTCCAGCTGGACGAGCTGATCGCCGGGGTGGAGCCGGAGCGGGAGCTGGTCGTCCGGGACTATGTGCCCGAGCCGACGGCGAAGCGGTCGCGCACGGTGGCCGAGGCGCTGACCGAACTGGACGCGCTGAGCCACACGGAGCTGCTGGAGCTGGCGGTGGTGGCGCGGGCGCTGGGCTACAGCGGCTCGCCCGAGACGCTGGACTCGGCGGTGTCCCCGCGGGGCTTCCGGCTGCTGGCGAAGGTGCCGCGGCTGCCGGGGGCGATCATCGAGCGGCTGGTGGAGCACTTCGGCGGTCTGCAGAAGCTGCTGGCGGCGAGCGTGGACGACCTCCAGACGGTGGACGGCGTCGGCGAGGCGCGGGCGCGCAGCGTGCGGGAGGGGCTTTCGCGGCTGGCGGAGTCGTCGATCCTGGAGCGGTACGTCTGAGGCCGGCCGCGGGTGAGGGCGTCCGGGTGGGCGCCCTCTTTCGCGTGCCGCCCGGCGCGCTTCAGGACCGGACCCCGACCACGATCAGCCCGTCCGGCGGTTGAGGACGGAACCCCGGGCCTGGACGGGCGGTGCTCATACGGGCTTGCCCGGCCCCGCAGGCCCGTCGCCCGCCCGCGCCGAGGGGCCCGTCCTCAAACGCCGGACAGGCTGGGTTTGCCGGGCCCGCCCGGCCCCGTAGGCGCGTCGCTCGTCCGCCTGGACGGTCCGTCCTCAAGCGCCGGACGGGCTGGAGATGGCTGGGGCTCGGTCAGTCCTTCGCGAGGACGAACGAGGCTCGCTGGACCGGTTCGCCGGGGATCTTCGCCTCCAGGAGGTACGTTCCCGGGCCGGCCTTGCCCGCCGGAGGGGTCGCGCAGCCGGGGGCGGACAGCGTGCGGTTCCAGTCGACCGTGTGGATCACCGTCGCGCCCGCCGGGACCTTCAGGAACAGCGGACCGGCCGCGGCGGGGCAGTCCTTCGAGGACCAGACCGGGTCGTCGTCCTCGCCACCCGCCT
Source organism: Streptomyces sp. rh34 (assembly GCF_002551245.1). GTDB lineage: Bacteria > Actinomycetota > Actinomycetes > Streptomycetales > Streptomycetaceae > Streptomyces. Next base: position 4,272 of record NZ_NTGZ01000129.1, read on the forward strand.
CGGTGACCGTGAGCACCGCGCTCTTCGGCCCGAGGTCGGCCTTGCACGTGGCCGACGAGGTGTTCTTCGCGATCAGTTCGAACTTCGGCTTGTCGTCGGGGCCGTAACTGACCTTCGTCCGCAGGCTCAACCGCACCGCGGCGGGCTTGCACTCCGGGAGCGGGGAGCCGGCCGGGACCTGCAGGCCCGCCGTGCCTCCGCCGCCCGCGCCCGAACCGGCCGTGTCCGCACCGCCTGTTGACGCCCCGTCGGACGAACCGCCGTCACTCGCGCCACCGTCGGAGCCGCCCGAACCGGCCGAGCCCCCGGAGCCGCCGTCCTCACCCGAGCCCGACTCGTCACGGCCGCCCGGCTGTTGGCTGATCGCGGGGCCCGAGCCCGACGGCCCGGGAGTGATCGACTCGACCGGGTCGGAGCCGCCGGACTTGCCGTCGTCCCGGCTTCCTCCACCGCCCGCGGACGTCACACCCCAGGCGACCAGCACGGCGAGCAGCGCAACCAGAAGTCCCGCTACCGCCCTTCGTCGCCAGTAGATGCTGGAGGGAAGCGGACCGACCGGATTGCGCATAGATCCCACGGCCCGAACTCTACGAGAGATCCGGGCCGACTCAGGCCCCACCCGCCGCTCCGGCCGCAAGTTTTGCCGATCATCATCACGGGGATCCGGTCACCATCACAGGTATCCGGCCACAAGGGACAGAACGGGTGGCGTTGTCACCCCCTGGGCCGCCGCGTGGGCCGACACCCTCGCGCCCGTGACCGCCGCTCCCTCTTCCGTGCCAGGATCGTCGGTGCGATGACTGCCATGACTTCGACACAGACGCCCCCCGCCGCCTCCCTCCACACCCCCGTCATCGGGTGGTTCGAGCAGCATGCCCGCGATCTGCCCTGGCGCCGCCCCGAAGCGGGCGCCTGGGGTGTGATGGTCAGCGAGTTCATGCTGCAGCAGACCCCGGTGAGCCGGGTCCTCCCGGTGTACGAACAGTGGCTCGCCCGCTGGCCCCGCCCCGCCGACCTCGCCGCCGAGGCGCCCGGGGAGGCGGTCCGCGCCTGGGGCCGGCTCGGCTACCCGCGCCGTGCGCTGCGCCTGCACGGGGCCGCGCAGGCGATAACGGAACGGCACGGCGGCGATGTGCCGAGCGAGCACGCCCAGCTGCTGGCGCTGCCCGGGATCGGCGAGTACACGGCGGCGGCCGTGGCCTCGTTCGCGTACGGACAGCGGCACGCGGTGCTCGACACGAACGTCCGCCGGGTGTTCGCCCGTGCCGCGTCCGGGGTCCAGTACCCGCCGAACGCGACCACGGCCGCCGAGCGCAAGCTCGCGCGGGCGCTGCTGCCCGAGGAGGACGAGCGGGCGGCGCGCTGGGCGGCGGCCACGATGGAGCTGGGCGCCCTCGTGTGCACCGCGCGCAACGAGGACTGCGACCGGTGCCCGATCGCCTCGCGGTGTGCCTGGCGGCTGGCCGGGAAGCCCGCGCACCAGGGGCCACCGCGCAAGGGCCAGACGTACGCCGGCACCGACCGTCAGGTACGCGGGCGGCTGCTGGCGGTGTTGCGGGACTCGGTGAGCCCCGTGGCCCAGGCCGCGCTGGACGCGGTGTGGGAGGAGCCGGTGCAGCGGGCCCGTGCGCTGGACGGGCTGGTGGCCGACGGGCTGGTCGAGCCGCTGGCCGACGGCCGGTACCGGCTGCCGCTCACCTGACGCCCCGTCCCGCCCCGAATCCGCAGTCCCTGGCGCCGGTCCCCGGTCCCGGGGAAACGTCTTCTCCCGCACTGTTACACAACCGATGGACAGCCGTGCACCGGCCTACGGCTGCTCCGCACATCGCCGTGACAACGCCTCCGTAGCGTCTCCGACAGCAGGACGGCCGGACCGCGGAACACCCGCGGCCCGGCAGCGACACGGGGATTTCGGCGACGGAGGCGGTTGTCATGGCGCAGGGCGAGGTGCTCGCGTTCGAGGACTACGTACGCACACGGCAGGAGGCGCTGCTGCGCAGCGCGCGCCGTCTGGTTCCCGACCCGGTGGATGCCCAGGACCTGCTGCAGACCGCCCTGGTGCGCACCTACGGCCGCTGGGACGGCATCGCCGACAAGTCCCTGGCCGACGCCTATCTGCGCCGCGTCATGATCAACACCCGTACGGAGTGGTGGCGGGCGCGCAAGCTCGAAGAGGTCCCGACCGAGCAGCTGCCCGACGCGCGTGTCGAGGACGGCAGCGAGCAGCGCGCCGACCGCGCCCTGCTGATGGACATCCTGGGCATTCTGGCTCCCAAGCAGCGCAGCGTCGTGGTGCTGCGACACTGGGAGCAGATGAGCACGGAGGAGACGGCCGCGGCGCTCGGCATGTCGGCCGGTACGGTCAAGAGCACGCTGCACCGGGCCCTGGCACGACTGCGCCAGGAGCTGGAGAGCCGTGAGCTGGTCAGCCGCGAGGCGGTCGCCCGGGAGACCGGGGGCCACCGGGGCGCGGCGCCGGTCACCTCCGCCCGTGTCCCCGCACAGCGGTCGCCCGTGACGACGGTGCCGGGGGCGAGGGCACACACACCGGCGCAGCGGAACGGGCGTCACGACGAGCGGGGGATGGAGCGGTGCGCGGCCTGAGCGGCAGCAGCGGCGGCGGGGGCGGCTTCGGGGACGCATCCCCGGGCAGCCCTTCCGGGAGCGGCACTGCCTCAAGTGATTCCTCCTTGAGTGGTTCCTCCCTGAGTGGTTCCGGGGGCCCGGACGACGGGGACGACCCGGGCAGATCGGGCCGGGGCCGGGGGCTCCGGAGCGGTATGGCGGCGAGTGGCACGGCCTTGGCCGGACTCGTCGCCTTCGGCCTGTTCGGCGTCGGCTGCTCCACCGGCGGCACCGGCACCCGGGACGAGGGCCCCGCCGGCAGTCAGCCGGTCGCCCAGATCACCCCCCAGGCCAGCCCTTCCGGCACGACCCCGCCCGTCCGGCGGGTCGACGCCGTGCGGCTCCTCAAGGGCGACCCCAAGGTGGGGGAGCAGGTCAGGGACGGGCTCAAGCCCTGCGCGGGCAAGGCCTACCCGGTCGACACCTCCTACGGGTCGATGACGGGCGGCCGGGCCGCCGACGTGGTGGTCAACGTGATGAGCTGCGCCGACTCGGTGGGCGTCGGAACGTATGTGTACCGGGCGGACGACGACGGCTCGTACGAGAACGTCTTCGTGGCCGAGGTCCCCGCCGTCTACGGAACGATCGACCGGGGCGACCTGGTGGTGACGACCCAGGTCTACGGGTCGAAGGATCCGCTGGCGTACCCGTCGGGCTCGGAGGTGGTCACCTACCGTTGGGCGAGCGACCGGTTCACCGAGCACGACCGGGTGCACAACGACTTCAGCCGTGCCGTCGAGGGCACGGACGGCGATCTGCCGGTGCAGTCCGAGCCGGTGGATCCGGTGGAACCGGTTCCGTCGGAGACGCCGGTGGAGCAGGGCAGGAATTGAAACCGGGCAGGAACGAAGTCGTGCCGGTGGAACCGGGCGGGAACCGAAAGCGAGAAGCAGCCCCATGGCCGAGACCCACGTCCTCTTCGTCGAGGACGACGACGTCATCCGCGAGGCCACCCAGCTGGCCCTGGAACGGGTCGGCTTCATGGTCACCGCGATGCCCGACGGGCTCTCCGGTCTGGAGGCGTTCCGCGCCGACCGGCCGGACATCGCCCTGCTCGACGTGATGGTGCCGGGCCTGGACGGGGTGAGCCTGTGCCGCCGTATCCGGGACGAGTCGACCGTCCCGGTGATCATGCTCTCCGCGCGGGCCGACTCGATCGATGTGGTGCTGGGCCTGGAGGCCGGGGCGGACGACTACGTCACTAAACCCTTCGACGGCGCGGTCCTGGTCGCCCGCATCCGGGCGGTGCTGCGCCGCTTCGGCCACGCGGCCGGGCCGGACGGGCCGGGCCAGGGCGGGGCGGACGGGGACGCCGAGGCGTTCGGCGGGGTGCTGGTCTTCGGTGATCTTGAGGTCGACACGGACGGTATGGAGGTACGGCGCGCCGGTGAGCAGGTGGCGCTGACGCCCACCGAGATGCGGCTGCTGCTGGAGTTCTCGTCCGCGCCGGGGACCGTCCTGTCCCGCGACAAGCTCCTGGAGCGTGTCTGGGACTACGGCTGGGGCGGCGACACCCGGGTCGTGGACGTCCACGTCCAGCGGCTGCGCACCAAGATCGGGCAGGACCGGATCGACACGGTCCGCGGCTTCGGCTACAAGCTGCGCGGATGAGGCGGCCCGCGAGGACGAAGCGGCCGGTGGGGCGCGCATGAAGCGACTGGCCCTGCGGACCGGAGTCCGCTGGAAGATCAGCATCGCCATCGCGGCGGTCGGCGCGCTCGTCGCGGTGGCGCTGAGCCTCGTGGTGCACAACGCGGCCCGCGTCTCGATGATCGAGAACGCCCGCGAGGTGCAGCTGGAGCGGCTGCTGGGCGCCCAGCGCTTCTACGAGGCGACGAACATGCAGAAGGGCGGGCCGAAGTTCGGGGCGAAGCTCAACGACCCGACGATCCCGCCGAGCCTGCGCGACGAGGTCCGCAAGAACCGGCGGGCCACCCATGTGATGCAGCGCCCCGACGGGGTCCCCGAGGTCTGGGCGGCGGTCCCGCTGGCGGGCGGGGACGTGCTCTCGCTGCACTCCCGGTTCGCGGACCGCTCCGCCACGATCATGGACGACCTGGACCGGGCCCTGCTCATCGGCTCGGTCTCGGTGGTCTTCGGCGGCTGCGCGCTCGGGGTCCTCATCGGCGGCCAGCTCTCGCGCCGGCTGCGCAAGGCGGCGGCCGCGGCGGGCCGGGTCGCCGAGGGACAGACGGATGTGCGGGTCAGGGAGGCCGTCGGCGGGGTCGTCCGCGACGAGACCGACGAACTGGCCCGGGCGGTCGACGCGCTGACCGACGCGCTGAACGAGCGGATCGAGGCGGAGCGCCGGGTCACCGCGGACATCGCCCATGAGCTGCGTACGCCGGTGACCGGGCTGCTCACGGCGGCCGAGCTGCTGCCGCCGGGCCGCCCCACCGAGCTGGTACGGGACCGGGCGCAGGCGATGCGGACGCTGGTCGAGGACGTGCTGGAGGTGGCCCGCCTGGACAGCGCCTCGGAGCGGGCGGAGCTCCAGGAGCTGCCGCTCGGCGAGTTCGTCAGCCGTCGGATCGGACTGCTGAACCCCGAGGTGACCGTGCGGGTGGTGCACGAGTCGTGGGTCTCCACCGATCCGCGCCGGCTGGAGCGCATCCTCGGCAATCTGCTGGGGAACGCCGCCAAGCACGGCTCGACCCCGGTGGAGGTCACGGTCGAGGGCCGGGTCGTGCGGGTCCGCGACCACGGTCCGGGATTCCCGGAGGAGCTGCTGCGGGACGGGCCGAGCCGGTTCCGTACCGGAAGCATGGACCGGGCCGGGCACGGGCACGGTCTCGGCCTGACGATCGCGGCGGGCCAGGCGAGGGTGCTGGGGGCCCGGCTGACCTTCCGCAACGCGGCGCCCTCGGGCGCGGCGGAGGGCACGGGCGGGGCGATCGCGGTGCTGTGGTTGCCGGAGCACGCGCCGACGGTCACCGGGAGCTTCCCGGTGCTGCGGATGGTGGACCAGCGGCAGACATCCGACTGAGCCGCGGGCATGTCGGGCGGGGAAACGCCGACGGCGACCCCGAGGAGTGAGCCGTGAGGCTGTCCTCGACGTCGCCGTCGGTCGGGTGACCCGGGCGCACGCCCCGGGTACCGGGGTGTAGCGGGTCCACTGAACGCTCTTCGGTTGTGCTGCGCGGCCGCCGGGTTCCGGCCGATGCCGGGCTCCGGCGGGGCCGCGCGGTCAGGGGGTGTCCGGTGGATCAGATGGAGACGTGCACCGAGCGGAGGAACGCGGCCGGGTTCAGCGCCGAGCCGTAGTTCGGGGTGGTGCGGATCTCGAAGTGCAGGTGCGGGCCGCTGGAGTTTCCGGTGTTGCCGGACAGGGCGATCTTCTGGCCCGTCTTCACGGTCTGGCCGATCTTCACGTTGACCTTCGACAGGTGCGCGTACTGCGAGTACTTGCCGTTGGAGTGCTTGACCACGACGGCGTTGCCGTACGCGGGGCCGTCGCCGGCGCCGTTCGGGCCGGCCTTCACGACGGTGCCCTTGTGGACAGCCACGACGTCGGTGCCGACCGGCACGGCGAAGTCCTGGCCGGAGTGCTTGGCGGCCCAGCGGGCGCCGCCGGTGCCGTAGCTGGCACTCAGCGTGTACTTCTTGACCGGGGACTTCCAGGAGGCGGCGTTCTTCTTCGCGGCCTTCTTCTTGTCCTCGGCCTTCTTCTTCGCGTCGGAGGCCTTCTTCGCGGACGCCTTCTTGGCCGCCTCGGCGGCCTTGCCCTGCGCGGTCGCCTGCTGGGCGACCGAGTCGGCGGCCGCGGCGGCGGCGAGCGGAGCGGCAGCGGCTTCACCGCCGCTGGACGCGAACGCCGATCCGGCACCCAGCACCACGGACGCCCCCAGGCCGGCGGCCAGGACGGCGCCACGGACGCGGAAGGCGGACGGGCGGATGGAGTGCTGGTTCGTTGCGCGCTTCATACGAGGAAGTCCTCCGAAGGTGAGTGGACCCGGCGTGCTGTCCGGGCTTGCTCCACCTTGGTAACCCGCACCCCCGCCGGTGCTCAAACACCCCATCTACGAAGAAAAGCCGTAGAGGGGGTCGGGGGAATTCATCGCGCTTGTCCCCCGGTGGGGAGTCGGCCCGGGCTGCGAAATCCTTCGGACGGAAGACGTTTAACGCCTGCTCCATGGGCGCTTTTCCGGACATGGCACCGCGAATAGGCCGTATCGCCCAGAGCCTCGGAAGGGCCCGCCGCCGCCGGGCCGAAGGTCCCGCGGCCGATCACAGCCCCCTCCCCTAGCCCGGGTAGTAGGCCTGTTTCGGGCTGTGCGCCTTGTCACCGCCGGTGGGACCCAGGTCCTTCCGATTCGGGACCTTCGGCCCGCCGCTTCACTACGCTGACGGGAAAGCGGCACCGCACCCCGGGGGACCCCATGACGGCCGAGAACACCCACGCACTGGACGGCATCGAGCTCGCCGATGCCGTCGCGTCCATCCGCAACCAGCTCATCGAAGCGGCGACCCGGGCCACGGACCACCCGGTCTCCTTCGCGGTCGGCGACATCCAGATGGAGTTCACCCTCGAACTGCGCCGGGAGGCCAGGGCGGGCGGCAAAGTGAAGGCCTGGGTGGTCGAGGCGGGCGCGGACGCGGCCCGCACCACGGGCCGCACGCACAAGGTGGCCTTCACCCTGACCCCGCGCAACGCCGCGACGGGCGAGGCGTGGGAGATCGGGACGGAGGACGACGGGTCGACTGCGGGGTTCGGTGACGGGGCGGCGCGGCCGTGAGCACGGTGGCGCCGGCCGACCGCACGGTGGTCGTCTCCGGGATCCAGCAGGGCAGCGGCGTGCTGCTCACCGACCGGCTGGTCCTGACCTGCGCCCATGTGGTCAAGTCCGGGGCCGTCCTGATCGCCCACCCCGCCCTCCCGGACCGTGTACGGGCCACCGTCGCCTGGATCGACTACCGCCTGGACGTGGCGCTCCTCCAGGCCATCGAGCCGGTGCGGCCCGTCCCTCCCGTACGGCTCGGCGTGGTCGACACCCGCCAGGCGATACCCGGGTGCGAGATCACCGGCTTCCCGCGCGTCCAGCGCTACGGCCGCGACCAGCGTCTGGAGGCGGACCAGTACACGGCGACGGTGCTGCCCATGGCGGGCCGCGTCCGCGACCTGCTGGTCTGCGATCTGGACGGCCCGCCCGCCACGCGCCCGGACGACGAGCCGGCCGCGCTGTCCGGGCTCTCCGGCGGCCCGGTCTTCATGGGGGACGTGCTCCTGGGCGTCGCCCGGCAGGTCCCGCGGCAGCGCGACGGCCGCCGGGTCGAGTGCGTCCCGCTCGCCCCGGTGCTGGCGGCGAAGCCCTTCCGCCTCGTCTACCAGCGGACCGGGGTCGACCCGCGCCAGGAACGCGTCCACGGCAGCTTCCCGAGAGATCTGCGGTACGAGGCGGAGTACGCCCGGGCGCTCGGCGTCGCCTACCGCCGTACGAAGATCTTCGGCCTGGACGAGCTGAGCCGGCACGAATCCGAGTGGGACCTGGACACCGCCTACCTCAGCCTGGAGGCCCTGGCGCAGGCCCCTTCGGCCGGCGCCACCAGCCCCGCCCGGTCGCTCCCCCAGCGCGTCGAAGCCCTCCTCTCCGACCGTCCCCGGGTCCTGCTGCGCGGCGAGGCGGGCGCGGGCAAGACGACGCTGCTGTGGTGGCTGGCCGCCCACGCCTCGGCCCGGACCCTGGCCGACGCGCTGGCCCCGCTGAACGGACTGATCCCGTTCGTGGTGCCGCTGCGCACGCTGCGCGCTCGTGGCGGTACGTTCCCGAGCCCGGCGGAGCTGTCGGGTGCGGCGGGTCTGGTGATCGATGCGGCCCCGGAGGGCTGGGCGGGGCGGGTCCTGGACTCCGGGCGGGCGTTACTGCTGGTGGACGGCTTGGACGAGGTACCACCGGAGGACCGCGAACAGGCGCACGTCTGGCTCGCGCAGCTCCTGGCCCGCTACCCGGACACCCGGTGCGTCGCGACCGTACGACCGCTCGCCGTCGAGCCGGACTGGTTGCGGTCCGAGGGGTTCGAGGAGCTGCGGCTGCTGCCGATGCGGAACGAGGACATCCAGACCTTCGTGTCCTCCTGGCACCGGGCCGCCCGGCTGTCCGAGCAGGACGACCACGAACGGCTCGACGAACTCGAACGCGATCTCTCCCGCCAGTTCGCGCAGAACCCCACGCTGCGCGACCTGGCCCGCACGCCGCTGCTCTGCGCGGTGATCTGCGCCCTGCACCGCCGCCGCGACGGCTTCCTCCCGGAGACCCGCTGGCAGCTGTACCGCTCGGCGCTGGAGATGCTCCTCGGCAACCGCGACCGGCGCCGCCGGATCGGGGCCCCCGAGGGCATCGACCTGGAGCTGGAGGAGCACACCCAGCTCCTCCAGCGCGTCGCCGTGTGGCTGGTCCGCGAGGGCCAGTCGGAGTGCACCCGCGAGCAGGCGCTGCGCCAACTCGCGCGCGGGCTGGCGGGGATGGAGCGGGTGAGCGCGCAGGGACCGCCGGAGAGGATCCTCGCCCATCTGCTCAACCGCAGCGGCCTCCTGCGGGAACACGGCGACGACGTCTATCAGTTCATCCACCGCACGTTCCAGGACTATCTGGCCGCGAAGGAGCTCATCGAGGACGATCACCTCGGCGAGCTGCTGCGGCACGCGGACGAGGAACCCTGGCAGGACGTGATCCTGTTGGCGGCCGGCCACTGCGGCCGACGCGAACTCGCCGTTCTGGTGGGCGGGTTACTGGACGTGGGCGAGGCGCACGCGGAGGGGTCCGCCCAGCGCACCACCCTGCATGTCCTCGCCGCTCTGTGCGCGCAGCACGCGGCCTGGCTGGACGGCCCGGTACGGGAACGGGTCCGGCGCACCGTGCAAGCGCTGTTCCCGCCCGCCGACGACGACCAGGTGCACGCGCTCGCCCGGCTCGGCGAGGCGGCGCTGGGCTTCCTGCCCCCGCCGGGGAGCCTGCCGGCCGACGGCCCGCTCGCCCGGCACGTGGTGCAGCTGCTCGGCAGGATCGGCGGCAGCGCGGCCATCCCGCACGCCCGGGAATGGTCGGCCGCGCATCCGTCGGCGGTCAGCCGCCTGGCGACGAACTGGTCCGCCTTCCCGCCGGAGGAGTTCGCCGCCGGTGTGCTGGCCCACTACGACCTGGCCGAGCACTTCGTGCTGGCGCAGCGGGCGCAGTTGGGCGCCCTGCGCCGTCTGCCGTCCCTGAGACACCTCGTCGTCTCCGGCGAACTGCCGCAGGAGGAGCTCCGTGCGGCGCTCGCGGAACTCCGGCTGGAAGTTCTCTACCTCCACATGAATCCGCATGTCACCGACCTCTCCGCGCTCGGCGCGCAGGCGGGCACGCTCCAGCAGCTGGGGCTGGACACCTGCCCCATGGTGCAGAGCCTCGCGCCTCTGGCCGCGCTGCCTTCGCTCGTCGCACTGAGCGTGGACATGATGAGCTGGCCGGCCGATTTCCTGGCCCCGGTCACCGGTCTTCCAGCGCTGAGCTATCTGGAGATCAGCCGCCTCGCGTCGGGCCGGGTGAGCGGGCTCCCCGTCCATCCCGGGGTGACGCACCTGAAAGTGAGCAGCGACCGCCCGGTGGCCCTGGAGGGCCTCGCCGCCTGGGAGTCCCTTCGGGACCTCCAGGTCTCCCGGGCCGTCTCGCTCGACGACGCGGTGGCCGCGGTGCGGCAGCACGGCCGGATCGAGCGGCTCAGGCTCGGCCTCACCTCCTGGAAGGGGCTGGTCGCCGACGACCGTCCGGTCCCGTCGCTCAGGGAGCTGACCATCACGGCCCCGCAGAACAGCGAGCACCTGACACTGCCCGGTCTCCTCTTCCCCGGGCTCACCCACCTCACCCTGACCGCACGCCGCTCGGCCCCCGAGCTCGACCTGACGCCCCTGCTCGCGTCGCCCGACCTCCGGGTGACGGTCCGCAGGGGCCACACCCCGCTGATCCTCGGGTGGGAGCAGCTGGGCGACCGGCTCAGGGTCCTCACCTACTGACCCGGGTCTCGCCGCGGGCGAGAAAAGGGGCTGCCCCGGGCCGGTGGTGAAACCGGTTCCGGGGCAGCCCCTTCACACACGCTCGGGCTCACGCCCTACACGCGCGTCACGCGTCCTTCGTGAGGTTCGGGCCGGCGCCGCCTGCCGCCTGCTCGATCGGCGGGACGTCCGGCAGAGCCGACTTCTCCTCGCCGCGGAAGGTGAACGTCTTGTCGTCACCCTCGCCCTCGGTGCCCACGACCACGATGTGACCGGGACGCAGCTCACCGAAGAGGATCTTCTCGGAGAGGATGTCCTCGATCTGCCGCTGGATCGTCCGGCGCAGCGGCCGGGCGCCCATCACGGGGTCGTAGCCCTTCTTCGCGAGCAGCATCTTGGCCTCGCCGCTGAGCTCGATGCCCATGTCGCGGTCCCTGAGACGCTCGTCGACCTTGGCGAGCATGAGGTCGACGATCTGGATGATGTCTTCCTCGGTCAGCTGGTGGAAGACGACCGTGTCGTCGACACGGTTGAGGAATTCCGGCCGGAAGTGCTGCTTCAGCTCTTCGTTGACCTTGGTCTTCATCCGCTCGTAGTTCGTCTTGACGTCGCCCTGGGCGGCGAAGCCCAGGTTGAAGCCCTTCGAGATGTCCCGGGTCCCGAGGTTGGTCGTCATGATGATGACCGTGTTCTTGAAGTCCACGACCCGGCCCTGGGAGTCGGTCAGGCGACCGTCCTCCAGAATCTGGAGCAGGGAATTGAAGATGTCGGGGTGGGCCTTCTCGACCTCGTCGAAGAGGACGACGGAGAACGGCTTGCGGCGGACCTTCTCGGTGAGCTGGCCGCCCTCCTCGTAGCCCACGTAGCCGGGGGGCGAGCCGAAGAGACGCGAAACCGTGTGCTTCTCGCTGAACTCCGACATGTCGAGGGAGATCAGCGCGTCCTCGTCGCCGAAGAGGAATTCGGCGAGCGTCTTGGAGAGCTCGGTCTTACCGACACCGGACGGGCCGGCGAAGATGAACGAGCCACCGGGGCGCTTCGGGTCCTTCAGACCGGCTCGCGTACGGCGGATCGCCTGCGAAAGGGCCTTGATGGCGTCCTTCTGCCCGATGACGCGCTTGTGGAGCTCGTCCTCCATGCGCAGCAGACGGGAGGACTCCTCCTCCGTCAGCTTGAAGACCGGGATTCCGGTGGCCGTGGCCAGGACCTCGGCGATGAGCTCGCCGTCGACCTCGGCGACGACGTCCATGTCGCCGGCCTTCCATTCCTTCTCCCGCTTGGCCTTCGCCGCCAGCAGCTGCTTCTCCTTGTCGCGGAGGGAAGCCGCCTTCTCGAAGTCCTGGGAGTCGATGGCCGACTCCTTGTCGCGGCGGACACCCGCGATCTTCTCGTCGAACTCGCGGAGGTCCGGCGGCGCGGTCATCCGGCGGATGCGCATGCGCGATCCGGCCTCGTCGATCAGGTCGATCGCCTTGTCCGGCAGGAAGCGGTCCGAGATGTACCGGTCGGCCAGGGTCGCGGCCTGGACCAGAGCCTCGTCCGTGATGGAGACCCGGTGGTGGGCCTCGTAACGGTCGCGCAGGCCCTTGAGGATCTCGATGGTGTGCGGCAGCGACGGCTCCGCGACCTGGATGGGCTGGAAGCGGCGCTCAAGAGCGGCGTCCTTCTCCAGGTGCTTGCGGTACTCGTCGAGCGTGGTGGCGCCGATGGTCTGGAGCTCACCGCGCGCCAGCATGGGCTTCAGGATCGAAGCCGCGTCGATGGCGCCTTCCGCGGCACCCGCACCGACCAGCGTGTGGAGCTCGTCGATGAACAGGATGATGTCGCCGCGGGTGCGGATCTCCTTGAGGACCTTCTTCAGGCGCTCCTCGAAGTCACCCCGGTACCGGGAGCCGGCGACCAGGGCGCCGAGGTCCAGGGTGTAGAGGTGCTTGTCCTTGAGGGTCTCGGGCACCTCGCCCTTGACGATCGCCTGGGCCAGGCCCTCGACGACCGCCGTCTTGCCGACGCCGGGCTCGCCGATGAGAACCGGGTTGTTCTTGGTCCGGCGGGACAGCACCTGCATGACCCGCTCGATCTCCTTCTCGCGCCCGATGACCGGGTCGAGCTTGGACTCACGAGCGGCCTGGGTGAGATTCCGGCCGAACTGGTCGAGCACCAGGGACGTGGAGGGCGTGCCCTCGGCGGGACCGCCTGCGGTGGCCGCCTCCTTGCCGCCCGAATACCCGGAAAGCAGCTGGATGACCTGCTGCCGGACCCGGTTCAGGTCGGCGCCCAGCTTCACGAGGACCTGGGCGGCGACGCCCTCGCCCTCGCGGATCAGGCCGAGCAGGATGTGCTCGGTGCCGATGTAGTTGTGGCCCAGCTGAAGAGCCTCGCGGAGCGACAGCTCCAGGACCTTCTTGGCTCGCGGCGTGAAGGGGATGTGCCCGGAAGGAGCCTGCTGCCCCTGCCCGATGATCTCCTCCACCTGCTGGCGGACCGCCTCGAGCGAAATCCCGAGGCTCTCCAGGGCCTTAGCGGCGACACCCTCACCCTCATGGATCAGGCCCAGGAGGATGTGCTCGGTGCCGATGTAGTTGTGGTTGAGCATCCGGGCTTCTTCCTGAGCCAGGACGACAACCCGCCGCGCGCGGTCGGTGAACCTCTCGAACATCGTTAATCGCTCCTCAGAGCGGTCGGTCAGTGAGGGGTCGGTCCCCTCCCAGTCCTTCCGCATGCTAGTCCCGCAGGACGGGACAGCTCATTCCAACTGCCGACATCCGTCCGGATCACCCCGCGCCGGGCGGGGATTCTTACTGCCGAACAGCTGACAACTGCTCCAACCCGATGGTGCGAGACGATGTTCCCGCAGGCCAGGCAGATACCCCTTTCGCCAGTACGCCGATGGCGAACGTGAGACGCCTCGGCCAGCGTGTCGCCCCTTCCCACTAGGAAAGTCTTACCCGCAATCACTGACAGTCCATGCGGCGCGCCCCGGTTCCCTCCGCTACGGGCGAACATCCTTGCGCTGCTGAATGCTCTCGCACGTCCCCACGGCCGGGACGGAACGTGATCGTTCGCGAACCCTGCGTAACTCCGGGGGTGGTTCGGCGGTTCATCGGGCATGACTCCCACCGTCCCTCAGCCCCGATCGTCACCCGACGCCGCCCCGGATTCCGCCGATGCCGCACTCGCCCGGCGGTACGCGAGGGAGCTGGGCTGGACCACCGCGGGACGGACTCCGCTGCGACTGCTCACCGGGGCGCTCTTCGATGTGCTGGAGCTGCCCGCCGAGGCCGGTCACGCCGTGCTGCGGCGCGGTGTGCGCACCGGTCCCGTGCTGCTGTCCGGTACGCGGATGGGGCTGCTGGTCGCCGCGGGCGGCGCCGATGAGCTGCCGGGGCTGCTCGACTGGCTGGAGTGGGGCCCGGTCGCGCTGGACCTGACCGCCGTGGGCGCGGGGGGCCGCGTCACGGCCCCGCCTCTCCCGGGCGCCCCGGGGGACTCGCCGGGGGCCGCTGTGTGGCTGCGGCCCCCAGAGCCGAGGCGTGTGCCCGGGCCGGGGCTGCCGGCCCTCGCGGGCTTCGGGAGCAGCGGTGGGGGTGCCCCCGATCTCGTACGCCTGGTGGACGCCGCGGCCACCGAATGCCATCGGGTCCGGTTGTCACGCGCCCGTTCCGGGGCGCCGGCAAGGGGTGGAGCGGATCAGCCGTTGGCCTTCTCGTAAGCCTCGCGGATCTCGGCGGGAACGCGGCCGCGGTCATTCACATTGTGGCCGTTCTCCCGCGCCCACCGACGGATTTCCGCGGTGTCCTTGTTACCGCCGGTCACGGCGCGGCCCTTGCCACGGCCCGTGGCGGCACGGCCACCGGTGCGACGTCCACCCTTGGTGTAGGGCTCGAGAAGGCCGCGAAGCTTGTCCGCGTTGGCCGTGGTGAGGTCGATCTCGTACGTCTTGCCGTCAAGAGCGAACGTGACGGTCTCATCGGCCTCGACGCCGTCGAGGTCATCGACAAGAAGGACCTGAACCTTCTGTGCCACGGGATTTCCTTTCATCGAAAATAGAGTACGCGGAAAGGAAACCGCTTTTCCCTCGAAAACACAAACCCCCTGGAGAGGTTCAGCAGCCCGAGAAGCCGGGAAACGTGCGCGATTCGGACATAGGGTTGCAGGTCCTTCTGCAGTCACAGGTGCAGAAGCATCCGGCTGTTGCCCAGGGTGTTGGGCTTCACTCGTTCGAGACCGAGGAACTCCGCGACGCCCTCGTCGTAGGAACGCAGCAGCTCACTGTAGACATCGGTGTCGACGGGCGTCTCTCCGATCTCGACGAAGCCGTGCTTCGCGAAGAAGTCCACTTCGAAGGTGAGACAGAAAACCCTGCGGACACCGAGCCATCGCGCGGTCCGCAAGAGCTTGTCCAGTACGTGATGCCCGACTCCCGCGCCCTTGAGGCGGGGGTCGACGGCCAGGGTCCGCACTTCCGCCAGGTCTTCCCACATGACATGAAGTGCGCCGCAGCCGATGACCGTCGCGTCCTCGTCGCGTTCCGCGACCCAGAACTCCTGGATGTCCTCGTAAAGGGTGACGGTCGCTTTGTCGAGCAGGATGCCCCCGGACACGTACCCGTCGAGGAGTCGTCGCACGGAGGCGACATCACTCGTCCTGGCCCGCCGGACGGTGATGGCGGGCTTATTTACCGACGGGTCGGTATGGAGTTCGGTATCCGGATCGCTTTGCGGCTGCTCTGGGGACATGCCCCGACGCTATCGCCCGCTCTCCGGCGTCGCGTCATCGGCCGGGGCGTCATCTCCGGCGGCGCCGGCGGTCGGTTCCGCGGGGTTGCCGGGGGTTTCGGCAGGGTTGGGGGAAACCATGCGAACAGCGTCCTGCAGCGCTTCGCGCTGTTCGGCGGACATCATGCCGAAGAACGCGACAAGCGCGGCGGCGGGGTTGTCACTGCGTGACCAGGCTTCGTTCATCAGTGCGGCCGAGTAGGCGGCCCTGGTGGAGACGGCCGTATATCGATAGGCCCGGCCGTCGACTTCCCTGCGCACCCAGCCCTTCTGATGGAGATTGTCCATTACCGTCATCACGGTCGTGTAGGCGATGGACCGTTCCTGCTGAAGGTCCTCAAGGACTTCCCGCACCGTGACCGGTCGGTTCCATTGCCAGACGCGTGTCATCACGGCGTCTTCGAGGTCTCCCAATTGGCGGGGCACGGGATCATTTTAGTGCCAGATGTCCCGAATGTTCTGGTATTTACACAGCAAAAGAGCGCACGTCTCTGATGAGTCGTGCGCTCCGGGGGCGCGCGTCGGGAAGATGCCGGGTGGGCGGACCGCTGCCGCGATCAGACATTCTCCGGACGAGCGGTCTGCTTTACGGATTCCGCGCGGGCGAACGCCGCGTCCACCGCGCCGTCCTCCTTGGTCTTGTTCGGACCGCCCTGGCTCTTGACGATGATCACGATCAGGGCGATGAAGAAGACGGCCATCACCACGGGGGGCACGAGCGCGGATACGTAGTCCATGCCGTCCAGAGTAACGAGCCCGGAACGGCCCGACGCGGCGACCTCCCGGTGGAAGGCCGCCGCGTCGGGCCGACGCGCGGGGATCAGCCGGCGGCCCGCTCCTCGGACGGGGGCGGCGGCGCGGGCCTGCGACGCGGCGGGAAGACCTCGGAGGGCTTGGGCATCGGGCGGTCGCCGGGCTTCCGCGGACGGTCCGGGACGGCCGGGACCCCGGGCCGGTCCGGTTCGCGGCCGGCGGCGCGGCCGCCGGGCAGGGCGAGCAGCCGACTGCGGGGCCCGGGAGCCGTGAGCC
>NZ_NTGZ01000013.1 GCF_002551245.1 Streptomyces sp. rh34
CCCTCACCGCCCCCGCCGAGCCGGAGCCCTCGCACGCCTCGGCCGCCGGAACGGACCCCGCCGGCGCCGCCCCCGCGGCCCGGTCCCTCCCCGACGACGCCTCCACGCCCGGGACCCCGGCGGTGGAGACGGAGTCCTCGGCGTCCTCGGGCTCTTCGGTGGATTCGGAGTCCGAGTCCACCGGCGCCGTGCCCGCGTTCGGCGAGAGCGGCCTGCCCAAGCGCCGCCGCGGCCGCACACTGGCCGCCGCCGAAGCCCGTACCGGCAACGCCACCCCCGGCGGAGCCGACACCCCCCGGGCCCGCACCACCGACCCGAAGGTCCAGGCAGCGCGCTTCAGTACCTTCAGCAAGGCGGTACGGGCCAACTCCACGCACCCGGAAGGCAACACCCGATGACCGCGACCACCGACGAGAAGCTCAACTGGCTGCTGGAGGGGCTGCTCGACCGCACCCCCGGTACCCGCCACGCCCTCGTCCTCTCCCGCGACGGCCTCAAGCTGTGCCGCACCCCCGAGCTCTCCGTCGACCAGGCCGACCAGCTGGCCGCGATCTCCGCCGGGATCCAGAGCCTCTCGCACGGCGCGTCCATCGAGTTCGGCGACGGCACCGGCGGCGTCCGGTCCGCGATGGCCGAGTTCTACGGCGGCGTGCTGTTCATCGTCGAGGCGGGGGCCGGGGCCCACCTGGCCGTCGTCGCCGACGAGGACTCCGACGTGGGTCTCGTCGGCCACAACATGAGCGAGCTCGTCGAACAGCTCGGCGAACACCTCGTCGCGCCGCCGCGCGAACCCGCCGAGGTCCCGGCCGTATGACGACGGCACCCCGCCCCCGACCGGGCCGCGACGACGATCCGGACCGGCTGTACACCCTCACCGGGGGCCGCAGCCGTTCCGACTCCGCCGCTTTCGACCTGGTGACGCTCGTCGTCGCCGAGTGCGACCCGGCCCCCGGGATGCAGTCCGAGCACGTCGCGATCCTGCGGATGTGCCAGGGCCCCACCGCCGTCGTCGAGATCGCCGCGACCCTGAACCTGCCCGTCAGCATCGTCCGCATCATGCTGTGCGACCTGCTCGACACCGGCCGGATCAGCGCCCGCCATCCCCGTACAGCCCGTGTCGCGGACCGGCTCCCCGACCCCGACATCCTGGAACAGGTGCTCGTTGGACTCCGCAACCTCTGACCGCGCCGCCCTGAGCGCGACGGCCGACAACGGACTCAAGATCGTTGTCGTCGGCGGCTTCGGGGTCGGCAAGACCACCATGGTCCGATCCGTGAGCGAGATCCGTCCGCTCAACACGGAGGAGACCATGACCCGCGCGGGCGAGGCCGTCGACCACCTCGACGGCATCCACGCCAAGACGTCCACCACCGTGGCGTTCGACTTCGGCCGCATCACGCTCGACGAACGCTCCGTGCTGTACCTCTTCGGCGCGCCCGGCCAGGAGCGGTTCTGGTTCCTGTGGGACCGGCTGTTCTCCGGCACGCTCGGCGCGGTCGTCCTCGTCGACACGCGGCGGCTCGCCGACTCCTGGTACGCCATCGACCGCCTGGAGCACCACGGCACACCGTTCATCGTGGCGTGCAACGACTTCGGCGGCCCGCTCCACAGCGAGCAGCAGATCCGCGAGGCCCTGGACCTCTCGGAGGACGTGCCGCTGGTGGAGTGCGACGCCCGCGACCGCTCGTCCAGCAAGTACGTGCTCATCACGCTCGTCGAACACCTCGCCGCGCTCTCCGCCGCCCGCCTCCGCGCCCCCGAGGCGGCCCTGGCGGCGGCCGGCCCGACCCCGGAGCCCGCCCCGTGACCTCTGTCTCCGGCTGCCCCGTCACCCACGGGTCCGTCCCCCTGTCCGGGCCCCGCTTCCAGAGCGACCCCGTGCAGCTCTACCGGGACATGCGGCGCGACCACGGGGCGATCGCCCCGGTCGTCCTCGACGGCGACGTGCCGGCCTGGCTCGTCCTCGGCTACCGCGAACTGCACCAGGTCACCGGCGACCCGGCCCTCTTCAGCCGGGACTCCGACCTGTGGAACCAGTGGGACCGCATCCCCGACGACTGGCCGCTGCTGCCGATGATCGGGCGCAAGCAGCCCTCGATCCTCTACACGGTCGGCGAGCGCCACAGCGTCCGCGCCATGATGATCAGCAACGCGCTGGAGGGCGTCGACCCGTTCTCCCTGAAGCGGTACGCGGAGGAGTTCGCCGACGAGCTGATCGACCGGTTCTGCACCAAGGGCTCGGTCGACATCATCGCGGAGTACGCCAAGCTCCTGCCCGCTCTCGTGCTGGCCAGGATCTACGGCTTCTCCGACGAGATCGCCCACCCGCTGGCCGACTCGATCAACGACATGATCGACGGCCGTGAGCGGGCGCTCGCCGGACAGCAGCACCTGGGCACCGCGATGTTCCAGCTGCTGGCCGACAAGCACGCCGGGCCCGGCGACGACGTCGCCAGCCGGATGCTCGCCGACCCCGGCGGCTTCACCGACGAGGAGGTCGCCCAGGACCTCATGGTGATGATGGCGGCCGGTCACCAGCCGACCGCCGACTGGATGGGCAACTCGCTGCGCCTGATGCTCACCGACGACCGGTTCGCCGCCTCGCTCTCGGGCGGCCGGCACAGCGTCGCCGAGGCCATGAACGAGGTCCTCTGGGAGGACACCCCCACCCAGAACGTGGCCGGCCGCTGGGCCGCCCGCGACACCCACCTCGGCGGCCGCCACATCCGCGCCGGCGACCTGCTGCTCCTCGGCCTCGCCGCCGCCAACGGCGACCCGCAGGTGCGCACCGACGGCTCGACGCTGACCGGCGGCAACAACGCCTTCCTCTCCTTCGGCCACGGCGAGCACCGCTGCCCGTTCCCTGCCCAGGAGACCGCCGAGGTCATCGCCCGTACCGGCATCGAGGTCCTGCTCGACCGGCTGCCTGACGTGGACCTCGCCGTCCCCGCCGAGCAGCTCAGCCGCCGCCCGTCGCCGTGGCTGCGCGGACTGACGGACCTGCCGGTGCTCTTCACACCCACGCCCGCCCTCGGCAGACCCGGAAGCTTCGGAGGCCCCGCATGACCCGCATCGCGCTCGACCCGTTCGTCACCGACCTCGACGGCGAGAGCGCCGCGCTGCGGGCCGCCGGCCCGCTGGCCGAGGTGGAGCTGCCCGGCGGTGTACACGTGTACGCGGTCACCCGCCACGCGGAGGCCCGCGCGCTGCTCACCGACAGCCGCGTGGTCAAGGACATCAACGTCTGGAACGCCTGGCAGCGCGGCGAGATACCGATGGACTGGCCGCTGATCGGCCTGGCCAACCCGGGCCGCTCGATGCTGACGGTCGACGGGGCGGACCACCGCCGTCTCCGTACGCTGGTGGCGCAGGCGCTCACGGTCAAGAGGGTGGAGCGGCTGCGCGCCGGGATCGAGGCGCTGACGAACGCGAGCCTGGAGAAGCTGGCGGCCCTCCCGGCCGGACAGCCGGTCGACCTGAAGGCCGAGTTCGCCTACCCGCTCCCCATGAACGTGATCAGCGAGCTGATGGGCGTGGACGCGGCGGACCACCCCCGGCTGAAGGAGCTGTTCGAGAAGTTCTTCTCGACGCAGACGCCGCCGGAGGAGGTCCCGCAGATGATGGCGGACCTCGGGGCCCTCTTCACGAAGATCGTCGACTCCAAGCGGGCGAACCCGGGCGACGACCTGACCAGCGCCCTGATCGCGGCCTCCGAGAACGGTGACCACCTCACCGACGAGGAGATCGTCAACACGCTGCAGCTGATCATCGCCGCCGGACACGAGACCACGATCAGCCTGATCGTCAACGCCGTCGAGGCGCTCCAGACCCACCCCGAGCAGCGCGAGAAGGTGCTGAACGGGGAGATCGGGTGGGACGGCGTGATCGAGGAGACGCTGCGCTGGAACACCCCGACCTCGCACGTCCTGATCCGCTTCGCGACGGAGGACATCGAGGTCGGCGACAGGATCCTCCCGAAGGGCGAGGGCCTGATCGTCTCGTTCGGCGCGCTGGGCCGGGACGAGGAGCAGTACGGCCCGACGGCCGGCGAGTTCGACGCCACCCGCACCCCGAACCGCCACATCGCCTTCGGCCACGGCCCGCACGTCTGCCCGGGTGCGGCACTCTCCCGCCTGGAGGCGGGCATCGCGCTCCCCGCCCTCTACGAGCGGTTCCCGGAGCTGGAGCTGGCGGTCCCGGCCACCGAGCTGCGCAACAAGCCGATCGTGACGCAGAACGACCTGCACGAGCTGCCGGTGGAACTGGGCTGCCCGTTCGGCCACACGTCCTGATCGCCCGTCGTGGGTGACGTCCACGGGCCGGAGCGCGCGTCTCATCCGACGGACACGGTTGCTGAGCCGTGCCACCGAGGGACTACGCTCCGTCCCGTGGCCGACATCCAGATTCCCGCTGACATCAAGCCCGCCGACGGACGCTTCGGCGCCGGTCCTTCCAAGGTGCGGACGGAGGCGCTCGACGCGCTGGCCGCCACCGGCACCTCTCTCCTCGGCACGTCCCACCGCCAGGCCCCGGTCAAGAACCTGGTCGGCGAGGTACGGGACGGCGTGCGCAGCCTCTTCTCCCTCCCCGAGGGGTACGAGGTCGTCCTCGGCAACGGCGGCTCCACCGCCTTCTGGGACGTCGCGACGCACGGTCTGATCGAGTCGAAGTCCCAGCACCTGAGCTTCGGCGAGTTCTCGTCCAAGTTCGCCAAGGCCGCGAAGCTCGCGCCCTGGCTGTCCGACCCCACCGTCATCGCCTCCGACCCGGGCACCCACCCGGACCCGAAGGCCGAGGCGGGCGTCGACGTCTACGCCTTCACCCACAACGAGACCTCCACGGGTGTCGCGGCCCCGGTCCAGCGCGTCGCGGGCGCCGACGAGGGCGCCCTCGTCCTGGTGGACGCCACCTCCGGTGCGGGCGGCCTGCCGGTCGACATCACCGAGTCCGACGTCTACTACTTCGCCCCGCAGAAGTCCTTCGCCTCCGACGGCGGCCTGTGGATCGCCGTGTTCTCCCCGGCCGCCCTGGAGCGCGCCGCCCGGATCCACGCCTCGGGCCGGCACATCCCGGAGTTCTTCTCGCTGCCGACGGCGATCGACAACTCCCTCAAGAACCAGACGTACAACACCCCGGCGCTCTCCACGCTCTTCCTGCTGAACGAGCAGCTGAAGTGGATGAACACCCAGGGCGGCCTGGACTTCACGACGGGCCGCACGGCGGCTTCGTCGGGCCACCTCTACAGCTGGGCCGACGCGTCCAAGTACGCCACCCCGTTCGTCACGGACCCGGCGAAGCGCTCGCAGGTCATCGGCACGATCGACTTCGCGGACGAGATCGACGCGGCGGCGGTCGCCAAGGTGCTGCGCGCCAACGGCATCGTGGACACCGAGCCGTACCGCAAGCTGGGCCGCAACCAGCTGCGCGTGGCGATGTTCCCGGCGATCGACCCGGCGGACGTGCAGGCGCTGACGGCGTGCGTCGACCATGTGATCGAGAAGCTGTAACTCCCCGGTTCTCGACCGTACGGAGACGGCCCGGCACCCGCGTGGTGTGCCGGGCCGTTTCTGCTTCACTCGGCCGGGTGGCATATGCCAGAAACGCGATCTTCGGCTGTCCCGTCCTACGATGATGCTCTCGACACCAGCCCATTCCAGGAGGCCCGCAATGTCTGCAGCAGCAGTCGAGCACCCCTGTGACGATGAGCCGGAAACGCTGCTGGAAACGGCCAACCGTCTCGCCGAGCAGCTTCCGGGGCATCGCGTCGAGATCATCGGAGGCGTCATCACCGTGGCCGCTCCTGCGGACGGCCCGCACGCACGTGCGCTCACCAAGCTCATGCGCCCCTTCATCTCCGCAGGTCTCGACGACGGCGAGAGCGAAGTCCTCCAAGGCATCGGCCTCTGGCTGCCCGGCGGTCCCCAGGACTTCGCGATCCCCGATCTGGCGATCGTCGACGCCGACTTCGACGAGCACCCGCGCGAGAACAACAGCTACGACCCCGCCTGCTTCCGCCTGGTCCTGGAGGTCACCTCCGGGAACTACCAGAACGACCTCCGCAACAAGGTCATCGCCTACGCCCAGGCCAAGATCCCGGTGTACGTGATCGTCGACCGCAAGCACGGCCGGGTCCACGTCCTGACCGAACCCCTCCCCGGCGGCTACGACCGCCACGAGGTCTACGCCCCCGGCCAGCAGGCCCCGCTCCCGGCCTCGATCGGCGCCGAGGTCTCCCTGAACGTCGACGAGCTGGTGCGGGCGGGCCGCCCGAAACGCTGACTACGCGGGTCCTACTCCCCCGCCAGCACCGCCCGCAGCGCTGCTATCCCCGCGAGCCACTCCTGCTCCGCGCCGGCGTCCGCCCACAGGTCCAGCGGCCCGGCGTCCTTCGCGGTGAGACGGTCCAGGGCGCGGACGGCCAGCGGGCGCAGGTCGGCGGGGAGTGGCGGCAGAGACTCCTTCGGGCCGTACACGGTGGCGACGGGCTCACCCCCGGGGCACTGCGCGGCGATCAGCGCGGCGGCTGCCACCGCCTCCTCCCCGCCGTCCGCATAGTCCGCCGGCCCGGTGTCCGCCACGGCGGCCAGGACATCACGGAGCACGTCCGCCTTCTTCCCCGGCTCCGCGTCGTCGACCCGGCCGCCGAAGTCGGCGGCGGTGTCGTTGTCGAAGTGGCCGATGTCCCAGGCGCCCATGGCGTCCCCCTCAATCCGCTGTGCGGGGCTCCCCGTTGTGCGGCGCTCCCCGTTGTGCCGGTCAGCCCGTTGTGCCGGTGTCCGCATCCTCACAGCCGCCACTGACAAGCGGCCTGCGCGCCAGCACGAACCCCTGCGGCGTCCGCTCCGGGAACGGCCCGTCCTCCTCCCGCTCCCGCCACACCACGGACCGGACCTCCAGGCCCGCCTCCCGCAGCAGCGCGGCGATCCTCTCCGGCTGCCGCCGGTGGAAGTCGAGCGAGATGTCCATGCCCCACGCCTCCGTGTACCGCTGCGACTCGTCCCCGACCTGGAAGCCCAGCTGCACGTGGGCCCCCGGGGCCAGTACGCGGTGGAACTCCGCGAAGGCGCACGGCAGTTCCTCGTCCGGGACGTGGATGGTGGAGTACCAGGCGAGGAGGCCGCCCAGCGAGGCGTCCGGCAGCCCGAGGCCGAGCATGGACCCCTCCTCGAAGCGCAGGTCCGGGTGCTCCTTGCGCGCCACGGCGATCATCCGCGGGGCGAGGTCGATCCCGAAGACATCGAGTCCCAGGCCGAGTCCATGCAGATACTCGGTCACCCGGCCGGTGCCACAGCCGACATCCGCCACCGGGAGGCCGCCGCCGCCCGCCGCCGCGAGTTCCGCGAACGTGCTCAACAGCGCACGTTCCAGGGGCTTGGCGGCCAACTCGCCGCGGGCGAACTCGACGTAGGCGGGGGCCATGGTGTCGTACGAGGTCCGGGTGGTGTGCAGGAAGTCGGGCGACGGGTCAGGAGCGGTCATGGCCACCACCCTAGGCGGCGCCCCGCCCAGACCGGGGCCGGACCGGACCGGATTGAGCACCGCGGCGGGGGGGGTGGGGGAGAAACCCGGGGCCTCTCCCCCACCCCGCAGTCCGCTACGCGGGAGAGGCCTGGGACCTATCCCCGCCGTCCACCCGTTCGTACTGCAGCGCGCCCGAGGGGCAGCGCTCCACCACTTCGGCCAGGCGCTCGGCATCGGCGCCGTCGGGCCGGATCCACGGGCGCCGGCCGGTGTCGAAGACCTCCGGCAGACCACGGACGCACACGGCTGCGTGCAGGCAGCGCCCGGCCTCGAAGGTCACGGTGATCGACCGTCCCTCGTAGGACCTCTTCTCCGTTCCGTCGCTCATATCCCCTCCCTCGCGGCCCTGCCCGGCCGGTTCAGTCGTTGACCTTGCTGCGCGACTGGTACAGCAGGTCCTGGTACTCGGGATGCCGGGCGATCCATCCCGCGAAGAACGGGCACGTGGGCAGCACACGCAGCTTGGCGGCACGCGCCTCGTCCAGGGCGGTGCGGGCGAGTGCCGACCCGACCCCCCTGCCCTCGTACGCGGGCGGGACCTCGGTGTGGAGGAACGCGATGAGTTCCTCCGTACGGAGGTAGTCCGCGACGCCCGCGATCTCGGCCTCTCCATCGACCCGGGCCTCGTACCGCTTGGCTTCGGGAACGTCCTTCACTTCGACTGTCATGTGTCCTCTGTCCGCTCTTTCGTCCGTACCGTCCCGGTCAGGACGGTACGCGTCCTCAGACCCGCCCCGGTGTCAGACATCGCTCCGGGCGCGCCCGGCGAGGAGCTGCGTCTCCCAGGCGAAGGCCACCCCCGTGGCGCCCCCGTGCTGGGCCTGGACCTCGGCGGCCCCCGGGATGGTCTCCTCGCGGGCCCAGTCGCGCTGCCACTCGCCCATCACCGCCAGCCACGTGATCGGCACGACGCCCGCCTGGACCACGCGCCGCACGGCCATGTCGTGGGCCTCCGCCGACACGCCGCCCGACGCGTCGGTGACGGCGTAGACCTCGAACCCCTCACCCGCCGCCTGGATGGCCGGCATCGCCAGGCAGATCTCCGTCCAGAGCCCGGCCAGGATCAGCTTCTTGCGCCCGGTCGCCTTGACGGCGTCGACGACGCGCTCGTCCTGCCAGGTGTTGATGTAGGTCCGGTCGATCGGCTTCTGCTCCGGGAACACGTCCTGGATGCCCTGGATGAGCAGGCCGCCGCGCTCCTCCAGAACGGTCGTCAGGATGGTCGGCACGTCGTAGACCTTGGCGGCCTTGGCGAGCCCGACGACGTTGTTGACGATCATCGTCGGCTCATGGCTGTTCAGATTGGCGAACTGGAACGGCTGGTGGTCGATCAGTACGAGGACGCTCTCCTCCGGCGTCAGCAGCGCGTCGAGTCCGGCCTTGTTCTGCGTGCTCATGGGATTCCCCTTCTGAAGCTTCACGTGTGCGTGCTGCTGACGGGTCGATGAGTGGCGCCCCGACGTCATTTAGTTGACGTGTCATCCACACTAGACACCAGTGCTTGACGCGTCAACTAGTTGCCGTGGGGGCCGGTTTGCCGCCTCGCGCGGGGTCCCGCTCGCCCGCTGCGGGAAGTGGCTCCGTCCGGGAGATGGATGAGCCGCCGACGCCCTCGCTACGCTCCTCCCATGGACGCACCGCCACACTGGCTGGACCCGCAGCAGCAGGCCGCCTGGGACAGCTTCATCCGCATGCAGGAGAAGCTCATCGGACGGCTCACACGCCAGGTACAGGCCGACTCCCGCATGTCCGCCTCCGACTACATCGTGCTGGCCAAACTCACCGAGGCCGGCGGACGGATGCGCTTCATGGACCTCACCAAACTGGTGGAGTGGGAGAAGAGCCGCATGTCCCATCAGGTGGGACGGATGGCGAAGCGCGGACTGGTGGCCAAGGAAGACTGCCCCGACGACGGGCGCGGAGCGTTCATCGTCGCCACCCCGGCCGGCCGGAAGGCGATCGAGGACGCCGCGCCCCTGCACGTCGAGCACGTCCGCCGACTGTTCATCGACGCCCTCACCCAGGAGGAGCTGGAAGCCCTCTCCCGCATCGCGAACCGTGTCGTCGCGCACATGGAGAAGCAGCCCGACTGACGTGTCGAGGCGAGGTCAGACGGGTTTGAGCAGGTCGCGGAGGTTGGCCATGTGGGCCTTGACGTCGGCGATCTCGGCAGGGTGGGGCGAGCGACCTGGACCGCGACGTACGCGAGCCCCTCTGGACGCTCATCGAGTGCTCACCTACCGCCCGTTGCGCGCAACTGCTCTGCCTCGATCAGAAACGGCAATTCCGCGCAGTCTGCCCTCGGTCGCATGCCATCCGACGCATCCTGGATTCCCACTTACGACGTTGTGAACAAAATACGCTGGGGGGCCTTGATCGAGGCCCGAGGCTTCTGGTGCCCGCCCAACGTCCATGCTGGGGGCGGTGGTGGTGCACCGAGGCCCGGTGGCTACTCTCGTCTCTCCGTCGATCTGGAGAGAAGGGAAGCAGGCTGTGCGCAACGCCGCCGTGACGCCCGAGGGCGGCCAGATCCGCTGGGTTGAGCTGCCGGGACAGGAGCCGTCCCGCGTCTACGTCCATGGTCTGGGCGCCACGTCGCCGGCCTACTTTGCGGAGGTTGCGGTTCATCCTCTGCTCGCCGGACGTCGTTCGCTGCTGATCGACTTGCTCGGACACGGCATCAGCGACCGGCCGGCGGACTTCGACTACACCCTGGAATCCCACGCCGATGCCCTCGCTGCAGCTCTGACCAGTGCGGGTGTCACGGGCGCCGAGTTGATCGCGCACAGCATGGGCGGCTCGGTGGCCATCGTCCTGGCCGCCCGGCACCCCCAGCTGGTATCCCGCCTGGTCCTGATCGACGCCAACCTTGACCCGATCCCGCCCGCACCCGGCTCCGCGGGCAGCAGCGGCATCGCCGCGTACTCCGAGGAGGAGTTCCTGGCGAGCGGCTGGGAAACGATCCGAGACCGGGCTGGTTCCCACTGGTGGTCCACGATGCGCCTGGCAGGCCGGGAAGCCCTGCATCGCAGCGCGGTCCACCTCACCCGCGGCACCGCTCCCACCATGCGCGAGCATCTGCTGGACCTGCAGATCCCCCGTACCTACCTGCTGCCCGAGGCCGACGGCCCGCTCCCGGGCACCGGTGCGCTCATCGAAGCGGGGGTGGCCGTGGTCTCGGTCCCGGACTGCGGGCACAACATCATGCTGGACAACCCGGAAGGCTTCGCCCGCGCCACCGCGGCAGCGCTCGCGGACCGCGACCAGCAGTACAGCGCCCAGGCGGCCCCTAACGTGGAGAGAGCCGCACGGGTTCCTCATGTGTGATGACGAAGGAATGGGCCCGTGCGGCCTTGTCCCAGCCTGCCCTCACCGGCATCTCCCGTGCACATCTCGGCGGTTTGATCGAGGAGCTGGCCGGGCCATGGACCGCGCGCTGTGAGTCCGCACTGCACGAGCGGCGCGGCGGCAACCGCAGGCAGCGGCCTGGTGCCGGACCGAAGCGCGACCTCGTCTTACCGGCCGCACCTGCGGGTCGGGGACGGTGAGCAGCCGTGGCCCGGCCTGGGGCTGGTGGACCGGCTGATCGCCACGTGTGCGTTGCGGTACGTCCCGTACGGGCTGCTCCGGCAGGTTCGGCCCGGTGGTGTCGTCGTGGCTCCGCTGGCCCGGGAGTTCTGGACCGGTGCTCTGGTCCAGCTCCGTGTCCAGGATGACGGCACGGCGGTGGGACCGTTCTGCGGCGGGGCCACGTACATGCCGATGCGAGCCCACCGCGTGCCCGACCTCCACGAAGTACGGGGGAAGGGCGGGCCCGTGCCGCAGGTCTCGATCCCGCCCGGCTCCTCGATCTCGGGTTCGCCTTGTATGCCGGGGCGCGGTTGCCCGGTGTGCGGCTCATCCACAAGAACACCGCCACCGAAGTCCAGGTGTGGGTGACCCGCGAGGACGGAGGCGCTGCGACGGCCGCCACGGGCGAGGAAGTGTGGCAGTACGGGCCCGGGTTCCTGTGGGAGGAGATCGAGCAGGCCTGGTGGGAGTACGAGTCGGAAGGGAGACCCGGTCACGCCGAGCGATTCGGGCTCACCGTGACCGGCCGGGGCCAGCAGGTATGGCTCCGCGACCCGGACCAGGTCGTCCGGCCGGCCAGGGCGTGACCCGCGTCAGGGCCGGGTGCCTGCCCACCGCCTCTCGCCGTCCTCCCACTCCCCCGTCGGCCGGAGCCCCGCCGCCGCGGCCACCGCCTCGGACGCGGCGTGGTCGGGGTGGATGTGCGCGACGAGCGTACGGACGTCCGCGGCCTGGGCCAGGTGGGCCGCGAGGCCCATCGCGGCCTCGCTCGCGTACCCCCGGCCCTGCCACGGCGTCCCGAGGGCCCAGGCGATCTCCGCCCGGGGCCCCCGCACCGTCGCCTGAACGTACCCGGCGAGGCTTCCTTCCTCCCGGACCCTGAGCGCCCAGTTCCACCACAGCTCCCCGGGATCCGGCGAACCGGCGCACTGCCGCTCGTACCGGGACCGCAGCGCGGCCGGGTCCGGCGGGCCGCCGCCGGTGAACACGTACAGCGCCGGGTCCGCGAGGACGGCCGCCATCTCCTCCGCGTACGCCGGATCGAGGGAGAGCGCGTCGAGGCGGGCGGTGGTGAACGGCGGGGGCGTGATGGTCGTCGGCACGGTGCCCGACCCTATGCCGGGCCACCACCCCCGGCACCTTGATTTCCGCAGCTCACGGTCAACGCGTGCGGACGCTCACCGGCTCAGGCGCTGGAAGCGGCGCACCGCCAGCGGCAGGAACACCAGCGTGATCGCGAGCGGCCACACCACGGCCATCAGCAGGGCGTGCTCCTCCACCCACGTGCCGCCGCCCGCCACCGGATTGCCGAACAGTTCGCGGGTGGCCGTCGCGGTCGAGGAGATCGGGTTCCAGGCCGCGATCGTGCCCAGCCAGCCCGGCATCAGGGACGGGGCCACGAACGTGCTGGAGATCATCGTGATGGGGAAGGCGACCGCGTACAGACCGCCCGCCGCCTCCGGGGTGGGCACCAGCATGCCGAGCCAGACGCCCACCCAGATCAGACTGAACCGCAGCAGCAGGAGCAGTCCGAAGGCGCCGAGGGCGGCCGGAGCCCCGCCGTCCGCGCGCCAGCCGATCAGCAGCGCGGTGGCGGCCAGGATCGTCAGTTCGGCGGCGGCCACCACCAGGTCGGCCGCCCCGCGTCCGGAGGCGAAGGCGGAGGGAGCCATCGGCATGGACCGGAAGCGGTCGACGACCCCCTTGGCGGCATCGGTGACGACGGCCACGGCGGTGTTCATGAAACCCATGGCCATGGTCATCGCGAACATGCCGGGCATCAGGAACTCCCGGTAGTCCCCGCCCCCGGGCACCTTCATCGCACTGCCGAAGACGTATCCGTACAGCAGGACGGAGAGGATCGGAAAGCCGAGCTGCCAGACGACGGCGGAGGGGTGGCGCTGGTAGTGGGTGAGGATGCGGCGGGTGATGTTCCAGCAGTCGGAAACCGCCCAGTAGGCGAGACCGTGTTCGCGGTCCGGGCCCGTAGCCGCTGCGGGGTTCCTTTCGAGTGTGGTCATGCCGCCGCCACCTCTCGTGCGTCGTGGCTCTCGGTGGTGGTGTCGTCGTTCGCGGCGTCGCCAGCCGCGCTGTGTCCCGTCAGGCGCAGGAACACGTCGTCCAGGCTCGGCCGGCGCAACCCGATGTCCTCCACCGCGATCCCGTCGTCCTGGAGGCTCCGGGCCACCTCGGTCAGCGCGGCCACCCGGTCGGCGACCTGGGCGTGTACCCGGCGGGCGGGGGCGTCGGTGACGACGAGCCCGCCCCCGGCCACCCGGTCGACGGCCCTCGCGACCGCGGCGAGGTCTCCGGCGTCGGCGGCCACCACCTCGATCCGGTCGCCGCCGACCCGGTTCTTCAGCGCGTCCGGGGTGTCGTCGGCGATGGCCCGCCCCCGGTCGATGACCGTGATGTGCGAGGCGAGCTTGTCCGCCTCGTCCAGATACTGCGTGGTCAGCAGCACCGTCGTACCGCCCGCCACCAGCGCCCGGACCGCGCCCCAGACCTCGCCCCGGCCACGCGGGTCGAGCCCGGTCGTCGGCTCGTCCAGGAAGAGCACGTCGGGCGAGAGGATCATCGAGGAGGCCAGGTCGAGACGTCGTCGCATGCCGCCGCTGTACTCCTTGGCGCCCTTGTCGGCGGCCTCGGTCAGGTCGAACCGGTCCAGCAGCTCCCCGGCGCGCTGCCGGGCCCGGCGGTTGCCGAGGTGGAAGAGCCGCCCGAACATCTCCAGGTTCTGCCGCCCGGTGAGACCTTCGTCGACGGCCGCGTACTGGCCGGTGAGCCCGATCCGGCTCCGTACGCGGCGGGGTGCGCGCGCCACGTCGAGCCCGGCGACCTCCGCCCGGCCCGCGTCGTACCGCAGGAGCGTGGCGAGGACCCGCACGGCGGTGGTCTTGCCGGCCCCGTTCGGGCCGAGCAGGCCGTGGACGGTGCCGGGGCGGACGGCGAGGTCGAATCCGTCGAGCGCCCGCTTCTCCGTCGCTCCCTTCCCCCGCCCCCGGTAGCGCTTCACGACCCCCTCGGCGAGCACCGCGTACCCGGACGCGGGCCCGCTTTTAAGCATGGCCATGGCACAACCCCCTGATTCTCCGACTGACCGGACGCTGACTGAGTACACCGTACCCCACACTGGGTACGGTGTACTCCTAAACGGGTACGGTGTACCCAGCCCTGTTCCGGAGCACTACGCTGGCCCCATGGCGAAAGACGGATCGACAGCGGCGACGGACGGCACGGCCACCGGGAGCGGCGACATCGCGCGCAGCCTGGAGCTCCTGTGGGGCACCGGGGAGCGCCCCAGCCGCGGCCCCAAACCGGGCCTCACCCTGGACCGGATCGTCACCGCCGCGGTCGCCGTCGCGGACGCGGAAGGGCTGGCCGCCGTCTCCATGCGCCGCCTCTCCACCGAGCTCGGCACGGGCACGATGTCGCTCTACCGGTACGTCCCCGGCAAGGCCGAACTCCTGGACCTGATGCTCGACCGGGTGCTGGGCGAGCCGTTGTCCACCGAACCCGACCGCCCCGCCGGCGCCCACGACGGACCCGACGACTGGCGGGCGGCGGTCGGCACCATGGCCCGGTCCTACCGGGACAACCTGCGCCGCCACCCCTGGCTGCTGAAGATCAACCAGGCCCGTACGGTGCTCGGCCCCAGCGCCCTGCGCGGTCTGGAGCTCTCCCTCACGGCCCTGCGGTCCATGGGGCTGCGCGACCCCGAACTGATCGGCGTGATCATCACCGTCAACAGCTTCGTGGAGGGCCTCGCCCGCACCCAGGGGGACGCGGCCGAGGCGGTGGCGCAGACCGGGCTGAGCGACGAGGAGTTCTGGGACAGCCAGCGCCCCTACCTGGAGCGGGCCATGCTCAGCGGCGCGTACCCGATGATGGCGGGCATGTCGGAGGACACCTTCAGCGCCGACTTCGACCACTTCGAGTTCGGGCTGCGACGGCTGGTCGCCGGGTTCGAGGCCCTGGTCGCGGAGCGGACGGCGGAGCGGGCTGCGGAGTAGCCGGCGGACCGGGCGGCAGACCGGACGGCGGGCTGACCGACGGGCCGGACAGCGTCCCGGACATGACAGCGTCCCCGGCCCGTGCCCCAATGGATATATGGACGCCAGCCCGGAACTCGCTCCTTTCGTCAAGCAGTACGCCGTCCTGCTGAGCACCCGCCGCCAGAACGGAACCTCCGTCGGCACCCCGGTCAACATCGTCGTCGAGGGCGATCACGCGTTCATCCGCACGTTCTCCTCCGCCTGGAAGGTCGAGCGGATGCGCAACCACCCGCAGGTGGAACTCGCCCCCTGCACGGTCCGGGGCAGGCCGACGGGACCGCAGATCAAGGCGCACGCGCGGCTGCTGCGGGCGGGTACGAAGGAGAACACGCACGCGGCGCGGATGCTGTCGCGGAAGTACCCGGTCGTGCAGGGCGTGCTCGTCCCGCTGGCCCACCGGCTGAAGCGGGACCGGACGCTGCACTACGAGGTGTGGCCGGTGACGGACGACGACACCTGAGCGCGAGCGCGCCGCCCGCCCGGGACCGCCGCCCGCCTATCCGCCTGCTCGCCTGTCCGCGTGCCCGCCTGCTCGCTATCCGCGCCGCCGCTTCAGCGCGAACCAGAGGACCACGGCCCCGGCGAGGACGGCGACCCCGAGGGCCGCGTTGCCGCTGCCGCCCTCACCCGCGTCGCCGGCGCTCCCCTGGCCACCGCCCTTCGACGGGGCCCCGGACCCCTCGCCGGAATCGGAACCGGAACCGGAACCGCTTCCCTGCCCGCCCTTCACCTCCACCCGGACGACCCCGCTGCTCGCCCCTTCCGAGCCGAACATCAGGGCCGAGCCGTCCGCCGTGTACGTCACCGACTCCGCCTGCCGCTGGAACGGGGCCCCGACCGACCGGTCCTCCCCGAGGCGGCCCTTCTCGAAGGCGTACTCGCGGGCGCTGAAGTACGAGCGCAGCACCAGCCGGGTCCCGTCGGGCGAGAAGGCCCCGTCGGTGACCCACGGCACCTCGTCCACCCGCCGGAACACGTTCGTGGAGCCGGCGGTCAGCTTCGCGGGGCCTTCGTAGAGGCCGCCGCCGTCCTCGTTCTTGGAGGCGATGTAGACGCGGCCGGTCTTCGGGTGGACCATCAGCGCCTCGGCGTTGCGGGCCCCGTCGGCGTACGTCACGTCGTACTGGACGGCCGTGACGGTGGCGTCGCGCAGGGTCTTCGGCTCGGGGAAGCGGTAGATCCAGACGTGGTCCCAGGTGCCGTCGAGGTTGTCGCCGATGTCACCGACGTAGAGGTCGCCGTCCGGCCCGATCGAGATGCCCTCGACGTCCCTCGGCGCCCCGACGCCCCGCATCGTGATGGTCGCGAGGGTCTTCCCGGTGCGGGAGTCGACGGCGTAGACGTAGGGGCCGTCGTCGCTGTCGTTGTGCGTCCAGTAGACGCCGGGGTGCGCGCGGCTGGCGGCGAGGCCGCTGGACTCGGTGATACGGGGGTCCTCGATCGTGAAGTCACGGTCGGGCCGTCCGTCGTCGGCCACGGCCGGACCGGCCCCGGCGAGCAGCGGAACGGTGACGGCGAGAGCGGCGGCGAGGGTGGCGGCGGCGCGGCCCGCCGGGCCGGTCGGATACGAGCGCATGGCCCAAGTGTCCATCGTCACGTCGCAGGCCGGAGCCGTGATCGGCCATGATGACGCCATGCGTTTTCTCCCGGTCGGCGATTCCATGACCATCGGCGCCACCGGCGACTTCACCTGGCGCTACCGGATGTGGCAGCACCTGGAGGCGTGCCCCGGCCTCCCGTACGAGATCGTCGGCCCGCGCACGACGCTGTACGACATCGAGGCGGACGCCCCGGTCTCCCACGCGTACGCCGATCCGTCCTTCCCGCCCGCCGCCCGCCGGCACCTGTCCGGCTGGGGCGAGGGCTGGCTGCACATGGCCCCGGTGATCGCGGACGCGGTGCGCGAGACGGAGGCGGACGTCCTGCTGGTCTCGCTCGGCCTGATAGACCTCGGGTTCTACACGGACGCCGAGCAGACGGCGGCCAACGCCCGCGCGTTCGTCACGGCGGCCCGCACGGCCAACCCGCGTCTGCGCATGGTGCTGCTCCCGGTGATACCGAACGTCCGGGCCTTGACGGACGCCCCCTTCGCCGCCTCCTGCGCCCGCTTCAACGAACTCCTCGCCAAGGCCGTGGCCGACCTCGACGAACCGTCATCACCACTCCTGCTGGCCTCGCACCCCACGGCGTAC
Organism: Streptomyces sp. rh34; assembly: GCF_002551245.1. GTDB lineage: Bacteria > Actinomycetota > Actinomycetes > Streptomycetales > Streptomycetaceae > Streptomyces. Next base: position 17,339 of record NZ_NTGZ01000013.1, read on the forward strand.
GACATCCGCACGGACACCTACGACGGCACCCACCCCGGCCCGACGGGCGAGCACAAACTCGCCGCCGCCTTCGCCGACGCGATGCACCAGGCGTGGGAGCTGGGCGGACCGTACGCCGTGCGCCACGCGCCGGCGCAGGCGGCCTGACACCCGGGCAGGGCAGGCTCCTCACCCCACAGCCCCCTCGCCCCGCAGCCCCTTCACCCGCTGCGCCGCGACCCCAGCATCGACAGCGCCAGCTCCGTCAGTTCTCCCGAGACCTCCTCCGGGCGGGCCCGGCGGCTGCGGCGGGTGTGGTGGGCCATCAGCTCGTGGACCGTGCCGACCATCACCATCACGTCGACCCGGTGGTCCCGGTCCTCCGCCTCGCCGCGCTCCACCGCCCGTTCGGCCTCCCCCGTCAGGAACTCCGTCCAGAGGGCCCGCCAGAGCTTGCAGTGCTCGTCCACCACGGCGCTCACACCCAGCACCTCGACGAACGTCACCCTGGCCTCGCGCGGGTCGCTGGTGACGGCCTCCACGTACGCGTCGAAGAGCAGCCTGACCCGCTCCGCGATCGAGCGCTTCTCGATGCCGTCGGCCTGCAGGGCGCTCTCCGCCGCCCGCAGTCCGGTCGTCGTGACCCGGTTGTGGAGGGCGATGAGCAGTCCCTCCCGGGAGCCGTACTCCTGACGCAGCACCTCCACCGGCACGCCTGCCGCCGCGCACACATCGTGCTCGGCGGTGGCCCGGTACCCGTTGATGCCGTACAACTCTCGGGCCGCTTCGAGAAGTTGTTCCCGCGCCTGCGTGCGCGCGGCATCCCCGGGCCCGGTCCGCTGAACCGTCCAGCTCTCCGCCACCGGTCCTCCTTGAGCGCAAGGTGCGGGAGAGGGGCCTGCGCGCCTCTGCACGAACCGCCGCCCCATTGTGCTCGCCCGACCACCGTCCGGACGGCCTCGCCACACCCATACGGGGGAATACCCGCACGCGGAAACGCTTCTTCTTTACGCGCCCCGGGTGCGCCCCAAACTTCACCCCGCACTCGCCGGGACTCACCCGGACTCACCGGACTCGCCCACGAGAGCACGCCGGTGCATCGCCCGCGCATCGCCCGTATGTCGCCCGTACGGCGCCGGAGCACCGCTCGAGGCGCCACCCCAGGCACCACCGCAAGCACCGCGAACCCTGCCTTGAACGCGTTCAAACGGCTCTGACACGATGGCCGTAGCTGCCGCCCCGCTGAGGGCGTGCCGCGTACATCACCGTGCGCGAGGGGGGACTGAACGGTGAAGAAGAAGCGGCTCTACGGGCTGTCACTGCTCCTCTCGATCCTGACCCTGCACATCGAAGCGGTCATCGCCCTCATCGTGGCCGTCGTGTACGGCTTCACGCAGGAGTCGCCGAACGCCGGCGGCGGCGGTTCGGCGTTGTTCGTCCTGCTCCTGCCCGTGCTCGCCGTGTTCGGGCTCGCGGTCGCGGGCGCGCTGTCCGTGGTCCTCGTCTCCCCGACAGCCTGGCTGGGCGGCGTGCTGGGACGCCGGTTCGGCGGGCGCGAGGCGTGGTGGTGGGTTCCGGCGGTGGCGGCGGCCGTCTCCCTCGTGCTCGTCGTCGCCCTGTCCGGCGGTGCGGGGCCCGTCGGCATCGCGGTGGCCTGGCTGCTGACGACGGCCGGGCTCACCGTCCCGGCCCTGCTCTGGCGGTCGCGCCGGGAGCGGATCTTCGGGCCGGTGACGCTGTGGGGCCTGGTCGCCGTGGTCCTCACGGCCGTCCTCGGCGGCGTCGGTCTGGCGACGGGGCTGATTCCGGAGTACCGCCCTCCCGCGATCGCCCCGGCGGACATCGTCGGACGCTGGTCCGACGGGCGCGACGGAACGCTCACCTTCACGGCGGACGGGCGGGTCACCGCAGCAGAGATCGACGTCGACCATGACGGCGACGGAGAACGCGACGTGTGTACGGGGCAGGGCACCTGGACGTACGAACCCGGCGGGAGCACGTGGTCGCAGGAGGTGGACGTGAGCGTCGACTCGTGCACGTTCGACTACTGGAACGTCGGCGGCACGGAGAGCAGACCCGTCCTCTACCAGTACATCGGCGACCCGGACTCCGGGGACCTGTACGAGCTGACGAGGGCCCCCGGCGGTTCGTGACGGGCGGGCCAGGGGCCGACGGGGAGCCCGAAGCCCCCCGGCCGACCCCCTCGGCGCGCGGCCGGACACGGTCCCGGGCTCACCCCTTGACCGTGAACTCCCCCCGCAGCAGCGCCTCGTCGCGGGACGACGGGCCCACCAGCAGCTCGAAGCGGCCCGGCTCCACGACGCGGCGGCCCTCCGCGTCCACGAGGGTGCAGTCGGCCGCCGGGAGTTCGAAGAGGATCTCGTGCGACTCCCCGGGGGCCAGCGCCACCTGGCGGTAGGCCTTCAGCTCCTTCTCCGCCCAGGTCACCGAGGTCACCGTGTCGCTCACGTACACCTGCGCCGTCTCCAGCGCGGGCCGCGTCCCCGTGTTGGTCACCGTGACCCGGGCCCGTACGGTCTCCGACGCGTCGACCACCGACGTCAGCACCTCCAGGTCCGTGTAGTCGACCGTCGTGTAGCTCAGCCCCTCGCCGAACGCGAACGCCGGGCGCTGGGTGAGGTCCGCGTAGCGCGAACCGTGCTGGCCGCGCACCTGGTTGTAGTACGTCGGCTGCTGGCCCGCGTGCCGGGCGAAGGACAGCGGCAGCCGGCCGGTCGGCTCGATCAGGCCGAGCAGCAGCTCCGCGACCGCCCGGCCGCCGAGCATCCCCGGGTTGGCCGCGTACACGATCGCCGCCGCGCCGAGCGCGGACGGCGGCAGCACCAACGGCTTCGAGCTGACGACCACGACGACCAGCGGCTTGCCCGTCGCCGCCAGAGCGTCCAGCAACGCCACCTGGTCGCCGACGAGTTCGAGCGTGGCGGTGGACTTGCCCTCGCCGATCAGCTCGATCCGGTCGCCGACGACGGCGACCACATGGTCGGCGGCCTCGGCGGCGGCGACGGCGTCCGCGATCAGCGAGGCGTCGGGGGCCGCCGGGACGACGACCTCCGGGCGGGGCTGCCCGTCCGGGAAGAAGGCGCCCTCCGGGTCGGGGCCCACGTCGAGGATCCGGGCTCCGGGCGCGTACGTGACCGTCCAGCCGGCGGGCACGTGGTCGCGGAAGCCGTCGAGGACGGTACGGATCATGGCGCGCGGCTGGCCCTCCGGCAGCCAGTCGGCCTGGCCCGAGGAGCCCGCCCAGTCGCCCAACTGGGTCTGCGCGTCGTCCGCGTTGGGGCCGATGACCGCCACCGCACGGGGGATGCCGGAGGCGAGGGGCCTGCCTCGGCCCTCCTCGTCCGCCTCCAGTCCCCCCGCGAACGGCAGCGTGCCGTCGTTGGTCAGCAGCACGAGTGAGCGGCGGGCCGCCTCCAGGTTCAGCACGGCGTGCGCCCCGCTGCCGATGACCTCGGCCTGCCGGGCCGCGTCGGGGTGGCGCGGGTTCTCGAAGAGGCCCAGCTCGAACTTGAGCGTCAGGACGCGGCGTACGGCGGCGTCGATCTCGGACTCCGTCAACGCGCCCTGCGCCACGGCCTCCTGGGCTCCCGCGAAGAAGTTCGCCGTGGTCATCACCATGTCGTTGCCCGCGCGGACCGCCGCCGCCGACGCCTGCGCGTAGTCGGCGTAGACCTTCTGCTCCCACACCATGCGGCCGACGTTGTCCCAGTCGGTGACCAGGGTCCCGGTGTATCCCCACTCGCCGCGCAGCACCTCGTTGAGCAGCCAGTCGTTCACGGTGATCGGCACGCCGTCCATCGACTGGTAGCCGAGCATGAACGTGCGGCAGCCCTCCTTGGCGACCCGCTCGAACGGCGGCAGGAACCAGGAGCGCAGCTTGCGCCGCGAGATGTCCGCCTCGCTGGCGTCCCGGCCGCCCTGGGTCTCGGAGTACCCGGCGAAGTGCTTGGCGCAGGCCAGGATCGCGGTCGGGTCGTCGAGGCCGTCGCCCTGGTAGCCGCGCACCATCGCGGAGGCCAGCTCGCCGATCAGGAACGGGTCCTCGCCGAAGGTCTCGCTCACCCGGCCCCACCGCAGGTCCCGGGTGATGCAGAGCACCGGCGAGAACGTCCAGTGCACCCCGGTCGCCGCGACCTCGACCGCCGTCGCCCGCGCGATCCGCTCCACCAGCTCCGGGTCCCAGGTGGCGGCCATCCCCAGCTGCGTCGGGTAGATCGTGGCCCCCTCCCAGAAGGAGTGCCCGTGGATGCAGTCCTCCGCGACGAGCAGCGGGATGCGCAGCCGGGTCCTCGCGGTGAGCGCGGCGGCCTCGCGCACCCGCTCCGGCGAGGCGTGCAGGATCGAGCCCGCGTGCAGGTCCTCGACGAGGTGCCGCACCCCCTCCTTGGCGTTGAGCTGGAGCATCTGGCCGACCTTCTCGGGCAGCGTCATGCGCCCCAGGAGATCGGTGACCCGCTCCGCGACGGGCAGCGCGGGGTCGAGGTACGGCGGCTTGAGGCCCACAGGAGTTCCTTTCGCGTACGGCACTCCGCAGTACCGTACGCTCAATCCCGACCGCTTGGTAAGTATTGGCGGCTCCGGGATCCGGTCCTGTGAGAATCTGGGCCGGAGCGGCGGTGCGAGAGAGGTGTCCGATTCCGATGACAGCGGGTGATGGCGCGTGACTTCCGGGGCGCGGCGCGGCTACGCCAAGGGCCGGGCCAAGCGGACCGAGATCCTCGACCAGGCGATGGCCCTGTTCGGCGAGGCCGGCTACCGGGGCGCGTCGCTCCGGGTGATCGCCACCCGCTGCGGCATCTCCCACCCGGGCCTTCTCCACCACTTCCCGACGAAGGAGGCCCTGCTCCTCGCCGTGCTCCAGCATCGGGACGACGTGGACGACGCGTGGCTGGCCCTGGGCCTGACCCGGGGCGTCGACCATCTGCGCCGGCTGATCGACCTCGCCGAGCTGAACGCGAAGCGGCGCGGGATCGTCGAGCTGTTCTCGGTGGTCGCGGCGGAGGCCACGTCCCCCGACCATCCGGCGCACGCGTACTTCGAGGCCCGCTACCGCACCTCGGTCGCCAACACCGAACTGGCCTACCGCCAGACCCGGGAGGCGGGCGAACTCCGGGACGACGTCGATCCGTCGGCCGCGGCGCAGCAGCTCATCGCACTGATGGACGGCCTGCAGATCCAGTGGCTGATCAGCGACTGCGCGACGGACATGGCGGAGGTACTGCGGGCCCACGTCCAGGCGCAGGTGACCGTGCGGTTCTGACGGTCGCGGCACGCCCGCTGCCGATGCGGCCCGCCGCGCCCGCGGCCTGGCGCAGGTGCCCGTACGGTTCCCGGCACACCCCTCAGCCGTCGAGGAACTCCGCGCACCGCAACGGCCCCAGCACCGGCCCCTCCCCCGGGCGGATCGTCACCTCCACGTCGTCCGCCCGGGCCTCCGCCTCACGCACGGACTGGAAGCTGGCGAGCGTGCAGACCAGTTGTCCCGTCACCTGGTCCCGCGCCTCCGCCCAGTACGGGTCCTCCAGCTCCACCGTGACGCGGGTTCCGTCCCCGGTCACGGTGTAGCCGCCGGGGGCGTGGAGCAGCGTGGTCAGCCCCTCGCGCCGCTCGGCGGCCGTCGGCCCCTCGGCGAGCAGCTTCATCACCGCGTCGAGGCTGCCGACCTCCCGGTCGAGCAGGGGCACGGCCCGCAGCCCGGCGTCGGACGCGAAGTACAGCCGCATCCCGCGCGTCAGCCCGGACGCGGGCTCGCCCGCCTCTATCACCCCGGTCGGCTGGACCCCGCACCCGACGAGCGCGACCCCCAGCACCGTGAGGACGACCCCCCGCCAGTGCCCCCTCCGTCCCCCTCCCCGCCAGCGCCTCACCCGTCCCCCTCCTCCTCCAGGTGCCGCAGGGGCAGTCGCAGCGTGAACACCGCGCCGCCCTCCGGGCGTTGGGCCACCTCGATGGTGCCGCCGTGCAGCCGGGCGTTCTCCAGCGCGATGGCCATACCGAGGCCGCTGCCCTGCCCGAAGCCGCCCTGCCCCAAGCCTTCGCCCTGCCCGAAGCCTTCGCCCTCCGTGAGGCCGCCGCCCTCCGTGAGGCCGCGGCCCCGGCCGCCGTCCCCGGCCGTGCTCCGCGTGCGCGCCGCGTCCGCCTTGTAGAACCGGTCGAAGACCCGCTCCCGGGCCTCCGGCGGCAGCCCGGGGCCGTGGTCGGCGACCTCCAGCGTCACCCGGTCACCGCCGGACGCGGCCAGGGTGACCGTGACCGGCGGCGCCCCGTGCCGCAGCGCGTTGCCCACCAGGTTCGCCACGATGACGTCGACGCGCCGCCGGTCGACCACGGCCCGTACGTCCTCGCGGAGTTCGAGGGTCACCCGGTCCGTCCACCCGCGCAGCGCCAGCGACGCCCGTACGGTGTCGGCGAGGTCCGTCACGGACGCGTTGAGCCGGGCCGCCCCGGCGTCGAAGCGGGAGATCTCCATCAGGTCCTCGACCAGCCGGGACAGCCGGGCCGTCTCCGCGCCGACCGTACGGGCCGCGTGGGCGGCGTCCGGCGGCAGCTGGTCGGCGTCCTCCTCCAGGACCGTCGCCACCATCGTCATCGCCGCGAGAGGCGTGCGCAGTTCGTGCGACACGTCCGCCACGAACCGTCGCGCCTTCGCCTCCTGCGCCCGCAACTCCGCGTCGGACGCCTGGAGCGCGTCGGCGGTCTCGTTGAACGTCCGCGCCAGTTCGGCCAGTTCGTCGTGACCGCGCACCGCGACCCGGCTTCCGAGGTCCCCGGCGGCGAGTTCACGGGTGGCCCGCCCCAGCTTCCGTACCGGCCGCAGGACCGTCCCGGCGGCCAGCAGCGCCAGCAGCGCTGCCAGCACCACCACGGGCACGGTTCCCGTCCGTACGGAGTCCAGCAGGGCGGCCGTGTCGTCGCGCTCGGCCCGCAGGTCGGTGATCACGAAGACCTCCAGGCCCGAGGTGCGCCGGTCCCCGTCGGCGTACGTCACGGGTGTGCCGACGACCAGGTACGGATCGCCCCGCCACTGGACCCGCTGGAACCGGGCCCCCTCCCCGGACCGGACGGCGGCCCGCAACTCGGCGGTGATCCGGCCCTCCGTGTCGGCGTACGCGTCCGAGACCGCCGACAGGTCCTGGTGGCGGACGACCACGATGCGCGCGCCCAGGCCCTCGGAGACCTTCGCCGCGAACCGGGACAACGACTGCTGGTCCGGCGGCAGATCGAGCCCGGCGGCGACGGCGGCGACCCGCTCCCGGAGGTCGTTCACGGCGGTGTTCTGGGTGCGCTGGAGGACGGCGGTGCGGGCGTCCCGGTAGGCGAGGGCGGTCGCGGTCACCGCGCTGACGAGGGCGACGAGGACGAAGGTGACCACGAGCCTGACCCGCAGCCCGCCGACGAGCCGCCGCGAGCCGCGCCCGAGCAGCTGCCGGAAGGAGCGCCCGGTCTGCCGCCGGAGGACGGGCCGCGGGGTGGCCCGGGAGGCGGACCGGGAGGCGGATCGGGAGGCGGATCGAGGTTCGGACCGGAGCGCGGGCCGGCTCACAGCGGCCCGAAGCGGTAGCCGAAGCCCCGCACGGTCTGTACGTACCGGGGCCTGGCCGGCACGTCCTCGATCTTGGCCCGCAGCCGGCCCACCGCCGCGTCCACCAGCCGGGAGTCGCCCAGGAAGGTGTGGTCCCACACCGAGGCCAGGAGCTGCTCCCGGGTGAGGACCCGGCCGGGCGAGGCCGACAGCTCCAGCAGAACCCGCAGTTCGGTGGGCGGAAGGGGGACGGCCGCCCCGTGCTTGGTCACGGTCAGCCCGGCCCGGTCGATCACCAGACCGGCGTGATCGGTGCGGTCGGCGTCGAGGGCCTGCGCGTCGGGCCCCTGACGGGGATACGGTTCCGCGCGGCGCAGGGCGGCCCGGATGCGGGCCTCCAGGACGGGCGCGGTGACCGGCTTGACCACGTAGTCGTCGGCCCCCGCCTCCAGCCCGGTCACGATGTCCCGGTCGTCGCCGCGCGCGGTCAGCATGATGACCGGGAGCGTCGCCGTACGGGCCCGGATGCGGCGGCACACCTCGAAGCCGTCCATGCCGGGCAGCATCAGGTCCAGCACGGCCAGTTCGACCCGCGCGCCCCGCTCCCCGGCCAGCAGCGCGAGGGCCTGCTCACCGGTGGCGGCCGTCTCCACGCCGTACCCGTGCCGGCGCAGCACGAGCTCCATTCCGTCCCGTACGGACGCGTCGTCCTCGATGAGCAGCACATGCGGCATGAGGCCGATTATGCGCGCGCCGGGTCCGTCCCCGCCTCCTCCCCCGAGGGCGGACGCGCAGGTCGGAGGCATTGTTACCTTCCCATCACGTGGCCATGGACGGGCCGTCATCCTCGGCGGCCAGCGTGAGGCCCATGAGCTTCTCCACCACCACCGCCGGGCTCCGCCTGGCCGCCTTCGTGGCCGTGCCCGTACTCGCCCTCACCGTCGCCTGCGGCGGCAGCGACGACGCCACCGGGACCAGGGGCCACGACGCCGTCGCCGACGTACCGTCCCCGAAGAGCGGGTCCTCCGAGGCCGCGAGCACCCCGAGCACCCCGAGCACGAAGCCCGCCGGCAAGAGCGCCTACTACGACGCCCAGGTCGCGTTCGTCCAGTGCATGCGCGCCAAGGGCGGCTACAAGGACTACCCCGACCCCAAGCTCAGCGGCCACCTCGACTGGGACGAGATCAACCGGATCGGCTCCCAGCCCGGCCGCAACGAGGGCATCAAGGCCGGAAAGAACAACGTCTGCGTGGACGAGCTCCAGGCGTCCATGGCGGTCGAGCCCAAGCGCGACCAGCAGAAGTCCTACGAGTCGATGCTCGCGCACGCCCAATGCATGCGGGACAACGGCATCAGCCGGTTCACCAACCCGGTGATGTCCGGCGGCAACGCGGTACCCGGCGGCGACCCGAACCCGGCCTCCCCGGTCTACGACCCCGAGTCACCGGCGTACAAGGAGGCCCGGGAGGCGTGCGCGTCGAAGCTCCTCGACGGCCTGGACGGCATGCAGTGAAGCGCCGTACCCCCTATGTCGCGCTCGGCGCGGTGACCGCCGCCGTCGTGGTCGCCGTCGGTCTCTCCGGAGGCGTTCCGTTCCTCGGGAAGGGCGACGACGCGAACGCCTCCGGCAGGGGCGACGGCCTGCCGCCCGCCACGGCCGCCGTCGTCCGCACCGACCTCGTCCTCTCCAAGACCGTCGACGGCAGGATCGACTTCGCCCAGCGCCGCGCCGTCAAGGCCGCCGTGGAGGGCACGGTCACGGTGGCGGCCTCCGAGGGGAAGACCGTGACGCGAGGGCAGGCGCTGTACGAGCTGAACGACAAGCCGGTCACGCTCCTCTACGGGCCGGTCCCGGCGTTCCGCGGGATGAAGACGGGCGACCGGGGCAGCGACGTCCTCCAACTGGAGCGCAACCTGCGGGACTTGGGTTACGGGGACGGGTTGTACGTCGACACGGAGTACGGCAAGGACACCGAGGCCGCCGTCAAGCGGTGGCAGAAGCACCTCAACCGGGAGACCACCGGCAGGGTCGGCCGGGGCGACGTCGTCTTCCAGCCCGGCGAGGTCAAGGTGGTCTCCGCCGACGCGGCCCTCGCCGACCAGGTCGGGCCGGACGGGCCCGTCCTGACGATCGCCTCCACCAAGCCGGTCGTCCGGGCCCTCCTGGACCAGGCCGACGGCGCGCTCACCGCGCGCGGCACGAAGGTGGAGGTGGCCCTGCCCAGCGGGAAGACCGTGGGCGGGAAGGTCGCCGGGACGGTACGCCCCGAGGAGGGCGGCGCCGAGGCCGAGGCCCAGGAGGGCATCACCGTCGAGGTCGTCCTCGACGGAGGCCCCGGCGCGGCCTCCGGAGAGGACGCCGAGGCGGCGGCGAGCGTGACGTTCGTCAGCGAGGCCCGCGAGGGGGTCCTCGCGGTGCCGGTCGAGGCGGTGGTGGCGCTGCGCGGCGAGAACGGGGGGTACGGGCTCCAGATCGTCCGGGGTGCGACCTCCACGATGGTCCGGGTGGAGACGGGCATGACGGCCGACGGGCAGATCGAGGTCAGCGGCGCGGAACTGCGCGAGGGCATGAAGGTGGGGGTGGCGAAGCCATGACACAGCCGCCCCCGGACCCACGGCCCTCCCCGCTCTCGCCTGCCCCGGCCCCGGCCCCCGCCGCTGCCGCTGCCTTCGGCGCCCCCGCCGCCCTTGGCGCCCCCGCCGCCTTTGGCGCCGCCCCCACCGCCGCTCCCGTCGTCGAACTCCGGAACGCCACGAAGTCCTACCCCGGCGGCGTCCACGCCCTGCGCGCCGTGAACCTCACGGTCCACGAGGGCGAACTCCTCGCGGTGGTCGGCCCGTCCGGCTCCGGGAAGTCCACGATGCTCAACATCATGGGCACCCTGGACCGGCCCACCACGGGTACGGTCCGGGTCGCCGGATACGACGTGTCCGCGCTCTCCGACGCCCGTCTCTCCGCCCTGCGCGCCCGCCACATCGGCTTCGTGTTCCAGCACTTCCACCTGGCGGCGGGCCGCGACGCGCTGGACAACGTCGCCGACGGGCTGCTGTACACGGGCGTCTCCTCCCGGGAGCGGCGCAACCGGGCGCGCGAGGCGCTGGCCCGCGTACGGCTGGACCACCGGGCCTCGCACACCCCGAACGAGCTGTCCGGCGGCGAGAAGCAGCGCGTGGCCATCGCCCGCGCCCTGGTGGGAGAGGTCCGGCTGCTGCTGGCGGACGAGCCGACCGGGGCGCTGGACACCGCATCGGGCGAGATCGTCATGGAGCTGCTGCACGAGCTGAACGCGTCCGGCACCACGGTGTGCGTGATCACCCACGATCACGGGATCGCGGCCTCGCTGCCGCGCCGGGTCCGCTTCAGGGACGGCGAGATCGTGGCGGACGAACGCTCCTGCGCACGTACACCGGACGACCGCCGCTCCACTCCGCGTAAGGAGGCCGACGCGTGACCCGTACCCACGACCTCAAGCCCGCCCGTCTCTCCCCCCGGGACGTCCTGCGCGTCGGTGCGGTCGGCCTGCGGGCGCGCCGGGCCCGGGTGGTGCTCTCGGCGCTCGGGATCGCCATCGGCATCGCGACGATGGTCGCGGTCGTCGGCCTGTCCGAGTCGAGCCGCGCGGACCTGATGTCCCGGCTCGACCGTCTCGGCACCAACCTCCTCACCGCCGAGGCGGGCGAGGACCCGCTCAAGGGCACGGTCCAACTGCCCAGGAACGCGGTGGCGATGGTCGAGCGGATCGGCCCGGTGCGGCACGCCACGGCCACCGCCGAGGTCGACGCCCGCATCCGCCGCAGCGACGTCGTCCCCGAGGAGCGCACCGCCGGGGTCACCACCCAGGCGGCCCGGACCGATCTGCTCTCCACGCTCGGTGGCGAGGTGGCGCGGGGCACCTGGCTGACCCCGGCAGGCGAGCGCCTGCCCACCACCGTCCTGGGCGCGGTGGCGGCGGACCGCCTCGGCATCACCCGCCCCGGCGAGACGATCATGCTGAACGACACCCGGTTCGTCGTCGTCGGGATCCTCGAACCCGTCGAGCTGGTCCCGACCCTGGACCGGGTGGCCCTGATCGGGTTCCCCGCCGCGGCACGCCACTTCGGCTTCGACGGCCGCCCCACCACGATCTTCGAGCGCTCCACGGACGCCTCCGTCGAGGACGTACGGGCGGTGCTGGCCCGCACGGTCAGCCCCGGCAACGAGGCCGACGTCCGGGTCTCGCGCCCCTCGGACGCGCTGGCAGCCCGCGCCGCCGCCGACAAGGGGCTGACGGCCCTGATGCTCGGGCTCGGCGCGGTGGCCCTCCTGGTCGGCGGGGTGGGCGTCGCCAACACGATGGTGATCTCCGTGCTGGAGCGCCGGCAGGAGATCGGCCTGCGCCGCTCGCTGGGGGCGACGCGCAACGCGATCCGGCTCCAGTTCCTGACCGAGTCGCTGCTCCTGTCCGCGCTGGGCGGCGTCGCGGGCGCGTTGCTGGGCTCGGTGGCCACGTACGGGTTCGCGCGGGCGCAGGGGTGGACGACGGTGGTCCCGCCCTGGTCCCTGGCGGGCGGCCTGACCGCGACCCTGCTGATCGGCGTGGTCGCGGGCCTCTACCCGGCGATCCGTGCCTCCCGCCTGCACCCGACGGTGGCGCTGAACGCGACGTGAGGACGTCCGAGGTCAGGAGCCCACCCGGGTCAGGAGGACCGCAGCGGGTCAGGAGCCCACCCGGGTCAGGGGCTGACCCGCTCGATGCCGCGGCGCTCGGCGATCTTCGCCATGGTCAGGCAGTACAGCGGGGCGAAGACCAGTTCGAGGACGAGGGCCTGCCACGGGGCGTCGGCCGCGGTGCCGCTGTCGTCGAGTACCCCGAAGCCCGCCGCCAGGCCGAACGCCAGCACGTTGTTGGCGACGTGCAGGACGATCACCGCTTCGAGACCGCCGGTACGGATCACCAGCCAGCCCCACCACAGTGCCGAGTAGAGCAGCAGGAGGAAGCCGGAGAGTTCGCCGAACCCGTGGGCCAGGGCGAACAGAAGGGACGCGAGGACGATCGCGGGCCAGGGCGAACGCACGACCCGGCCGATGACCTGGACCAGCCAGCCCCGGAAGATGTACTCCTCTGCGGCGGCCTGGAACGGGACGAGCGCCAGCACCACGGCCAGGCTCAGCAGAAAGTACGGCCAGCCCGGGAAGCCGGTACCGGCCTCCGTGAGCGGTTCCGCGTCCCAGGTCCAGGCGATCAGCAGGCCCATCTGCACGGCCATCAACGGGAAGCCCACGGCGGCGCAGCGGCCCACCCAGCCCCAGCGCAGCCGCCCGAGGACGGAGGACACGGTCCCGGCCGGTCGCCGGCCGAGGCCGCGGGCGACCCACAGGACGATGGGTATGCCGATCGCGATGCCGAAAAGCTGTACGGCCAGATCCGCGACCGGGTCCTCGAAGAAGACCTCGCTGTCCGGCGAGGCGGGCCCCGCGTCCAGCACGTGGGCGATGACCGCGCCGACCGCACTGACGGCCAGCACGCCCAGCACGACCAGCACGAGGGCGAGCAGCAGTTCGCCCAGCCAGCCGAACCGTCCGCCCTGACCGTTGCGCCCCTGCTCGTCGTAGCGGGAGCCCGAGGGTGCACGCACCGGCCCGGATGCCGGGCGGCTCCACTCCGGGGGCCGGTCCCAGCCCTGCCGGGCGGGGTCGGGCGGACGGGGCGGCTCGGCCGCCGAGGACGGCGGCGACCAGGGCGACGAGGGCGGGGGTGACGAGGGCGGGGGCGGCGGCATGTCAGAAGGGGGGTTCACACCAGCGATCTTCGGCGCGCACGCCGTACGGGTCAACGCAGGGGTCCGGCAGGGCGAACACGCGGCGCGGCGAGCCGGAACACGCGACGCGGGCGCGGTGGGGGCGCGGCGCGGGTGCAGTGCGGGCGACGAAGCCCGAACGCCCACCGGGGTTGCTGTGGCAGACTGCGTCGACCGAATGGTCCACACCACGTGTATCAGGAGTCCGGCATGACGGCAGCGACGCCCCACCCTCCGATCGACACCAGCAAACCCCACTCGGCCCGGGTCTACGACGCGCTCCTCGGGGGCAAGGACAACTACCTGGTGGATCAGGCGATGGCCGAGCTCCTGCCCGTCGAGGCGAAGATCGGCGCCCACCAGCAGCGCGCGTTCATGAACCGCTCGACGGCCTGGCTGGCGGGCGAGGGCGTGACGCAGTTCCTCGACATCGGGACGGGCATCCCCACCGCGCCGAACCTGCACCAGACGGCCCAGGAGATCCGCCCGTCCGCCCGGGTCGTCTACTGCGACAACGACCCCATCGTCCTGCGCCACGCGGAAGCCCTGCTGATCAGCCGGCCCGAGGGCGTCACCAACTACGTCCACGCCGACGTCCGCGAGCCCGCGATCATCCTCGACGCAGCCCGCGAGACCCTGGACTTCGACCGCCCGATCGCCCTGTCGCTCCTCGGCCTCCTCCACTTCCTGCCGGACGCCGAGGACCCGATCGGCATCGTCCGTACGTTCACGAGCGCCATGGCGCCCGGGAGTTACGTCGTGCTGTCCCACGGCGCGTCCGACGTGAACCAGCAGCTCGGACGGCAGAGCGAGGACGAGTACAAGAAGGGCGGCATCCAACTGTCCCTGCGGACCCGTGAGGAGTTCTCGCGGTTCTTCGAGGGCCTGGAGATCGTCGCACCCGGCCTGGTGAAGGCCCCGGAGTGGTTCAACGGCACCCCCGCCCCCGCCCAGGAGCACAGCGGTATCTACGTGGCGGTGGCCCGGCTCCCGTAACCGGGAGGACCCTGCCCCTCGGGAAGGCGCTGAACCACACGGCACCTGGCCCGGCGCCGGGACGGAGCGAGACCGCGCCGCGGTGATCAAATCGTTGCCGCGCCGCGCACAACCGCGCACCCCCCTCCCCGGTCCCACAGTCAGCCGCGAGGAAACCCTCGGGCAGGCGCGCGCCTGCGCGCGCGGCCCCGGGCGGCAGGGGAGAGGACAGGTTCGAAGTGAAGAGAACGACGCGGAGAGCGGTGGTGGCCGGTGCGGCCGCCGCCGTGCTCACCGGAGTGGCGGCGGCCGCACCGGCCGGAGCGGCGGAGGGCGGGGTCGCCTTCTCCAGGGTCACGGTGAACGGCGGGAAGCCGATCGTGATCGGGGTCAAGAAGGAGGTCGAGGTGTACGCGACCTTCCGGATGACGACCAAGCTCAAGCACACGTCCTCGCCGTCGGTGTTCCCCTACCGGGGAAAGCTGAGCAACATGGACACGATGCACACGGCCATCATCGGTAGTGACTGCAAGGTCGTGAACAAGGCTCAGGGAACCTGCGACTTCGAGGAATGGCTGTACATCGACCCGCGGCACACCGACTTCGGGAACGAGGACGCCGGCACCTGGCGGACCGCCGCGCGGCTCTTCCTCCCCAAGGACTCCCAGGACGTTGACGACGAGGACCACGCCGTGCAGCTGAAGCGGGCCACGCGTGTCACGGTCAACGCCTCGCCGGAGCCGGTCGTGAAGGGCAAGACGCTCACCGTCACCGGAAAGGTCACCCGGGCGAACTGGGACACCCACACGTACCAGGGGTACGGGGGCCGCTCGGTGAGCCTGCAGTTCAAGGCGGCGGGCTCCTCGTCGTACAAGACGGTCAAGAAGGCGAAGTCGAGCAGGACGGGAGTGCTCAAGACCACGGTGAAGGCCACCGGGGCAGGCACGTGGCGCTGGACGTACTACGGCAACTCCACGGCCGGCGGCAGCTCGTCGACCGGGGACCGGGTCGCCATCCGGTAGGCGTGGCCGGCGGCAAGGTGGCGGACGGGCTGCTGGACGTCCGTCTCGCCCGCGGCTGTGGCCCGGATCGTGGAGTACGAGGCCGGGCCCGGAAGGAGCGGGCGGAGCCGGGGAGGGTGTGGAGCGGGCATCCGCGGGGAAGTGCCGGAGACGAGTTGCGGGATCTCCGGCGGCCGGCAGGAGAACGTGGTCATTGCCGGGACCATCACCTTCACCACTGCGGGCAAACGTGTCCCCGCGTCTCTGCAGGATCCTCTCCGGTGGCCGCTGGCCGGCGGCTGGGATGCGCTCGCGGCGGGCACTCACCGATCACGCCCCGACGACGCCGTTTCTCCTTGCGTTCCCCGGGATCAGGACGCAGCCATTCGCACCAGGCTCACGGAAACCGCCTGCCGCGAAGCCGCCGACGCCGAGCAGCAGATCGACGACGCGGACGTCGTACGACCCGACCCAGAGCGGGAAGAACAGGCCGACGACCATCAGCAGGAGGCAACTGATCAGTACGGTTCCGATCGATCCGATCAGCACCATGAGGGACCGGCCGACGCTCACCACGACGATGGCTCGCTGTGCCGGGTCGTCAAGGCCGGTGAGGGCCATGCTCAGCCACGTCGCGCAGACGAACAGCGCGCCCCCCGAGGAAGCGTACGCTGATCTGCTCGTTCGCCATCGGCGTCGCGATACTGCCTAGGCCCCGCCCCGCGGACCACCGTCGGCTGCTCTGACGGGTGTTGTGCTGCACGGCTGCCGCGGAAAGGATTGGGTAGTTGCTGTACTACTTGATCGGGAGTCCATTGTGAGTCTGACCGGCCAGATACTTCCGCTCGTGGGTGTCGCCCTGGGGGCTGTCACGTCGTTCCTGGTGAGCAGCGTGAACGAGCGTACGAGGTGGCGCAGACAGCAAGCCGTACGATGGGACGAGCACCGCTTGACTGCCTATGCCGATTACGCTCACGCCGTCAAAGAGGTAGCGGCTCGCTGCCAGATGATCGCAGCCGCCCGCGGGTTGGTGTCAGGGCCCGTGCCATTGGATCCGACACCCGAAGTTCTTTCGGATCTGAGCCAGTTGGAGTCTCGCCGTTCTGCGCTGTCGGAAACGCTCGGGCTGCTTGGTGACACAGAGACGAACACCGCGTCCAAGACCCTGGACCACTGCTTGTGGCGGTTGGAGTGCCTGGCTCGGGGCGTTGCCACAGAAGTCGAACAGAACTGGGATCAGGCGTATCTGGAGTTCCGGGATGCTCGGAGTCGCTATGTTGAACACGCTCGGGCAAACCTCGGTGTTTCAGGGGCTGTTGCACGAGAAGTGGCTTGGCCGGCCGCATGGCGTCCTGCGGCCGGGGCGTCGTCGTCTTCACTATGACGCACGGAGAACAGGTGAGGTCTGAAGCCGGAGTCGGATTGCGGCGACTGTGACGGTGCCGCGGAGGACGCGGCTCTGCCGGGTGGATGTCTGGTGCTCCAGCGCCGCGACGCCTGATCCGTCCTGGCGGTGGTCGAAGCGGCACCAGCGGACCGAGCCCTTCGGCGATGCGCTGATCTTCAGTTTGGTCGACCGGAGACCGGGTCGCCACCCGGAAGGTGTAGTCGGTGGAGGCATTGGGGGAGAGGGAAGGGGAAAGGGAGAAGACGGGTTGGGGAAGCGTTCCTCCGGTGAACTCGCTGACCCGGGCAGGTGATTGCGGTCGTCCGGGCTGGGCCGGGGCGGAGGGCGACCGGTAGAACGCGGTGGTGATCAGGAACCTCGTGCGCGGTATCAGCGCGCTCTCCCTCGCCCTCGTACCCCTTCTCCCGCCACCCGCAGCGCAGGCCGCCCAGGCCGCTCCGGCCGCGGAGGTGATGCCCCTGGCCGACGCGGTCGGCCTGCTGAAGGTGACCGAGGAGAACCGCGCCGGCTACACCCCTTCGTCGTTCCGGCACTGGAACGCGGGCGAGGACACGACGGACGGCTGCGACACCCGAGCCGAAGTCCTCCTCGCCGAAGCCGTCGTCGCACCGGCCGTGGAGGCCAACTGCGTGCTGACCGGCGGCGGGTGGACGTCCTACTTCGACGGCCAGGAGGTCACCGGCACCGGGTCCCTGGAGGTCGCCCACATGGTCGCGCCCGCCGAGGCCTGGGATTCGGGCGCCTCCGCGTGGACTGCGACGCGGCGGGAGGCCTACGCGAACGACCAGGGGGCGGAAGTCTCCCTGGTCGTGGTGACAGCGCGCACCAACCGGCAGAAGGCGGACAAGGACCCGGCGGACTGGATGCCGCCGTCCCCGGAAGTCCAGTGCCGGTATACGGGGGAATGGGTGTCGACCAAGCTCCGCTGGCAGCTCACCGCGGACGACCGCGAGCTGGAAGCGCTGAAGGTGTACGCCGAGGGGCCGTGCGAGGACACCGTCGTCCGCTACACACCAGCCGGTGAACCGGTCTGAGACCTCCTTGCGGAGCGACCTCATAGCGTGCCGCCGGGCGGGATGGGTACCGTTCGGCCGTGACCTTGACCGACTTGAAGGACGGCTTTCGCGATGACGACCAGCGGCAGTGCGTCCAAGCAGTGGTTCACAGTCGCCTCGCGGACGACCGGGAGCCGCAGGAATGTCGCCACCTGATGCGCTTCTGGTGGCAGCTGATCATGCCGTACCAGGAAGTCTCGCTTGAGGAGCTGCACCTGAACGTCGGCAAGCAGAAGCTGGACGCCCTCAGTGAACTGATCAGCGCCATCCGGTCCTCGCACGACGCGATCGATGCGTGGCTTGCCACTGCCGAGGCAACGTTCCCGGTGATTCAGGATCGCGGCTTCCGATCGGGCAGCGCCGGCTGAGGCACGAGCGGGCCACGCGCCGCCGGCACCATCACTTCCTCACGGCACACCCCGCCCCCCAGCCAGGCCATCTCGTGCAGCAACCCGCTGTCCATGGAGGGGTCCTGGACCGTGGGCAGCGACCGCCAGTCCAGCGCCACGTGCCGGGTGCGGGGTGCCGGGTGCCGGGTGCGAGCAGGAAGTACATGCTGCGCTCACCGAGACCGGAGCGGACGCCGGGCCGGGCGTGGGGGCCGGTGAACTGCAGGATTTCGCCGCACCCTGAGCAACGCCGGGGCAGTTGGCACCGGAAGTCGCTCACCCGCGCGGCGTGGCGGGCAGGACGGCGGTGAGACGCCAGCCGTCGTCACCGTACGGCCCCGCCGAGAGGGTCCCGCCGAGGGCCTGTGCGTGCTCGGTGAGAGCGGGGAGGCCCAGGCCGCCCCGGGAGGCGCGGCGGCGGGCCGGGGCGCGGGCACTGCGGTCGTTGGTGACCCGGATCTCCACCGTGGTGGCCGTCGGCACGAACGCGACGGTGGCGCGGGAGGCGTCAGGGGCGTGCCGGCGGATGTTGGTCAGCGCCTCGACGACGATGCGGTAGGCGGCGGTGCCCGCCTCGCGGGAGAGCACTTCCGTGACCGCCGGAGGCAGATCCAGATGCGCCTCGGTGGCTCCCGCCGAGGTGAAGTTCGCGATCAGAGCACCTAGTTGGGAGATGTCGGGGAGCGGTTCGGTGGTGGGAGCATCCGGACCGTGCAGCATCTCCACCGTCCGGTCCATCGCGGCCAGGGCGCTCAGGCCCGCCTTCTCGATGCTTTCCAGGGCGAGCATCGCCTGGGAGAGGTCGGTGGCGGCGACGAAACGCGCCGCCTGGGCCTGGACGACGATCCCGCTGATGTCATGGGCGACGAAGTCGTGCAGGTCGCGGGAGAGCTGTAGTCGCTGGGCGCTGCGGGCCTCGGCCACCGCTCGCCGACGACGCGCTTCCTGGCGGCGGAGGTGGGCGCCGGCCGCCACGGCGGCCGCTGCGGGAAGAAGCCAGAAGGTGGCGATGCCGATGGACTCCAGGAAGGACTCGTCGGGGACCAGCACCAGCGGCCAGACGGTCACCGCGAGGGCGGCCGCCGGGAGGGCCTGCCGGAGCTCGCGCGGGGGTGACCAGCGGGTGATCAGGGTCAGGAGGATCAGCAGGAAGGCGACCTCCACCAGCTTCCAGACGGAGGCGAAACCAGCCGTCGGCAAGGCGGAGGTGGTGATCAGGGAGAGGGCCGCGCAGACCGTGGTCGGGTGGGCGAGGCGGCCGAGCCGCTGACGGAGCGCGGCACGGGGGCGGGCGACGGCCCACACCAGCGCGCCCGCTGCCGCGAGCGACGGCAGAGCACCGAACGCCTGGCCGGCCGGGCCGGTTGATTCCCACATGTGATCAGCGTACGAGCGGGCGCGCTGGCGGGGCTCTCTGCCGAACGGCATAGATGAGGCGGCCGGCGGCGTGATCTCCGTGCCGATCGGCCGATGGAATCGCGGAGCGCCGACGGTGAGGCTTGAGCCGTCCGACCGACCACGGCACCACAAACACCCTTCATCTCTTGGGAGTTCATCATGCGCAACACCGCAATCGGCACTACGGCGATCGTCGCCGTCGTCACCGGGCTGGTCGCGGCCGGGCCCGCTCCCGCAGCCCCTGCCACGTCCACGTCCACGTCCGCGTCCGCGTCTGCGTCCGCCGGGAAGAAGCCGGTGAAGAACGCGAGCGTCCACGGGGAAGCGCGCATCTCCTACATCGAGTCGGTCGACGACGACATCCGCTTCACCATCCACGCCGAACAGACGCCATTCACCCGGCCGATGCCCCCCAAGGCCCCCCAGGGCCTGTCCACGGACGCCCGAGGCACCCTGAAGCTCTCCCACACCTCCCGGAGCGGAGCCGCGGGGTGGGCGGAGGCCCGGGTGGACTGCCTGGTCACCAGCGGCCGGACGGCGACCCTGACCGCAGTCGTGACGAAGTCGAACGTCGAGGAGATCGGCGCCCGGCTGGGCATCAGCGTGCAGCAGGGCGGCAGGGGCGAGCCGGACCGGCTCGGCTTCTCCTGGGGGGTGGTGAACGTCGACCCGGAGAACGTGGACGAGAACGGCCTGCCCGTAAGTCCGCGGGCAGGTACGTGCATGGCGCCCGCACCGTTCACGACCGTGATCAAGGGCGGCTACGAGGTCGTCCACGCCGAGATCACCAAGTCTCCCACGCAGCCAGGGGCGACGGCCCGCCGTGGCTGACACCCTGGTCGCCGGAACGGCCGTCACCGCCGTGCCCCGCGTCCCCCGTTCCATCCGCTGTGCGGCGCACGCCGCCGCGCTGACCCTGGTGCCTACCGGGCTGTGGCGCGTCGCCATCGCCTTCGGCTGGGACTCCGGCTTCACCGAGGAGAACCTCAGCCCGGACAACTTCCCCAGCACCGAGTCCTTCTACCTCATCGGCCTCAGCCTGCTGGCCGAGGCACTCGGACTGCTCACCCTGGGCCTGGTCCACCGATGGGGTGAGGAGTTCCCGCACTGGGTGCCTGCCCTGGGCGGCCGGAGAATCCCCGTACCGGCGGCGGTGATCCCCGCGTCGCTCGGCGCGGCGCTCGTCACTCTCATCACGGTGAGCGGCGCGTTCAACTGGAACGACGCGGACAACATGGGGGCCGCCGGGTCCCCCGACGGATTCCACTACTGGCTGATGACCGCCTGCTATCTCCCTCTGCTGGCCTGGGGCCCGCTGCTCGCGGTGGTCACGGCGGCCTACTACCTCCGCCGACGCCCGGGGCGGTGCCGCTGAGCCCTCGAAGGCCGACCGGGCCCACCTTGCGGGTGCGGCCCGGTTACGACACCGTGCAGAGGCAGCTGATGCCGGTGGACATGGAGAATCACCCGGCACGGCGGCGGCGGTGACGACAGGGAGCAGCACATGATCCGCATGAGCAGAGACGCGAACGGGGCACTCGAACCGCGTCTGCGCCTGAGCGGCGTCATGGCGCGCGGCGCGGCGTACGGCGTGGGGGCCGCGGTCTGCGTGGCCGTCGCCGTATTCACCGTGCGGGAGCACGACACCCGCCTCGACCTGCTGGAAGCGACCACCTATCTGGGACTGGTGACGGGCGCGGTCTTCTTGGTGATCGGGCTGTTCTTCTGGGCGTGCAGCCTCGGTGACATCCTGCGCTGGCGGGACTTCTTCACGACGACCGGCCCCCATGAAGTGGTCTCCGTCGTCGGACCGTCCCTGGTCCGCGCCGGCACCTTCCTGCTGGTCCCTGTTCCGTTCGCCTACGGTCTGGGCGAACTCGTCGCGTCGGCGGCGTACGGCTCCTGGTTGAGGGGGGCTTGAGGGTACTGCCGCCGCCGCTCGGAACCGTGCGATCAGGTGCCCGGGAACCTCCCAGCGCGCCTCGGGACGCCCCGTACATGCCGCCCTTGAGCACCAGGGGCACGTCCGGCTCTCCGGGGAATGCGGCCGCGGCAGGTCAGCGGTCAGGACGAGGGGGCAGGCCCCACCGGTACCGGGGTCTCGGCGGCCCAGAAGTCGGATAGGCATTGGGGGTGGGGAGCTCTCCCTCGTACGCGCGGCCGTTGGCCACCTTCATGGGCGCGGCCACCTTCGACTCGTCAACGCAGGGCTGGTGACCTCGAAGAACGCCTGCCCCTTGTAGCCGGACTTGACTTCGATGCCGAAGCCGTCCGGGGACGAGGCGATGATCGTGGGCAGGTCCTTGCTCGGATTCACCATCTTGATCCGGTTGTCGCTCGCTCTCCAGAAACGCTCGACCACGCCGAGGAAGTTGCCTCGACGCTGTTCGGAGACGACCGTCATCACAGTCCGGTAGCGCGTCACGTCGCAGCTGCCGGTCATCGACGCACGGGATCCCGCCGGACTCCTTGGCTGCCGTACCCACGGTGAGCGATCCGTGGGAATGCCCGATCGCCGTGGACGCTGCTCGCTCGCGCCGGCGCCCCGGGACACCCGTGGGACGACTACCGCAACGCCTCCGCCACCAGCCCTTCGAGGCTGGCGGCGGAGGCGGTTACGGGGTACGACATGCGGTGCTGGTGGGACTAGTTGGCCGGCGGCGGGGTGATGACGGGGGTGCCGAAGCTGCCGTTGCCCTTGCCCGGGTAGGCGAGAATGTTGCCGTTGGCGTGCAGGGCGACGAGGTCGTGCTTCTTGTCGGCGTTGAAGTCCGAGGAGTCGAGCAGACGGATGTTCTGCCAGCCGTCACCGGTCTTGACGCCGGCGCTGAAGGTGCCGTTGCCCTTGCCCTCGTAGAGGTTCAGGCTGCCATTGTCGTGCACGGCGTAGATGTCGATCCGGCCGTCGCCGGTGAACTCACCGCCGGCGATCATACGCATGCCGTCCCATCCGGTACCGGCCTGGACACCGGCGGCGAAGCCGTTGCCCTTGCCCGCGTAGAAGTAGAGGGTGCCGTTGGTGTGGAGGGCCATCAGGTCGGCCTTCTTGTCACCATTGAAGTCACCGGCGCCGAGCAGGCGGAAGTTGTTCCATCCAGTGCCGACGACCGAGGACCCGGTGACCCCGCCCGTCCCGTTGCCGGGGTAGAGGTAGAGGCTGCCGCCGGTGTGGGTGCCGAGGATGTCCGGCTTGCCGTCTCCGGTGAAGTCGGCGGTGCTCAGCATGCGCATCCCGCTCCACCGGCCCGGGCTGACCTTGGCGGGCGCGCCGAATCCGCCCTGGCCGTCACTGGGGTGGAGGTAGAGGAGCTCGTCGTCCGCGTCGACGGCGAGCAGGTCGCCCTTGCCGTCGCCGTTGAAGTCGGTGGACGTCATCAGCAGCGCCCACGACCGCTTCACGGTCGTAGCGATCCAGTCGGTCACGTCGTCGGTGCGCGTGGCGAGGGCATCGGTGCGGGTCTCGGTCACACCCAGGCAGCCGCCCTGGAAGGAGCGGGTGGCGATGCCCTGGAGTTCGACGCCGCCGGCGGTGTCCCTCAGCAGCGGAGCCCCGGTGTCGCCTTTGCACAGCGCGTCGTTCACCGTGGCGCCGGTCAAGGACAGCTCGGTGGCGGAGACCGAACCCACCGTCATCGATGCCGCGTGGGCCGTGTCCGGCACCCACTCCGTCTTGGTGCGGCCGAAGCCGACCGCCCGCAGGGTGTCGGCCTGGGCCGCGGGAGAGGCGCTCACCACGAAGGGCGTGATGCCGGCGGCGGGCGCGGCGATACGAGCCATGACCAGGTCGCGGCCGGCGGAGGGGATCAGCTCGACGACTTCGGAGACGTGTCCGACGGTGCCCGACAGCGAGCTGCGGCCGATGGTCGCCATGGTCTTCAGGGCGGGCTTGCCCGCGGGGATCTCCACCGATCCGCCAGGGTTGGCGGAGAAGCAGCTCGCCGCGGTCAGCACCCACTGGCGGTCGACCAGCGCGCCGGAACAGGAGCGGGCGGTGTCGCCTTCACCGATGTGGAGGCGTGCGGTGGATGCCTGAAGAGCGGCGGGGGCCGCGGAACCGGCAACGGCCACGGCCTGCGTGCCGGTGAAGGTGGCAGAGCCTGCGGTGGCTGCCAGGACCACTCCGAGTATGACGAGGCGTGTGCTGGTGCGTGTACGTCTGCGGGGCACGGGTCGGATCATCCTTGCTGTAGTTCGAAGGACGACGGGAAAGGGGCGTCGTCCGCTACGGCTGGTGCGATGAGCCGCTCGGAGCCCGACCCGCCCGACGCCCCTCCCGCCGTCACGCGGATCGACGCGTCGGCGTGAGCCCGCCGAAGGAAATCCACCCACTGGCCCAGCATTGCCGATCACCGAATGAAAGCAGCCGCAGGAAGATCGGACCAAGTGATAACCAACGAGTAAAGCATGCCAAAAACCGCTTCGCGGACGTGAGTTGTGTCACCCTCGCAAAGGTTGTAGCAATTTTACGCAGAATGTGGTCCTGAGCACGGCCGGCAAGCTCAGTCCTCCTGGCCCGGGGTGGTGGACAGCACCAGCGAGACGGGCTCCGTCTGCTGGTTGGAGGCGGAGACGCGGGTGGTGTGGCGGGCGAGGCGCAGCCCCATGGCCGTGAGGGCGTCGGTGTCGTAGAGCGCGCACAGGAGCGCCGCCGCGGCCGGGAGCGACAGCGGAGTGGCCGGATCGTGCCCCAGCAGGGCGGCCGTTTCGGGGTCGTTGAGGGCGGCCTGCCCGGCGTGGGCGAGTACCTGACGGGGGTCGTCGACGATGAGCTCGTCGATCTGGATCCGCTGGGCGCGGACGCGCAGGTCGAGGGGGCGGGCCGGGACGGACCGCGGGGCCCCGACGACGGACCGGAGCTTCGGACGGGCCGGACAGGTCAGGTCGGTCACGTCGGTCAGGTGGTTCATGCGGTGGGCTCCAGAGAACGGGCCGCCGGAACGGCAGTGCACGGAACGGCTGGGGCGGCCGGGGGGCTGGGGCGGGAACAGGGAACAGGGAGGGCGGGAACACAGGGAGGAAGGGAGGAAGGGAGGAGGGAGGAGGGAGGACGGGAACAGTCGGGGGGCGAGCTGGGACAGCGGGGGCGGAGCTGAAGCAGAGCGAACAAGATCGGCCCGGTCTCGCCGAGTTGGCGTGTGGTGGAGTCGGACATGCTTACCTTGAGAGCGCCGTGCGACCGTCGCAAGGTGCGCTGTGTGCACTGTGCGCAGACTGCGCGGAATGTCGGATGGATCGAGCCGGAGCGGGACCGGAGCGGGGAGGGGAAGCCGTGGCGCGCGAGAGGTCGGGCCGGACGGCGCGCCATCTGGTCCTGGTGGCCCGCCTGCGACGGCTGCGGGAGGGCGCCGGTCTGTCCGTCCCCCAGGCCGCCACGCAGCTGGGTTGGCATCCCTCGACGCTGCGGCGGCTGGAGCAGGCGCAGACCTCCCTCGACGTGGGGCAGGTGTCCGCCCTGCTCGCCGCCTACGGGGCGGGTGCGGCGGAGGCCGACGACATCATGGGGCGGCTCAACGCGGCCAACATGCCCGGCTGGTGGCATCCATGGCGCGATGCGATGGCTCCCTGGCTGATGGACCTGATGAGCGTCGAGTCCGCCGCCGGCGTCGTACGCACCTGGGACCCGGCGCTGGTGCCGCTGCTCCTGCGGACCCCGGCCTACGCGATGGCCGTGGACGAGCTCCGGTGCCCCGACCGGGACGCCGCCGGGCGGCAGCGCCGGGCGGACTTCCTGGTCGAGCGTCAGAAACGGCTCCAGGAGCAGCAGACCCGGCTCTGGGCCCTGCTTCCCGTCACCGCGCTGCGCGTCCGGGTGGGCGGCGACGACGTGATGCGTGAGCAGGTCCGATCGATCCAGCAGATCGCGGAGCGGGGTGATGTGACGGTGCAGCTGCACCCCGAGTACGCGCCGCCGCACCCGCTGACCGGCGTCCCGGCGCTGACGCTCTACCGGGTGGAGATCCGGGAGATCGCCGACCATGTGGTGCGGGAGGGCGGACTCCCCGGCACGGCGGAGGTGTGGGACAGCCCCCACCCCGTGCAGACGTATCAGGGAATGCTGGACGTGTCGTGCGTGATGGCGATGCGGCCGGCCCGAACAGGAGAGGTGTTACAGGATGAGTACGACCGGAAATGGGCCTGAACTGCCCGCGCAGATCGATACGAGCGTCGCGCACTCCGCACGTGTCTGGAACTACTGGCTCGGCGGCAAGGACAACTTCCCGGCGGACCGGGCGGCGGGCGACGCCTACCGGGGGAAGTACCCGCTGATCGAGACGTTCGCGAAGGAGTCGCGGGACTTCCTGCGGCGTACGGTCACCCATCTCGCCCGGGACGCCGGAATCCGCCAGTTCCTCGATGTGGGCGCGGGGTTGCCGACGGCGAACAACACGCACGAGGTCGCCCAGCGGATAGCCCCGGACTCCCGGATCGTCTACGTCGACCACGACCCCCTGGTGCTCCTGCACGTCCACGCGCTGCTGACCAGCACCCCCGAGGGTGCGACCGCCTACGTCGAGGCGGACATGCGCGACACGGAGGCCGTGCTCGCCGGGGCGGCCGAGACCCTGGACCTGACCCGGCCCGTCGCCCTCGTGATCAGTGACGTCCTCGGGCACATCGTGGACTGGGACGACGCTCTGTCCCTGGTACGGCGGCTGGTGGACCGCCTGCCCTCCGGCAGCTACCTCTCGCTCAGCCACTCCACCGCCTCCGACGACGCCCACCGCGCCGTCCAGGACGAGTACAACGCGAGCGGCGCGATCCCGTACATCTTCCGGGAGCCGGAGACCACGATCGCGTTCTTCGAGGGGCTGGAGATGGTGGAGCCGGGCATGGTGTCCTGGCCGAACTGGCGGCCCGACGCGAACACCGGCACCACCACGGCCCGGGCCGGGTGGGGTGCGGTCGCCCGCATCCCCTGACCCACGCCCGTAACGACCGCGCCGCGCACGGAACTTCCCCCGCGCGCGGCGCGCACGGTCCGCGGAGGCTCGCACATGAGCAGCACAGGCACGACCGACCACGAGGCCAACGGCCCGCGGGGTGCCCGGCACGAGCGGGAGACGGCGGACCGGCTGCTGCGGGCGGCGACGCGCTCCGGCGCGCACCTGATCGCCGAGGCCGCGTCCCTGGTCCAGGGGTGGGCGGTGCTGGCCGATCCCATCGCCGGGGCCGTCTACAGCGCCCCCACCGCCGCGGCCGCCAGCGGGGTACACGCGGCGGCCGCCCCTCGGGAACACCCGCGCTGCACGCAGGTCCCGGCGGCCGGAGCCGTCCTCGTCCTGACCCCGGCGCCCACCGTGCCCCCGGCACACACCTGCCACGTCGCCACGACCACCGCGGCCCTCCTGGAGGTGCGCGGGCAACGCGCGGCGGAGCTGCGGGGCGAACAGATGCGGCTGCACACCACCCTGATCCGGCTGCTGCTGGCCGGCCACACCGCGGCCGTCACCGAGACCCTCGGCAGCGACCGGCTCACGCATGTCACGGTCTACCGGCTCTCCGGCGCCGACGTCCCCGCCGCCCACGAGGTTCTCTGGCGGGCCGTACGCCCCTCACTCGCCCCGCACGCCGACGCCTGCACCCTGTTGGGCCGGCCGGACGGCGAGCTGGTCGTCGCCGAGCTCCACCACGGCGGCGACGACGGGCGGATCCTGCGCCTGGTCTCCCGACTGAGCGAGCGGCACCACCTGCTCGCGGGCATGGCCGGACCACTGCCCCTGGCCGAGATGCCCACCGCCCACAGCGACGCCGCCGCCGCCCGGCACAGCGCCACTCCCGACCGCCGCATCGCCCCCGCCGACGCCGTGGGCGCCTCCCGGCTCACCTCTCTCCTGCCCACCTCCCCGTACGCCCGGTGGGCAGGATCCGTGCTGCGTCCGCTGGCCCCGGCCCACCGGCACCTCCTCCTGGTGTGGCTCCGCACCGGCAGCAAGCCCCGCGCCGCCGCCGCGCTCGGCCTGTCGGCCGGCACGGTCCGGGCCCGGATACGCGACCTGTCCCGGCTGCTCGGCGCGGACCTGGAGGACGCCACCGTGCGGGCGCATCTGCTGCTCGCCCTCCGCGCCCCGGCCCCCGACCCCGACAGCGGCAGCGGCAGCGGTCCTGCCCGGCTGGAGACGCTGCCGGACGGTCTCCTGGACACCGAGGCGGCCCGGACCTGGGCCGTCGGCCTGGTCGGCGGTCTGGAGCCACATCTGCGGATCGCCCTGGCCTGCTGGCTGCGCCACCACGCCCGGACCGCCCCCGCCGCGGCCGAACTGCACGTCCACCGCACCACCCTCACCGACTGGCTCTCCCAGTGCGCCGAACACCTCGCGCGAAACCTCGCCGACGCCACCGTGCGCGCCGAGATCCACCTCGCGCTGTCGGCCACCCGGACCGGCCCCGACGACCCGGCGGCCCTTCCCCGGCGCGGCGGCCGCACCTATCGCCGGCTGTGACCGGAGTCGGGCGCGGCCGGTCTCAGGACGATGCCTGGCCCGTCTCGAAGCGGCTGACCCGGTCGCCGGCGACCGTGAAGACCCAGCGTGTCCGCATCGTGCCCCAGGTGTCGTTGGTGTAGTCGACGACAAGGGTGCGGCCGTCGTCGGAGGCGTCCACGACCTTCATGCGGCCGTTGGCCTTCGGGGAGAAGATCTCCTTCTCCGTCCAGGCCGCGGGGTCCCGTTCGCTGCCGTCGTCGGACATGGTGGCGTCCTCGGTGAGGACGTCGGCGAAGAAGGCCTCCCTGTCGCCCGCGTTCACCGTGGTGACGAACTTCTCCACCACCGGGTCACTGATCGATGAGGTCATCGTGTTCCTCCTCGGCGCGTCCGGGAACGGGCGTCCCGGAGATCCTCACCGAGTCTCTGTCGGCACGCCCGCCACCGCATGTCGGGCGTGCCGGTCCGCGTAACCCCGTGGTGCCCCCGCCCGTGGCGGCGGATCAGGCGGGCGGCCCCGAGAGGGTGAGACCGGTCAGCCGTTGCGCGCCGACGCGGCGCACTCCTCGCGGTGGCGGTCTCCACCGAGGGCCCTCGGGAAGACCGCCCACGTCGTCACTCCGTCTCGTGACCGGCCCGGTCCTCGGGCAGCCCCCCGGTCCGGCTGAGGAAGAGGTCCCGCCCCGGACACGTCGTGTGCGCGGGCCACAGCGCGTGGACCGGGGCCTGGACGGGCGGGTCCAGGTCGACGACGTGGGCCGCGCCGCCCGCCGCCGGGCCCGGGGGCGTCGTGACGAAGGCGATGCGACCGGTCGCGGTGACGGCCGTGATGGGCGGGGTGCCCTGGACCGGGTTGCGCCGGGTGTCCGGTTCGACGCCCGCCTGGCGGCACAGGCCGATCAGGAGATCCGTGTACGCGGACGAGCCCGGCTCGCCCCACACCGTGAGCGGCTGGCCGCGCAGGTCGTCCAGCGCCACCGAGGACCGGGTGGCGAGCGGGTGTCCGGCGGGGACGGCGACCCGCAGGCGGTGTTCCGCGATCCGGGCCCGGGTCAGGCCCGCACCGGCGGGCATGGCGCGGCTCAGGCCCAGGTCGCAGGCCCCGGTGGGGAGTTGCTCGCGCAGTTCGTCGGGGAAGAGCTGGCGGACGTGCGCCTGGATGCCCTGGTCCTCCGTACGGGCGCGGGTGAGCAGTTCCACGACCTCCTCGGCGGTGACGGCCGGGGTGTGGCCGATGCGCAGGTGGCCCGCCACGCCGCGCCCGATGCGACGGGCCCGGTCCAGGGCGGCGAGCGCCTGGGCGCCGAGGGCGCGGGCGTCGTCGATGAGGGCCTGCCCGGCGGGGGTCGGGGTGACGTGCTGGTGCCCCCGGTCCAGGAGCTGGACGCCGACGTGCCTCTCCAGGGTGCGGATGGAGGTGCTCAGCGCCTGCTGGCTCAGGTGCAGCCGTTCGGCCGCCCGGGTGAACCCGCCCTCCTCCGCGACGGCGACGAGATGCTCCAGCTTGCGCAGGTCCAGACTCACGCGGTCCTCCCGGACACCTCGGCCGACGACGGACGGGTCAGCGGACGGTGTAGCCGCCGTTGGCGAAGATCGTCTGGCCGGTGATCCAGCCGCCCTCGGTGACGAGGAACTTCACCAGCGGCGCGATGTCCTCGATCTCCGTCAGCCGGCCGCCCATGGCCTGGGACTTGTGGAACTCCACCCGCTCCGGCGTCTCCTGCGGGTAGAAGAACGGCGTGTCCATCGGCCCCGGGGCCACATTGTTCACGGCGATGCCGCGCGGGGCGAACTCCTTGGCCGCCGCCCGGGTGAAGTGCTCCAGCGGGGCCTTCGCGCCCGCATAGGTGGCGTACCCGTCGGTGAAGGCGGCGAGCAGCGAGGTGACCAGGCTGACGATGCGGCCGCCGTCGTTGAGGCGCGCACCAGCCTCCTGGAGGAAGAAGAACGCCGCCTTGGAGTTGATCGCGAACATGCGGTCGTACTCCTCCTCGGTCGTCTCGCCGATCGGCTTCCGCAGCACCATGCCGGTGGTGTTCACGGCGACGTCCACCCCGCCGAAGGCGTCCAGCGCCTGGTCGAAGAGGCTCCGCACGCCCTCGACACGGGTCAGGTCCTCGCGTACGACAACGGCCTGCGCGCCCGTGCCCCGTACGGCCTCCGCCGTCTTCTCGGCATCGGCGGCGGTGTTCTCGCCGTGGTAGTGGACGACGACGTTCGCGCCGGCCTCGCCGAGCGTGCGGCTGATCAGGCCACCGAGGTTCTTCGCACCGCCGGCGACCACCGCGGTCCTGCCGGCCAGCGACTGCGGCTGCTCCTGCTGCTGCTGCTGCTCACTCATGACGGATCCCTCTCTCCCGGCCGCATTCCGATATGCGGCGTTCGTCGTAGTTTCCGCTGACCACGTTAGGAGCGCGCCCCCGGCCCGGGGAAACACAAAGATCGGGTCGGCCCACCAGGAAGATGGGTCACCGCAGGTCAGCGCAGGCGCAAGGGCGTCGTCCGCGTGTCCGGAAAGGCCATTGACGTACGCGTACGGGTCACGAAGGATCACCGCGTGACGACCTCCGAACAGCCTTCGCCCGCCCCCGGACCGGTCCGCCCCATCGCCCTGATCACGGGCGTCGGCCGCAGCATCGGCATCGGCGCGGGCATCGCGCGCCGGCTGGCGGCCTCCGGCTGGGACGTCGCCTTCACCTACTGGACGCCGTACGACCGCCGGATGGACTGGGGCGCCGAGCCCGGGGCCGCCGCGTCCATCGCGAAGGAGCTGGCGGAGGCAGGGGCCCGTACGACGGCGATCGAGGCGGACCTGTCCGACCCCGACGCGCCGACGCGCATCTTCGACGAGGCGGAACAGCGCCTCGGCGGGCCCGTGAGCGCACTCGTCCTCTCGCACGCGGAGTCCGTGGACTCGGGGCTGCTCGACACCACCGTGGAGGCGTTCGACCGGCACTTCGCGGTGAACGCCCGGGCCAGCTGGCTGCTGATCCGCGAGTACGGGCTGCGCTTCCGCAGCGCGCCCGGCACCGCGACGGGCCGGATCGTCGCGCTCACCAGCGACCACACCGTGGGCAACCTTCCCTACGGGGCGAGCAAGGGGGCCCTGGACCGCATCACGCTGGCCGCCGCGCACGAGCTGGCCCACCTCGGGGTGACGGCGAACGTCGTCAACCCCGGCCCGGTGGACACCGGCTGGATGACCGACGAGCTGCGCGAGGCCCTGGTGCGGGACACCCCGCTCGGCCGTCTCGGCACCCCGCAGGACACCGCCCACCTGGTGGGATTCCTGTGCTCCCCCGAAGGCCAGTGGGTCAACGGCCAGTTGTTGAGGAGCAACGGCGGCGCGGCTTCCTAGCCCCCGTTCCGCACCGCCGCTCGCCGGGGCGCGAACCGGCACGTCACGTCAGTGCGTCCGAGCAGGACGGAGCGTCTAATCTGGCGTGGTCCATGTAGTGCACAGGGGGTCGTATGCACAACGAAGACAGGGCCGGCGGAGCGGACGACGGGGCCTGGGGTCCCGAGGACCGCCGGTCGGGCGACGCCCCCCGGCGGCCGGACGCCGTGGCGCCGCAGGAGTGGCCGAGCACGCCACCGCCGCACGGCGCGCAGCCCTCCCCCCGGACCGTGATCGACGGCCGCTACGAGCTGCTGGAGCCGATCGGCAGCGGCGGAATGGGCGAGGTCTGGAAGGCTCACGACCGGCGACTGCGCCGGCTCGTCGCCGTGAAGGGCCTGCTCGACCGGAACGCCATGACCGCGGCCACGCAGACGGCGGCGCTGCAGCGGGCGCGGCGCGAGGCGGAGGCCATCGCCAAGATCGAGCACCAGAACGTGGTGACGGTCCACGACCAGGTCGAGACCGACAACCAGGTCTGGATCGTGATGAAGCTGCTCGAAGCGAGGTCCCTGGGGGACCTGTTGAGCGGCGACGGCGTCCTCGCCGTGCCGAGGGCCGCGAACATCGGCCTCCAGGTCCTCCAGGGCCTGCGGGCGGTCCACGCGGCATCGGTCGTGCACCGCGACGTCAAGCCGGGCAACGTCCTCGTCCGCGACGACGGTCTCGCGATCCTGGTGGACTTCGGCATCGCCACCTTCGAGGGCGCGGACCGTGTGACCCGGTCCGGAAGCGTCATCGGCACCCCCTCCTACCTGGCGCCCGAGCTCTTCGCCCCCGCCTCCCCGGGCCCCGCCCCCGCCTCCGACCTGTGGGCGCTCGGGATCACCCTGTACGAGATGGTCGAGGGCCGGGTGCCCTTCGCCGGGCACGAGGTCTGGGAGGTCCAGGAGAACATCCGGCACTCCCCCGACCCGGCCCTCCGCTACGCCGGTCCCCTCGCGCCGGTCATCCAGGGGCTGTTGATCACGGATCCGCGGGAGCGCCTGGACGCGGCCACGGCCGAGGCGATGCTCCGCGAGGTGCTCACGGACCCCTCCGCGCCGAACGCGGCGGTGGCCGCGTCGGCGACGCACCCGCCGACGGCCGTCTCCACACCGAACCCTTCGACGCCCGCCCCCGCGCCCGGTCCCGCCGCCCCTCCGCCCGCACCGGCATCGGTGCTGCCCACACCCCCGCCCGCTCCCGCGGCGACCGGCCGGTACCGGGGCTGGAAGCCGGTCGCGGCGGTGGTGTGCGTGGCCCTGCTGGCCGGCGCGGGCTGGATGGTCTCCCGGGGCGACGGCGAGAAGAGCGGGGGCGGCGACCGGACCGGCTCGGTGCGGGGCCAGGGCGAGGGCGCGGCGGGCAGCGGCTCCCAGGAGCGGTGGAAGGACACGCACCCGACCCTGAAGATCGGCGTCAAGGACGACCAGCCCGGGCTGAGCATCTTCGACAAGAAGTCGCGTACGTACCAGGGTTACGACATCGACCTGGCGTACGCGATCGCCGAGAGCATGGGCTACGGCAAGGGCGAGGTGGCCTTCACCACGGTCGCCACCGACTACCGGAGCACCGCGCTGAAGACCAAGCAGGTGGACCTGGTCATCGCGTCGTACAGCATCACCGACGACCGCAAGACCGCCTCGCCCGGCGGCTACAGCGTGGACTTCGCGGGCCCGTACTACGAGGCGAGCCGGGGCTTCCTGGTCCGTGAGAAGTCGAGCAAGTACACGATCAACGACTCCAGCGACCTGCGGGACCTCGGCGTCGAGGTCTGCACGGCACGGGAGTCGACGTACGAGAAGGCGCTGCCGAAGCAGGGCTTCACCATGGCGAAGTCGCAGCCCAACACCTATCAGGACTGCCTGGACAAGCTGCTGGACCCCAAGTCCGACGTGTACGCGGTGGCCTCCGACGACATCATTCTCGCGGGGTACGTCGAGGCGAACCAGGGCAAGGTACGGCGGCTGGAGAACATCCAGGGCGCCGAGGGCTACGGCGTGGCGATGCGGCCGAAGACCCCGATCCTGAAGGACGAGGTGTGCTCGGCGCTCCGCACGATCCTGGGCGGCAAGATCTGGGAGGACATGTACAAGGAGAACCTGTCCGGGCTGGTGGGCAACAAGAACCCGCCGGGCCGCCCGGACCTGACGGAGTGCAAGCAGTCCTGAGGCCGCGGCGCCCGCGGAGCGCGCGACACAACGACGGGCTCATGGGCTCAGCGCTCGGGGAACCGCTCCCCGCACCGACTGCAGAAGACCGGTGCGGGGTCCTGGGACAGCCGCCCGCACCCCGGGCAGACCCGGTCCAGCATGCAGGGCCCCTCGCCCCCCTCGTACGCCCCGGCCGGCGGCTTGATCGCGAGGCCGGGGCGGCGGCGGTGGACGGTGAGGTACACCAGCCCGTCGGGCCCGGCGACCAGCGCCCGCCGTGACGTGCGGGGCAGCCAGAGGACGGCGCCGGGCCCCAGCTCCAGGACCGGCCCGCCCTCCGCCGTCCTGGCGCTCCCCTGGCCCTCCAGCACGACGAGGAGCACGTCGAGCACGTCCTCCTGATGCTCACCGACCTCGGCGCCCGGCGGCAGGCGCACCAGATTGGCGTCCAGCTCCCGCCCGGGCTCGGCCAGGTGCCAGAGCGCACCGCGGTCGTCGGGTGCGGCGGAGGCGAGCAGTTCGTCGAGGACGGCGAGAATGCGGGGCGCGGCGTTCACGGCGTCCAGGCTACGCGGCGGCCTGGGTGGGCGCGCTGGCCGCCGCGACGCAGAACTCGTTGCCCTCCGGGTCGGCCATCACCACATGGTGTTCGTCGACCTCCGCCAGCACGGACCCGCCGGCCGCCACCAGCCGCGCGGCCTCCGCCCGGATGCGGTCCCACCGTTCGGCGACGGTTCCGTGGCCGGCGATCCGGACGTCGATGTGCAGCCGGTTCTTGGCGGTCTTCGGCTCGGGGACCTTGAGGATGGAGAGCCGGGGGCCGACGTCGTCCGGGTCGCAGAGCCACGCCCCGGCGTCCACCGTCTCGCCCTCCGGCAGCTCGAACTGGGCGAGCCACTCCTCCCGGGTCGCGAACGGCGGCGGCGGGGGCAGGTCCACATAACCCAGTGCCGACTTCCAGAAGGCGGACAGGAGTTGGGCGTCGCCGGCGTCAAGGGTCAGATCGATACGTGCTGTCGTCATGGGCAGGACCGTACGGGACGCCACCGACAGTCGCATCCGCGTAACGTGGCCCACCGCCCGCCACCCGCCGCACCGAGGGGAACAACGCCGTGCACCGCGAACCGGACGACGCCTACCCCCCGATCGAACCGTACGAAAGTGGCATGCTGGACGTCGGCGACGGCAACCACGTGTACTGGGAGGCGTGCGGCAACCCGGACGGCAAGCCGGCCCTCGTGGTGCACGGCGGCCCCGGCTCCGGCTGCACACCCCGCGCCCGCCGGTACTTCGACCCGGACCGCTACCGGGTGGTCCTCTTCGACCAGCGGGGCTGCGGCCGCTCCACACCGCACGCGAGCGACCCGGCGACGGACATGTCGCACAACACGACGGCACACCTGATCGCCGACATGGAACGCCTGCGGGAACACCTGAACATCGCCAAGTGGCTGCTGTACGGCGGCTCCTGGGGCTCGACCCTGATCCTGGCGTACGCCGAGGAGCACCCGGAGCGGGTCACGGAGGCGGTGATCCCCGCGGTGACGACGACCCGCCGCAGCGAGATCGACTGGCTCTACCGGGGCGTGGGCCAACTCTTCCCCGAGGCCTGGGACGCCTTCCGCAGGGGCGTCCCCGAGACAACCGACCCGGCCGGCCTGGTCGCGGCGTACGCCCGCCGCATGGAGAGCGGGGACGCCGCCGTACGGGAGAGGGCCACGGCCGACTGGTGCGCCTGGGAGGACGCGGTCGTCTCGATGGAGGCGGCCCAGGGCCCGCCCCCGTACAGCAGCCGCCCGGACCGCGCCCAGCAGGCGTTCGTCCGGATCTGCGCCCACTACTTCGCCCACGGAGCCTGGCTGGAGGAAGGCCGCCTCCTCGCCCGCGCCCACCGCCTGACCGGCATCCCGGCCGCCCTGATCCACGGCCGCTTCGACCTGGCGAGCCCCCTGACCACCGCCTGGGAACTGGCCCGCGCCTGGCCCGACGCCGAGCTGACGATCATCGAGAACGCGGGGCACACGGGCGGTGCGGAGACCCGACGGGCGGTGCTGGGGGCGCTGGACGGGTTCGCGGGAAAGGGCTGATGAACGACTCCGGTCGTCGGCTCCTCAAGGAACCGGCGGCCGACGTGGTCGAGCACGAACTGTGCTGAGAGTGACGTCAACTGCCGCTGAAGGCCATCCACATCAAGCCTGCGGAGCGACGTCGCCCCGCCCACTCTCCGTGCGGGCAGTAATCGTACTTGCCGTAGGTGTAGGTCGTCTTCTGGGACGCCGTGCGTTGGGCGTTCGTGTACTGCGGAAGGTCGGTCGTGCGGCCACGCGCGTCGGTCACCGTGGTGGTGGCCGTTCCGCCCTTCGGGGGGATGACGGTCGTGCGGTCGCCCTCGTACACCGTCTTGCTGCGCCACTGCTCGTCGCCGAACTTCACCGACAGCGCGTCCGTGACCCGGCCCAGCCCGTCGAAGTGGTTCTGCACCGCCGCCGGCACGGTGTTCACCGCGGCGGAGGACAGCTTCGCCGACGGCGCGCCCTCGGCGTAGTAGGGGGCGTACGTCTGCCAGGCCCAGCCACGGGTGTCGTAGTGGGTCTCGGTCATGATCCGGTTCTGGGTGCCGGTGGCCGGGGCCTGCGTCTGCCGCTCGCGCAGCAGACCGTCGTAGAGCGCGTAGGTGGTGGTGTAGGCGCCGTTCTGCTTCAGCGTCCTGGTGGCGACGGTGTTCGCATCGGTCCTGGAGACGACGTAGCCGTACTCCGCCGAGGGCTTGTCCTCGTGGGCGGCCTTGGGCCAGCCCGGCTCCCACACCTTCAGGACACGGCCGAGACCGTCGTGGACGGTGTCGGTGCGCTTGCCGTTCGCGTCCACCGTCGCGGTGACCGCTCCCCGGACCGGGTCGTGCGTGGTCGTGGCCACGTGGTCCTTGGCGTTGGTCACGGCGACCGTCGTCGGCGCCTTGAGGGTGGCCGGGGTGTAGTCGGTCCGCGTGGTGGCCTGCAGCGCGTCCGTCGAGGTCTTCTCGCGGCCGTGCCGGTCGTAGGTGTGGGTGGCGGTCGTGAGGCGCCCCGTGCCCTTGGCGTCCTGCTCGTCCAGCCGGGTCACGTCACCCCTGACCGGCGGGGTGGACAGGCTCGTCGCACCGTCGTAGAAGTGCCGCGCGGACGAGATCAGGTCCCCGGGGAGGGACGGTGTGGTGCCGCAGGCCCGGCCACCGTCTTCGTCTCGGAGACCGTGGTGAGGATGTTGAGCGAGGGGTTACGGGCGTACGTGGTGGTGGTGCACCGCTCGTCGCCCGTCTTCGCCGTGTCCCCGAGCGAGGCCTCGGTCAGGGTCTGGCCCAGCGCGTCGAAGGTGCGCTCTGTGCGGGTACCGCGCCAGCCCGTGCCGACGGCGGTACGGGTCTGCTCGCTCTTGCCGGCCGTGGCGTACGCGTAGCGGGTGGGCAGTCCTTCGGCACGGGTCTCCGTGGCCGTCGCGGCCGACCGCCACGGCTCGTGGCTGGTGGTGGTTTCGAGCTTGCCGCCGTCCCAGTTGTACGTCGCCTCTTCCCGGGCCATCCCGGCGAAGGCTTCCCTGTCGGTGACGGCGATGCCTTCGTGGTCCTTGACCGCGGCCCCGTCGATGCCCCGGAAGTAGCGGTACTCCTTGAGGGTCCGCTTGTCGGGGGCGACACCGCTGCGCACCTGGACGCGGCCGTATCCCCTGCGGTCGCCGTACGTGAGGTGCTTGGCGTCGGTGAACTCGTCGTCCTTCGACTTGGTCCAGCCCATGCCGTCCAGGTACGTGTAGTCGGTCTGCTTGGCGGGTGCCCCGCCGGTCCTGTCGGTCTCCAGGATCTGGGTGACGACGTAGGTGTGGAACCAGTCGAGGTACGGCTCGTAGTTCGCCGCCGGCGCGTTCGGCGGCGACCACTTCACCGGGTAGCAGCGCCGTGTGAAGGCCCAGGTGTCCACCGGCTTGAAGGCGGTTCCGACGAGGACCGACGTGTCGATCTTCGTCAGCCGCGTCCGGCTCCAGAAGGACGGCGAACAGCGGTCCTTGCACTCCGTGCCCGAGGCGCAGTAGCGGTCGAAGGGGACGTCCGGCCAGTTCTTCGCGTGCGCCTTGTCGAAGGTTCCGCAGTCGCTCAGGCAGCGCTCACTGTTCGTGAAGTCGATCTTGGCGGCGGGCTGGGCGTAGAAGTTGTTGCCCGCCCTCGTCGGCGACGGCTCCTGGTCGTCCTACGACCTGGCGGCGCCGGGTGACCGCACCGGCAACGGGCGGGTCGATCTCCTCGCGCGGCACAGGACCGGCGGGGAGCTCCGCCTCTACGAAGGCACCGGCCCGGCGGGACAGGGCCTCGGCAGCGGTCCCGCCTCCACCGTCATCGGAACCGGCTGGTCCCGCACCCACCGCCCGCTGCTCACCGCCTTCCCCGACGCGGGCTCGGACGGCAAGGCGGACGTCTTCGCCACGGGCGGCGACGACAAGCTCTACGTCTACCCCAGCATCTCCGGCAAGGGCGTAGCCGTCGGAACCAGCGGCTGGCTGGACTTCCAGGCCCTCAGCTGACGGACGGGCCGGCGGCACCGGGGGCCTCCCGTCACTGCGACGGGAGGCCCCCTTTCTCTGCGCTCACGGTCTTACCAGGCGAACGCCTCCGGCGAAGGCCCCGGGCCCGGGAAGATCTCGTCCAGGCCCGTGAGCACGGCCTCCGGGAGGTCCAGTTCCAGGGCGCGCAGGGCACTGTCCAGCTGGTCGGCGGTGCGCGGGCCGACGATCGGGCCCGTGACGCCGGGGCGGGTCAGCAGCCAGGCCAGGGCCACTTCGCCGGGTTCCAGGCCGTGCTTGTCGAGCAGGTCCTCGTACGCCTGGAGCTGGGACCGGGTGGCGGGGTCGGCCAGGGCGTCGGCCGCCCGGCCCGAGGCGCGGCGGCCGCCCTCGGCCGTCTTCCTGATGACGCCGCCCAGCAGGCCGCCGTGCAGCGGCGACCACGGGATGACGCCGAGGCCGTAGTCCCGCGCGGCCG
Organism: Streptomyces sp. rh34; assembly: GCF_002551245.1. Classification (GTDB taxonomy): domain Bacteria; phylum Actinomycetota; class Actinomycetes; order Streptomycetales; family Streptomycetaceae; genus Streptomyces. The sequence goes on from NZ_NTGZ01000013.1 coordinate 55,828, forward strand.
GGATGACCTCCATCTCGGCGCGGCGCTCGACGAGGTTGTAGATGCACTGTTCGCTGACCAGGCCGAGCGACCCCCGCCGGGCGGCCTGTTCGTTGGCCTGGGCGATCTTGTAGCCGGGGAAGTTCGAGGAACCGGCGTACAGGATCTTGCCCTGCTGGACCAGGACGTCGATCGCCTGCCAGATCTCGTCGAAGGGCGTGTCCCGGTCGACGTGGTGGAACTGGTACAGGTCGATGTGGTCGGTCTGGAGACGCTTGAGCGAGGCGTCGACCGCGCGCCGGATGTTCACGGCGGAGAGCTTGTCGTGGTTCGGCCAGGCGTCGCCGTCGGCGGCCATGTTCCCGTACATCTTGGTGGCCAGGACCACCTTGTCGCGCCTGCCGCCGCCCTGCGCGATCCAGGTGCCGATGATCTCCTCGGTGCGGCCCTTGTTCTCGCCCCAGCCGTAGACGTTGGCCGTGTCGAAGAAGTTCAGGCCCGCGCCGAGCGCGGAGTCCATGATCGCGTGGCTGTCCGACTCGTTGGTCTGCGGGCCGAAGTTCATCGTCCCGAGGACGAGTCGGCTGACCTTGAGTCCTGTGCGTCCGAGCTGTGTGTACTTCATGACGCCCCAGCCAACTCCTTCGAGTCCACTCCAGGCAAGTGTGTCCCCCGGACGCGCCGGACGGGCATGTCTTCCCGGCGGTCGGCCGGTGTCAGCCGCCCAGGGCGGCCCCCACGGCGACGACGACGAACATCAGCACGAGCACGGCCGCCATGATGCGGTTTCTGGTCTTCGGGTCCACCCTTCGAGCGTAACGGCACCGCTCACCGGCCGAGCGGCCAGGCCCGCACCACCTCGTAGCGCGGCTGCTCCCCCGGCACCCCGGACACCGGCGGATCGCTCCGTACGAGACTCAGCTCACCGGCCTCCCAGCGTTCCCCCTCGAACCCCGCCAGCGCCGCGGTGAAGGGCCTCAGGTCCGCCTCGCCCCGGCTCCGGGCCAGCGTGAGGTGCGGGGCGTAGCGGCGGTGCTCCTCCATCGGCAGCCCGGCCCGCCGGCCCGCGGCGTCGGCGCGCTCGGCGAGCAGTCGCAGCGTGTCGAGCC
>NZ_NTGZ01000130.1 GCF_002551245.1 Streptomyces sp. rh34
GTCCGGCGCCGGTCGCCCGGCACGGCGGGCGCCGGGGTGTCCTACTTGGCGGCGTCGGCGGCGCGGACCAGCGCGTCCTTCGTCACCGCTCCGACGTACACCCTGCCGTCGTCCGTCAGCAGGGCGTTGACCAGGCGCGTCTTGAAGACCGTGCCCGAACCGAACTTCCCGGTGACCTTGTCGCCGAGCGCGTCGATGAGGCCCTGTGCCTCGGCCGGGACGTCGCCGGAGCCGGCCGTCGGGAGGCCCGTGCCGCCGGGGGTCCTGATCTCGGCGATCGAGGTCCAGCCCTCGCCGATGACGTTGAGGCCCTCGAAGCCGTCCAGCTCGGCCAGCTGCCCGGGGAGCGCCTTCTGTGCCGCGCCGCGCTCGTCCTTGCCGGTCTCCAGCTCGTCGGCCTCGGTCACCTCGGCGCCCTTGGGCGGGGTGAAGTCGAAGGTGGACGCGGCGGGCCTGGAGAAGTCGACCTTGGTGAACCCGGCGTCGACCACGGCCTTGCCGCCGCTCGCCGCGGCGAGGGTGAACTTCAGCGGTACGCCGTTCTCGGCGTCCACCGCGATCCGGACCGAGCCGATCGTCGAACCGGACTGCTTCGGCTTGATCAGCAGCTGGTAGGCGTCCCGCCCGGCGACCTGCGCCGTGCCGTCCACGGTGACCGAGGTGGTGTCCCCGGCCGCCGCGAGCGCCTGCTCGGCGAAGTCCTTCGGGGTGGCCGGAGCGCCCTCGGGGAGCTTCGGAGCCTTCTCGGCGGCGTCGCCGCCCCGGCCCTCGGGAGCCTCGGCGTGGTAGACCTCGTCGGACTGGCTGTCGTACGCCCAGACCTCGCCCCGGTTGTGGATGACGCTGTACTCGGACGCGTCCCCGAGGATGGAGAGCTTCTGCTGCTCCGGGCCGTCGGCGGCCACGCGCAGCGTGTGCGTGCCGGACGTCAGCTCCATGAGCTTGTCCTGCGGGGCGGCCGCGCCGCCGTCCTTGTCCCCGCCCGTGCCCCCGGCGCCCGGTACGAGCGAGCCCGCGAGGCCGTCGAGGGGCAGGCCCAGGTCGGTGCGGATCTTGAACGTGCCGGAGAGCTGCTCCTCGTCGGAAGCGGCGATCTTCTCGATGAGCTGCTGTGCGGTGATCTTCGGCAGGTCCGGGTCGCCGGTGCTGGCGAGCGCCGGGACGAGCCCGATGGTCGCGGCCGCCACCCCCGCGACCGCGACGGGGACGATGTAGCGCGCCGCCTTGCGGCGGCCCACGACAGTGCTCGTGGCCTCGCCGGTGGTCTCTGCGCTGTCGTTCGGTGCCATGGTGTGCCCTACCTCCGTGGTCGGCGGCTTCCGTTGTTCTCCATCTGACCAAATCAGACGGTCCGAAGCGTCAGCCCGGGGAATCAACTCCGCCTACTGCTCCGGTATGACAACCCGGAGGGTCGTGTACGTCATCCAGTAGGGGTACGCCCCACCGGATGACGCGCCGTCAGCGTCCCGCGCACCACGGCAGGCTCTCAGCCCGCGCGGTGCACCACGGCGTCGCACAGCTCTTCCAGCGCGGACTTCGCGTACCCCTCGGGCAGCGGTGCGAGCGTGGCGCGCGCCGCCTGGGCATAGCGCACGGTGTCCTGGCGGGCCTGCTCCAGCGCCGGGTGGGCGCGCAGCCGGCGCAGCACCTCGTCCAGGGCGTCGTCGTCGCCGAGGTCGCCGTCGAGCAGCTCGACGAGCTCCAGGTCGTCGGGCTTGCCGTCGGCCGCCGCCTGGGCGCGCAGCCGCAGGACCGGGAGGGTCGGGATGCCCTCGCGCAGGTCGGTGCCGGGGGTCTTGCCGGACTCGTGGGAGTCGGAGGCGATGTCGAGGACGTCGTCGGCGAGCTGGAAGGCGATGCCGAGCCGCTCCCCGTACTGGGTGAGGACGTCCACGGTGCGCTCGTCGGCGCCGGACATCATCGCGCCGAAGCGGCCGGACACGGCGACCAGCGAGCCGGTCTTGCCACTGAGGACGTCCAGGTAGTGGTCGACCGGGTCGCGGCCGTACCGGGGGCCCGCGGTCTCCAGGATCTGGCCGGTGACGAGCCGTTCGAAGGCCTCCGCCTGGATGCGGACGGCCTCGGGGCCGAGGTCGGCGAGGATGTGGGAGGCACGGGCGAAGAGGAAGTCGCCGGTGAGGACGGCGACGGAGTTGCCCCAGCGGGTGTTGGCGCTGGGCACCCCGCGCCGCACGTCGGCCTCGTCCATCACGTCGTCGTGGTACAGCGTGGCCAGGTGGGTCAGTTCGACGACGACGGCGGAGGGGACGACTCCCGGCGCGCCGGGATCGCCGAACTGTGACGCGAGCATGACCAGCAGGGGGCGGAACCGCTTGCCTCCCGCGCGCACGAGGTGCTGGGCGGCCTCCGTGATGAAGGGCACATCACTCTTGGTGGCTTCGAGCAGCCCCGCCTCGACAGCGGCCAGGCCCGACTGGACATCGGCCTCAAGAGCCTGGTCCCGCACGTGCAGTCCGAACGGCCCGACGACGGTCACGAGGGCATCTCCTGTCTGCTGACGATCACACGCAATGTCGATGTGTCGCTGTCTCTCTTCGCAACTTCAGCGTATCCGGTCCGCTATGGATCACCGTGGGCGGCTTCCCATCGCCACCGGTATGTTCGGGATCAGCTCATACGATCAGGAGTCCCCGTTTTGTCCCACAGCACCGCAGGCACCGAGCCGGCCAAGCCCCCGCCCGAGGACGACCACGCCTTCTTCGGGCAGCCACGGGGTCTGATGACCCTGTCCGGCCTGGAGGTCTGGGAGCGGTTCTCGTTCCTGGGCATGCAGGCCATCCTGGTGCTGTTCTTCGCCGACACCGTGGCCAACGGCGGCATGGACATGGACCCCGGAACCGCCGCCTCCGTCTCCGCCGCCTACGGGACGCTCGTCTATCTGGTCTCCGTGGCGGGCGGCTGGCTGGCCGACCGGATCCTCGGCTCGTACCGGGCCGTGCTGTACGGCGGCATCCTCATCGCGTGCGGCCACTACTGCATGGCCGTTCCCACCGACGCCATGACCTGGGTGGGCCTCGGCCTGATCAGCGCCGGAACGGGCCTGCTCAAGCCCAACGTGGCCTCCATGGTCGGCAAGCTCTACCGCACCGACGACGAGCGGCGCGACGCCGGCTTCGCCCTCTACTACATGGGCATCAACATCGGCGCCTTCGCCGGACCGCTGATCACGGGGTGGCTCGGCGACCACGTCAGCTGGCACTGGGGCTTCTCGGCCGCCGCGGTCGGTATGACCCTCGGTCTGATCCAGTACGTGGTGGGCCGCCGTCACCTGGCCGGGCGTAAGCACGCCGCCGAATTCGCGCTGGCCCCCGACGCGATGCGCCGCGCGGTCCGGCTGATCGTCGGCGGGGCCGTCGTGGTCGCCGCGGTGGCCACCGCACTGGCCCTCGCGGGCTGGCTGACGATGGACCGGTTCGTCGACGTGCTCACCGTCATCTCGGTGATCGCGCCGATCGTCTACTTCGTCGTGATGTTCCGCTCCCCCCGGGTCACCGCCGAGGAGCGCGGCAGGCTCCGCCCGTACATCGTCCTCTTCCTCGGGTCCGTCGTCTTCAACTTCATCCTCTTCCAGGCGTACTCGACGATGATGCTGCTCGCGTCGACGAACGCCCGGACCGAGATCCTCGGCTTCACCTTCCCGGCCAGCTGGTACGCCTCCGCGCTCGGCGCCTTCGAGGTCGCGCTCGCCCCGGTCGTCGCCGCGGTCTGGGCGAGGATGGGCCCCCGCCAGCCGCACGCCTCCAACAAGATCGCGTTCGGGGTGATCCTCGGCGGGCTCTCCTTCCTGCTGATGGTCCTGCCGACCTCCGGCCACGCCGACACCACGTACCGCATGGCGGCCTGGTGGATCGTCGGCTCGTATCTGCTGCTCGGGCTGGGCGACATCCTGCTGGAGACCTCCGGCATGTCCGCCACCACCAAGCTCGCCCCCAAGGCCTTCGCCAGCCAGACGATGGCCCTGTGGTTCCTCTCGCTCGCCCTGGCCAACGGCATCCAGGCCCAGATCGTGAAGCTGTACGGAGAGGTCTCCAACCCCGCCTACTTCGGCGTCAACGGCGCGATCGCCGTGGCGGTGGGCGTGGCGATGATCGCGGCCGCCCCCTGGCTGAAACGCACCATGCACCCCGTCCACTGAAACGCGCGACACGCCCCGTCCGCTGAACCGCGCGACGCGCCCCGTCCACCGAGCACGCCTTCGCGCCCCGTCGTCGTACATCGAGGTGACCCATGCACATCACGACCGAGTTCCCGTACGAGACCACCCGCGAGGACGTCTCCATCCCGCTGTCCGACGGCACCCGGCTCTACGCCCGGATCTGGCGTCCGCTGACCGACGAACCGGTCCCCGCCCTGCTGGAGTACCTGCCCTACCGGCTCAGCGACTGGACCGCGCCCCGTGACTGGCAGCGCCACCCCTGGTACGCGGGCCACGGCTACGCCTCCGTACGGGTCGACGTCCGGGGCCACGGCAACAGCGAGGGGCTGCCGGGCGACGAGTACGACGCGCAGGAGCTTGCCGACGGGGTCGCCGTCATCCACTGGCTGGCCCAGCAGGAGTGGTGCTCCGGCCGGGTCGGGATGTTCGGCATCTCCTGGGGCGGCTTCAACTCGCTCCAGATCGCCGCGCTCGCCCCCGAGCCGCTGAAGGCGATCGTCACCGTCTGCTCGGCCGACGACCGCTACGACAACGACGTCCACTACATGGGCGGCTCCGTCCTCGCCGTGGACATGCACGCCTGGGCCGCCACCATGCTCGCCTTCGTCTGCCGGCCGCCGGACCCCGCGCAGGTCGGCGACGCGTGGAAGGAGATGTGGCTGAAGCGGCTGGAGGCCGTCGACCCCTTGATCCACACCTGGCTGGCCCACCAGAGCCGCGACGACTACTGGAAGCACGGCAGCGTCTGCGAGGACTACGGCGCGATCAAGGCGAACGTCCTCGCCGTCGGCGGCTGGCACGACCCGTACCGGGACACCGTCCTGCGGCTCGTGGAACACCTCGACCCGGAGCGGGTGCGCGGACTGATCGGCCCCTGGTCGCACCAGTACCCCGACCGGGGGCTGCCGCCGGGCCCCGCGATCGGCTTCCTCCAGGAGACGCTGCGCTGGTGGGACCAGCACCTCAAGGGCCAGGAGACGGGCGTGATGCGGGAACCGCTGCTGCGGTCCTGGATCAGCGGCTCGCACCCGCCCGCCACGGTGTACGAGACGCTGCCGGGCCGCTGGGTCGGAGACGCGAGCTGGCCCTCGGAGAACGTCTCCCCGGTGGCGTACGCCCTCCAGGGCGGCGAGCGGATCGTCGCCTCGCCGCAGCAGACCGGTGTGGACGCGGGCCGCTTCTTCCCGTTCGGCAACGACGCGGACCTGCCGCCGGACCAGCGGGACGAGGACGCGAAGTCGGTGTCGTTCGAATTCCCCGTCGCGGACGCGCCGATCGAGATCCTCGGCCGCCCCCGGGTGAAGCTCCGCATCCGGATGGACGTGCCGCGCGGCCAGGCCATCGCCCGGCTCTGCGACATCGCGCCCGACGGCTCCTCCACCCTGGTCACCCGGGGCGTCCTCAACCTCGCGGCCCGGCACGGCCGCGACCGCACCGACGACTGGCCCCCCGGCGAGACCGAGGACGTGGTCTTCGACCTCAACGGCATCGGGCACACCTTCCCGCCCGGCCACCGCATCCGGCTCGCCGTCTCCTCCTCGTACTGGCCCTGGATCTGGCCGCAGGCCGGCTCGGCGGGCTTCACCCTGGACGCGGACGGCAGCTTCGTCGAGCTGCCGGTGCGCCGCCACACCGAGGACTCGGCGATCACCTTCGGGGAGCCCGAGCAGTCCGAACCGCTCGGCGTGGCCCACCCGGTCACCCTGGAGGAGCCGCGCCCCGAACGCCTCGTCGTCCGCGATGTGGCCAAGGGCGAGTGGCGGCTGGAGGTCGACCCCCGCTACGGCGGGACGCGGGTCTACCCCGACGGTCTCGAATTCAGCGAGGACGCGTCGGAGACGTACACGATCCAGCAGGACGACCCGCTCTCCGCGCGGACCCGCTCCGACTGGCGGATCCGGCTGCACCGCCCGGAGATGGCCTGGGACGTGGAGATCGAGACCCGCTCCGAGATCGCCGCCGACGACCAGGACTTCATCACCTCCAACGAAGTGATCTGCAAGGAGGGCAAGGACGGCGGAGAGAAGGAGATCGTCTTCCACCGCACCTGGGAGAAGCGCATCCCGCGCACGGCGGGCTGAGCGGCCTCGCCGTCCCGCCGTCGGGTCCCCCGGATTTCCGGGGGCCCCGACGAACTTTCCGGGCAATGCGCACAGTTGGGGATAGTCGGGGCACTGCCGCTGGGTAGGAGCACCGACGTAACGTGTCCTTCACGCGACCTGGAAAGCGAGGCAGCACCACATGCCCGAGCAGAGCAGCCCGCTCGATCTGGCCGAGGGCGACCCCTTCGGCCCGCACAACCTTCCTTACGGTGTGTTCTCCACCCCCGACCACCCCGACGACCGCCGGGTCGGCGTCCGTATCGGCGACCACGTCCTGGACGCCGGGGCCGCCGCCCACGCACTGGGCTCCCCCTACGCGGGGCTGCTCGCACAGCCGAGCCTGACGCCGCTGCTCGCGGCGGGCCGCAACGCCTGGCGGGACGTGCGCCGCGCGCTCACCGCCTGGCTGACGATCCCCGCCCACCGCGCGGACATCGAACCGCTGCTGCACCCGGTGGACGCGGTGACCCTGCACCTGCCGTACGAGGTCGCGGACTACGTCGACTTCTACGCCAGCGAGCACCACGCCACCAACGTCGGACAGATCTTCCGGCCGGACGGCGACGCGCTCACCCCCAACTGGAAGCACCTGCCGATCGGTTACCACGGCCGCTCCGGCACCGTCGTGGTCTCCGGCACGGACGTGGTGCGCCCCAGCGGCCAGCGCAAGACCCCCGCCGACCCGGCCCCCGTCTTCGGGCCGTCGGTGAAGCTCGACATCGAGGCCGAGGTCGGCTTCGTCGTCGGCGTCCCCTCCGCGCACGGCGCTCCGGTCCCGCTGGCCGACTTCCGCGAGCACGTCTTCGGCCTCTCGCTCCTCAACGACTGGTCCGCCCGCGACCTCCAGGCCTGGGAGTACGTGCCGCTCGGCCCGTTCCTCGGAAAGTCCTTCGCCACCTCCGTCTCCGCCTGGGTCACCCCGCTGGAGGCCCTGGACGCCGCCCGCACCGCTCCGCCGGCCCGCGACGTCCCCCTTCTCCCCTACCTCGACGACGCCGGCGAGGAGGAGCCGGGCGGCTTCGACATCCGGATCACCGTCGAGATCAACGGCCAGGTGGTCGCCGAACCGCCGTTCGCCTCGATGTACTGGACGGCCGCCCAACAGCTCGCTCACATGACGGTGAACGGCGCGTCGCTGCGCACCGGCGACCTGTACGGCTCCGGCACGGTCAGCGGCCCCGAGCCCGCCCAGCGCGGCTCGCTCCTGGAGCTGACGTGGAACGGCCGCGACGCGCTGGAACTCCCCGAGGGCAAGCGGACGTTCCTGGAGGACGGCGACACGGTCACGCTGACCGCCTGGGCCCCCGGCCCGCACGGCACCCGGGTCGGCCTCGGCGACGTGACCGGAAGGATCGCCACCGCGCCATGACGCACGACGCTCCCGCGCTGACGCTGCCCGAGGAACTGATCCTCCTCGCCCTGGACCCGGACCGGGGCAAGCCGATCTGCAACGCCCGCGATCTGGGGTACGGAACCGCCGGGGCCGTCCTCGCCGAGCTGGAGATCCGGGGCCGGATACGGGAGGAGCGCGGCCGGGTCCAGGTGGTGAACCCGCTGGACCCGGCCGATCCGATCCTCGCCACCCTGCTCCGGACCCTGGACCCACCGGCGAAGGGCCGCCGCCGCGCGGGGATCCGCGCCCGGCGCTGGGTGGGTGAGTACGACCGGTACGTGCAGGAGAAGTACCTGGATTCCCTGGTCGATCGCGCCGTCCTGTCCCGGAAGAGCCACCGCGTCCTCGGCGTGCTCCCGTACCACCACCACTTCCCGGGCGTGCCGGACCTCTCGCGGAGCGTTCTCGACCGGTTCGCGGCGGCCGAGGCGGCGGGGTATCCGGACCATCGCGACCGGGTCCTGGCCTCCCTGGTCTCCGCCATCGGCCTGGCCGGTGACCTGACCCGTCTCGGCCGCACGGGCCGCACGGTCATGAAGGTCATGCGCCGCTCCGAGTGGACCGCCGTGGCCGTCCGCCACAACGTCGAGCAGAACGAGACCGGCAACGGCTGGAACGGCTACAGCTGGAGCGGCTACAACTGGAGCGGCGACGAGGACTAGGAGAGCGGGCCGGTCAGCGGTGCGCGGGGCGTTCACACGTTCGGGGGAGCCTCATTCGGTTCCCGGCGGATACGCTGGTCGGGCCCGCGAGACTCCTCCCCATGGGAGCAATGATGAGGATCGAACCCGAGGCCTCCGAGCCGCGGTGGGCGGTCCCGCCCGAGGGCGGCTGGACCGCCGATGACCTGGACACACTCCCGAATCTGCCTCCGCACACGGAGCTGATCGACGGGAGCCTCGTTTTCGTGAGTCCGCAGACCCTGTTCCATTCACGAGCGGTCGACTTCTTCAACTGGCAGTTGCAGTCCCTGGTACCGCCCGAGCTGGAGGTCGTGCGCGAGTTCACCATCGACATCGACCGCTACAACCGGCCCGAGCCCGATGCGATCGTCATCGACGGCGACATCATCCAGGACCCGGATCAGACCCGGTTCCCCGCCGAGTCGGTGCGCCTCGCCATCGAGGTCGTCTCGCCCGAGTCACGGTCACGCGACCGGGAGACCAAGCCCGTGAAGTACGCCCGCGCGAAGATTCCCCACTACTGGCGGGTGGAGAACCACGACGGGCGTGCCGTGGTGTACGTCTTCGAGCGGGAGCCGGCCACCGGCGCGTACACCTCGACGGGGATCTTTCACGACCGGATGAAGGTGTCGGTGCCCTTCCCCGTCGACCTGGACCTCACGGCGATCACGCCCCGCCGCCGGGCGGCGGACCTGGGATAGGCCCCGCCGCCCGTTCCCCACCGCCTGGTACGCCTCACTCGTACTCGGGCGGTTCCTCGTCCCAGCCGAACTCGGGGTCGCTGTGCTGAGCCGGGGCCTTCGTACGCGCCGGGGCCGCCGGGCGTGACGCGGGCACGGAGGTCGCGGGGGCGGCGGTCGCGGAAGCGGCGGTGGGCGCCGTGGGGGTGGGCGCAGCGGGGGCCGGGGCTTCCGGGGGCGTCGGTGTCGCGCCTCCCGGGGTCTGGGCCAGGACCTCCAGCACGCCCTCCCCGTACGTCGCGAGCTTCTTCTCACCCAGGCCGCTGACGCCGCCGAGCTCCGCGAGCGAGGCCGGATGCAGGGTCGCGATCTCGCGCAGCGTGGCGTCGTGGAAGATGACGTACGCCGGGACGCCCTGTTCCTTCGCCGTCGCCCCGCGCCAGGCGCGCAGCGCCTCGAAGACCGGGACCGCGGCCTCGGGGAGATCGGCGACGGCCGCCTTGCCCTTGGCGCCCTTGGCTCCGCCGGCGGAGGACGACGACCGGGTTGTCGGCTTCTTCGGCTCCTTGCGGAGCAGCACGTCCCGCTCCCGCCCCAGGACCGTCGCGCTCTCGTCGGTCAGGACCAGCGTGCCGTACTCCCCCTCGACCGCGAGCAGCCCCTGGGCCAGCAGCTGGCGCACCACACCCCGCCACTCCGCCTCCGCCAGCTCCTCGCCGATGCCGAAGACGGAGAGCTGGTCGTGGTCGAACTGGATGACCTTGGCGGTCTTGCGGCCCAGCAGGATGTCGATGATCTGGCCCGCACCGAACTTCTGGTTCCGTTCGCGCTTCAGCCTTACCACCGTGGAGAGCAGCTTCTGCGAGACGACCGTGCCGTCCCACGTCTCCGGCGGGGCCAGGCAGGTGTCGCAGTTGCCGCAGGCGGGGGCCGTGGGCTCCTGGCCGAAGTAGGTCAGCAGCTGGGCCCGGCGGCACTGGACCGTCTCGCAGAGGGCCAGCATCGAGTCCAGGTGGGAGGCGGCCCGGCGGCGGAACGCCTCGTCTCCCTCGCCGCCCTGGATGAGCTTGCGCTGCTGGACGACGTCCTGGAGCCCGTACGCCATCCAGGCCGTCGACGGCTCCCCGTCACGGCCCGCGCGGCCGGTCTCCTGGTAATACCCCTCGACGGACTTGGGGAGGTCGATGTGGGCGACGAAGCGGACGTCCGGCTTGTCGATGCCCATGCCGAACGCGATCGTCGCGACGACGACGAGCCCCTCCTCGCGGAGGAAGCGCGCCTGGTGGGTGGCGCGCGTCCCGGCGTCCAGGCCCGCGTGGTACGGCACGGCCTCCACGCCGTTGCGGCAGAGGTACTCCGCGATCTTCTCGGTGGAGTTGCGGGAGAGGCAGTAGACGATGCCCGCGTCCCCGGCGTGCTCCTCCTTGAGGAAGGTGAGGAGCTGCTTCTTGGGCTCGGACTTCGGCACGATCCGGTACTGGATGTTCGGCCGGTCGAAGCTCGCGACGAAGTGCTTCGCGTCCGGCATGCCGAGGCGGCGGGTGATCTCCTCGTGCGTGGCGTGGGTCGCGGTCGCCGTCAGGGCGATGCGCGGAACGTCCGGCCAGCGCTCGCCGAGCACGGACAGGGCCAGATAGTCGGGGCGGAAGTCGTGGCCCCACTGGGCGACGCAGTGCGCCTCGTCGATCGCGAAGACGGAGATCTCGCCCCGGGCCAGCAGGGAGAGGGTGGAGTCCAGGCGCAGCCGCTCCGGCGCCAGGTAGAGCACGTCCAGCTCGCCCGCGAGGAACTGCGCCTCCATCGAGCGGCGCTCGTCGAAGTCCTGCGTGGAGTTCATGAAGCCGGCCCGGACGCCGAGCGCCCGCAGGGCGTCGACCTGGTCCTGCATGAGGGCGATCAGCGGGGAGACGACCACTCCGGTGCCCCGCCTGACCAGGGACGGGATCTGGTAGCAGAGGGACTTCCCGCCGCCGGTGGGCATGAGCACGACCGCGTCGCCGCCCGCCACCACATGCTCGATGACCGCGCCCTGCTCGCCGCGGAACGACTCGTACCCGAAGACGCGGTGCAGCGTCCGCCGCGCCTCGCTCTCGCCGTCCGCGTCGGTGTCGGTCACCGTCCCGGTCACATCCATGGTCACACCCAATGCTCTGTCCCCCGAGGTCCGCACGCCCGGCCCTGTCCGTCCTGCTCTCGTCCCGTCCACGATAGGCGGAGCCAACGACAACGCCGGACGGTCTGTGGATAACCGACCGTCCGGCGCTGCTGACCCGCATACTGCGCGGGCTACCGCACGAACACTCCCGCCTGGCTCGCCAGGTCCAGGAAGAACTGCGGGGCCAGGCCCAGCACCAGGGTGACGGCGACGCCGACCGCGATCGTCGTCATGGTCAGCGGGGACGGGACGGCGACCGTGGGGCCGTCCGCCTTCGGCTCGCTGAAGAACATCAGGACGATCACCCGGATGTAGAAGAACGCCGCGACGGCCGAGGAGAGCACACCGACGACGACCAGCCCGCCGGCCCCGCCCTCGGCGGCCGCCTTGAACACCGCGAACTTCCCGGAGAACCCGGAGGTCAGCGGGATGCCCGCGAAGGCCAGCAGGAACACCGCGAAGACCGCGGCGACCAGCGGCGAGCGCCGGCCGAGCCCGGCCCACTTCGACAGGTGGGTGGCCTCGCCGCCCGCGTCCCGCACCAGCGTGACGACGGCGAACGCGCCGACCGTCACGAAGGAGTAGGCCAGCAGGTAGAAGAGGACCGAGGAGATGCCCTCCGGGCTGGCCGCGATGACGCCCGCGAGGATGAAGCCCGCGTGCGCGATCGAGGAGTAGGCCAGCAGCCGCTTGATGTCGGTCTGGGTGATCGCGACGACCGCGCCGCCCAGCATCGTGATGATGGCCACCGCCCACATGACCGGCCGCAGGTCCCAGGCGAGGCCCGGCAGCGCCACGTACAGCAGGCGCAGCATCGCGCCGAACGCCGCGACCTTCGTGGCGGCGGCCATGAAGCCGGTGACCGGGGTCGGGGCGCCCTGGTAGACGTCCGGGGTCCACATGTGGAACGGGATCGCACCGACCTTGAAGAGCAGGCCGACCAGGATCATCGCGCCGCCGATGAGCAGCAGCGCGTCGTTGCCCATGGTGTCGGCGAGGGCCGGGTCGATCTCCAGGACCGACCCGTCGACGACGTTGGCGATGTCGGCGTACGCGAGGGAGCCCGCGTAGCCGTAGAGGAGGGCGATCCCGAAGAGGAAGAACGCCGAGGAGAACGCGCCGAGGAGGAAGTACTTCACGGCGGCCTCCTGCGACAGCAGCCGCTTGCGGCGGGCCACGGCGCACAGGAGGTAGAGCGGGAGGGAGAAGACCTCCAGCGCGATGAACAGGGTCAGCAGGTCGTTGGCGGCCGGGAAGACCAGCAGCCCGGCCACCGAGAAGAGGAGGAGCGGGAAGACCTCGGTGGTGGCGAAGCCGGCCCGGACGGCGGCCTTCTCGCCTTCACCGCCCGGTACGGCTCCGGCCTGGGCGGCGAAGGAGTCGACCCGGTTGCCGTGGGCGGTGGGGTCCAGCCGGCGCTCGGCGAAGGTGAACACCGCCACCATGGCGACCAGGAGAATGGTGCCCTGGAGGAACAGGGTGGGGCCGTCGATCGCGATGGCGCCCATGGCCGCGATCTGGGCCTTCGTGGTGCCGTATCCTCCGGCCGCGAGGCCGACGATCGCGGCGAACGAGGCGGCGACCGCGACCACGGTCAGGAAGAGCTGGGTGTGGTAGCGGGCCCGGCGCGGCACGAAGGCCTCCACCAGGATGCCCAGGACGGCGGCGACCACGATGATCAGGACCGGCATCAGCTGGGTGTACTCGATCTTCGGCGCCGTGAACGTGCTGCCCGGTGCCGCCGATGTCACCCCGCTCGCCGTCGTCCACAGACTGTGGACAGCTGTTGCGCTCACTTGGCGGCCTCCACCTCGGGCTGGGGGTCCTTCTTCTGTACGTCGGACATGGTGTGCTCCACCGCCGGGTTGACGACCTCGGTGAGCGGCTTCGGGAAGACGCCCAGGAAGATCAGCACGGCGATCAGCGGAAGCGCGACCGCCAGCTCCCGGGCCCTGAGGTCCGGCATGGACCGGACCGATTCCTTCACCGGGCCGGTCATCGTGCGCTGGTAGAGGACCAGGACGTAGAGCGCGGCGAGCACGATGCCGGAGGTGGCGATGATGCCCGCCACCGGATAGGCGCTGAACGTGCCGACGAGGACCAGGAACTCACTGACGAACGGGGCGAGTCCGGGCAGCGACAGGGTGGCGAGCCCGCCGATGAGGAACGTCCCGGCCAGCACGGGGGCGACCTTCTGCACCCCGCCGTAGTCCGCGATGAGCCGTGATCCGCGCCGGGTGATGAGGAACCCGGCGACCAGCAGCAGCGCGGCCGTCGAGATCCCGTGGTTGACCATGTAGAGCGTGGCGCCCGACTGGCCCTGGCTCGTCATCGCGAAGATGCCCAGGATGATGAAGCCGAAGTGCGAGATCGAGGCGTAGGCGATGAGCCGCTTGATGTCGCGCTGGCCGACCGCGAGCAGCGCCCCGTACACGATGGAGACGAGCGCCAGGGTGATGACCACCGGCGTCGCCCACTTGCTGGCCTCCGGGAAGAGCCCGAGGCAGAAGCGGAGCATCGCGAAGGTGCCGACCTTGTCGACGATCGCGGTGATCAGCACGGCGACCGGGGCGGTGGCCTCGCCCATCGCGTTGGGCAGCCAGGTGTGCAGCGGCCACAGCGGGGCCTTGATCGCGAAGGCGAGGAAGAACCCGAGGAAGAGCCACCGCTCGGTGCTGGTCGCCATCTCCAGGGTGCCGTTGGCCCGGGCCTCGGCGATCTCGGAGAGCGAGAAGCTGCCCGCGACCACGTACAGCCCGATGACGGCGGCCAGCATGATCAGGCCGCCGGCCAGGTTGTAGAGGAGGAACTTGACCGCCGCGTAGGAACGCTGGGTCGCGGCGTTCTCGTCGCTGCCCGCGTGGGCCCGGTCGCCGAAGCCGCCGATGAGGAAGTACATCGGGATGAGCATGGCTTCGAACAGGATGTAGAAGAGGAAGACGTCCGTGGCGACGAACGACAGGATCACCATGGCCTCGACCATGAGGATCAGGGCGAAGAAGCCCTGTGTCGGACGCCAGCGCGAGGACTTCGTCTCCAGGGGGTCGGCGTCGTTCCAGCCGGCGACGATGACGAAGGGGATCAGGAGCGCGGTGAGGCCGAGGAGCGCCACCCCGATGCCGTCCACGCCCAGTTCGTAGCGGACGCCGAAGTCGGCGATCCAGGACCGGGACTCGGTGAGCTGGTAGCGGTCGCCGCCCGGTTCGAAGCGGAGGAAGACGACGGCCGCCAGGACGAGCGTGCCGAGCGAGAAGAGCAGCGCGAGCCATTTGGCCGCGGTGCGCCGCGCGGCGGGGACTGCGGCGGTGGCGATGGCGCCGATCGCCGGGAGCGCCGCCGTCGCGGTCAGGAGGGGAAAGGACATGTGATCAGACCGCCCTCATCAGCAGGGTCGCGGCGATGACGACCGCCGTACCGCCGAACATCGAGACCGCGTAGGTGCGGGCGTAGCCGTTCTGCATCTTGCGCAGCCGGCCGGAGAGCCCGCCGACCGAGGCGGCCGTGCCGTTGACGACGCCGTCGACCAGGGAGTGGTCCACGTAGACCAGCGAGCGGGTGAGGTGCTCGCCGCCGCGGACCAGGACCACGTGGTTGAAGTCGTCCTGGAGGAGATCGCGGCGGGCGGCCCGGGTGAGGACCGAGCCGCGCGGGGCGACGACGGGCACGGGCTTGCGCCCGTACATCGCCCAGGCGATCCCGACGCCGATGACCAGGGCCACGACGGTGGCTCCGGTGACCGTGGCCGCGCTCAGCGGGGCGTGCCCGTGGTCGTAACCGGTCACGGGCTCCAGCCAGTTGATGAACCGGTCGCCGATCGCGAAGAACCCGCCGGCGAACACCGATCCGAAGGCCAGCACGATCATCGGGATCGTCATCGACTTCGGGGACTCGTGCGGGTGCGGCGCGTGGCCCTCCGCGTCCGGCTGCCAGCGCTTCTCGCCGAAGAAGGTCATCAGCATCACGCGCGTCATGTAGA
This sequence comes from Streptomyces sp. rh34, assembly GCF_002551245.1. GTDB lineage: Bacteria > Actinomycetota > Actinomycetes > Streptomycetales > Streptomycetaceae > Streptomyces. The sequence goes on from NZ_NTGZ01000130.1 coordinate 15,167, forward strand.
ACGCGGTGATCGCGGCGCCCAGCAGGGCCACGGAGCCGAGGATCCAGCCCTCGGTGCCGCCCTTGGCGAAGGCCGCCTCGATGATCTTGTCCTTGGAGAAGAAGCCGGACAGGCCGGGGAAGCCGATGATGGCCAGATAGCCGAGGCCGAAGGTGACGAAGGTGACCGGCATGTACTTCCGCAGGCCGCCGTACTTGCGCATGTCGACCTCGTCGTTCATGCCGTGCATGACGGAGCCCGCGCCGAGGAAGAGCCCGGCCTTGAAGAAGCCGTGCGTCACCAGGTGCATGATCGCGAAGATGTAGCCGATGGGGCCGAGGCCCGCGGCCAGGATCATGTAGCCGATCTGCGACATCGTGGAGCCGGCCAGGGCCTTCTTGATGTCGTCCTTCGCGCAACCGACGATCGCACCGAAGATCAGCGTGACCGCGCCGACGATGACGACGACCATCTGGGCGTCCGGGGCGGCGTTGAAGATCGCACCGGAGCGGACGATCAGATAGACACCGGCGGTGACCATGGTCGCGGCGTGGATGAGGGCGGAGACCGGGGTCGGGCCCTCCATCGCGTCGCCGAGCCAGGACTGCAGCGGCACCTGGGCCGACTTGCCGCAGGCGGCCAGCAGCAGCATCAGCCCGATGGCGGTCAGCTTGCCCTGGCTCGTCTCGCCCGCCGACTCCAGCACCGGCCCGAAGGCGAAGGTGCCGAAGGTGGTGAACATCAGCATGATGGCGATCGACAGGCCCATGTCGCCGACCCGGTTGACCAGGAAGGCCTTCTTCGCGGCGGTGGCCGCGGTGGGCTTGTGCTGCCAGAAGCCGATGAGCAGGAACGACGCCAGACCAACGCCCTCCCACCCGACGTACAGCAGCAGGTAGTTGTCGGCGATGACCAGGATGAGCATCGCCGCGAGGAACAGGTTGAGATAGCCGAAGAAGCGGCGCCTGCGCTCGTCGTGCTCCATGTAGCCGATGGAGTAGATGTGGATCAGCGTGCCCACACCGGTGATGAGCAGGACGAACGTCATCGACAACTGGTCGAGCTGGAAGGCGATGTCGGCCTGGAAGCCCTCCACCGGAATCCAGCTGAACAGGTGCTGGTGCAGGGCCCGGTCCTCGGGGTCCTTCCCCAGCATGTCGGTGAACAGGATCAGTCCGACGACGAACGAGGCGCCGGCCAGGACGGTGCCGAGCCAGTGGCCGGTCTTGTCCAGGCGGCGTCCGCCGCAGAGCAGGACCGCCGCTCCGAGCAGGGGCGCCGCGACGAGCAGCGCAATCAGGTTCTCCACGTTTCCGACCCCTTACAGCTTCATCAGGCTGGCGTCGTCGACCGAGGCCGAGTGGCGGGAGCGGAACAACGACACGATGATCGCGAGTCCGACGACGACTTCCGCGGCGGCGACGACCATCGTGAAGAACGCGACGATCTGCCCGTCGAGGTTGCCGTGCATCCGGGAGAACGTGACGAGCGCCAGATTGCAGGCGTTGAGCATCAGCTCGACGCACATGAACAGCACGATCGTGTTCCGCCTGATCAGCACCCCGGAGGCGCCGATCGCGAACAGCAGGGCCGCGAGGTAGAGGTAGTTGACCGGGTTCACTTGGCGGCCTCCGAATTCTCCGCCGCGGACGGGGGATTGGCTCCGCGCTCCACGGCGTCCGCGTCCTCACGTCCGAGCCGCTCCCCGGAGCGCTGCTCCAGGGCCTTGAGATCGGCGAGGGACTGCTGCGAGACATCACGGATCTGGCCGCGCTGACGCAGCGTCTGCATGACGGTGAGCTCGGACGGCGTGCCGTCGGGGAGCAGACCGGGGATGTCCACCGCGTTGTGCCGGGCGTAGACGCCGGGGGCGGGGAGCGGCGGGAGGTGCTTGCCGCGCACGCGCTCCTCGGACATCTCCCGTTGGGTCTTGGCCCGTTCGGTGCGCTCGCGGTGCGTGAGCACCATCGCGCCGACCGTCGCGGTGATCAGCAGGGCGCCGGTGATCTCGAAGGCGAAGACGTACTTGGTGAAGATGAGGTTGGCGATTCCCTCGACGTTGCCGCCGTGCCGGGCGTTGGCCGCGCCGAGCCCGTTGAAGGTGCTCAGGGAGGCGTTGCCGATGCCCGCGATCAGCAGCACGGCGAACCCGAGAGCACACCCGAGGGCCAGCCAGCGCTGTCCCTTGAGGGTCTCCTTGAGGGAGTCGGCGGCGGTGACGCCGACGAGCATGACGACGAAGAGGAACAGCATCATGATCGCGCCGGTGTAGACGACGATCTGGACGATGCCGAGGAAATACGCGCCGTTGGCGAGGTAGAAGACCGCGAGGACGATCATGGTCCCGGCGAGCGACAGGGCGCTGTGCACGGACTTCTTCATCAGCACCGTGGAGAGCGCGCCGATCACGGCGACGGTGCCCAGGATCCAGAACTGGAAGGCCTCGCCGGTCGAGGTGGTGGTGGCTGCGGCCAGTGCGTTCACTCCCCCGCCCCCTTCTCCCGCCGGGCGTTGGCCGCGCCGAGCGTCGACTCGATGGGGTCCTCGTCCTCGTCGGGCTTGTCGCTCTCGCCCTTGGACACGGCCGTCTGACGGACCGTGCCAGGAGCCGCCTCGGTGACCACGCCCCGGTAGTAGTCCTGCTCGTCCATGCCGGGGAAGATCGCGTGCGGGCTGTCGACCATGCCTTCCTCCAGGCCCGCGAGCAGCTCGTCCTTGGTGTAGATGAGGCTCTCGCGGGTGGTGTTGGCCAGCTCGAACTCGTTCGTCATCGTCAGCGCCCGGGTGGGGCAGGCCTCGATGCAGAGTCCGCACAGGATGCAGCGCGCGTAGTTGATCTGGTAGACGCGGCCGTAGCGCTCGCCCGGGGAGTAGCGCTCCTCCTCGGTGTTGTCCGCGCCCTCCACGTAGATCGCGTCCGCCGGACAGGCCCAGGCGCACAGCTCGCAGCCGACGCACTTCTCCAGGCCGTCCGGGTGGCGGTTGAGCTGGTGACGGCCGTGGAAGCGGGGCGCCGTCACCTTCGGCGTCTCCGGATACTGCTCGGTGAGCCGCTTCTTGAACATGGCCTTGAAGGTCACGCCGAAGCCGGCCACGGGGTTCTGGAACTTGTCCCCCGACTCCCCTGCCCGCCCCGCCTGGCCCGAGGACCCAGCGGACCCCGATGAGCCCGTGAGCTCTGGTTTCTCAGACACCGCCGGCCTCCTTTCCGTCACTCGCGCTTTCGTCACTCTGAGTATCCGCTCCACCACTGACAACGAGCTCCCGCTCCCGCCGTGGTGTGCGCCTGGGCACCGGCGGCAGGGTCTGTCCGGGCAGCGGAGGCACCGGGAACCCGCCCGCCATCGGATCGAAGGCGGGCTCCGGTCCGGCCGCTTCCTCCTCGGCCCGGTTCCTGCGGTCACGGAACATGTCGACGACGAACGAGATCAGCAGGATCGCGATCACGACCGCACCGACGTACAGCACGATCCGGGAGAAGTCGTAGCCCTCGTTGCGCAGGGCCCGGACGGTGGCGACGAGCATCAGCCAGACCACCGAGACCGGGATGAGGACCTTCCAGCCCAGCTTCATCAACTGGTCGTAGCGCACGCGGGGAAGCGTGCCGCGCAGCCAGATGAAGAAGAAGATCAGCACCTGGAGCTTCAGGAAGAACCAGAGCATCGGCCACCAGCCGTGGTTCGCGCCCTCCCAGAACGCCGAGATCGGGTACGGGGCCCGCCAGCCGCCGAGGAACAGCGTCACCGCGATCATCGACACGGTCACCATGTGGATGTACTCGGCGAGCATGAACATCGCGAACTTGATGGAGCTGTACTCGGTGTTGAACCCGCCGACCAGGTCGCCCTCGGACTCCGGCATGTCGAACGGCGCCCGACTGGCCTCACCGACCATGGTCACCATGTAGATGATGAACGAGACGGGCAGCAGCATGATGTACCAGCGGTCCGCCTGCGCCTCCACGATCGTCGAGGTGGACATCGACCCGGAGTAGAGGAAGACCGAGGCGAAGGCCGCGCCCATGGCGATCTCGTACGAGATCATCTGGGCGGACGAACGGATTCCGCCGAGCAGGGGGTAGGTCGAGCCCGAGGACCAGCCGCCGAGGACGAAGCCGTACACCCCGACCGCGCCGACGGCGAGGATGTAGAGCGCGGCGATCGGGAGGTCCGTCAGCTGCATCGTGGTGCGCTGCCCGAAGATCGAGATCTCGTTGCCCGCCGGGCCGAAGGGGATCACCGCGATCGCCATGAATGCCGGGATCGCGGCGAGGATCGGCGCGAGGACGTAGACCGCCTTGTCCGCGCGCTTGACGATCACGTCTTCCTTCAGCATCAGCTTGACGCCGTCGGCGAGCGACTGGAGCAACCCCCAGGGGCCGTGCCGGTTGGGGCCGATGCGCAGCTGCATCCAGGCGACGACCTTGCGCTCCCACACGATGGAGAACAGCACGATCAGCATCAGGAACGCGAAGCAGAAGACCGCCTTGATGACGACGAGCCACCAGGGGTCGGTGCCGAACATCGAGAGATCCTCGGCGGCGAGGACGACGCCCTCGGGCGCCGTCGTGAATGCGGCGAGGCCAGTCACGCTCGTACCTCCGATGGTTCGACGGGAGCACTCGGTGCGGCGGCGGGGCCGATCCGCACCAGGCCGCCGGGGTTCGCGCCGGTGTCGGCGGGGATACCGCGCCCCACCGAGTTCAGCGGCACCCAGACCACCCGGTCCGGCATGTCGGTGACCGCGAGGGGCAGTTCGACGGTGCCCGCGGGGCCGGTGACGGCGAGCAGGTCGCCGTCCTTGACGCCGGACTCGGCGGCGGTGGCCGCCGAGAGCCGGGCGACGGCCGCGTGCCGGGTCCCGGCGAGCGCGGTGTCGCCCTCCTGGAGCCGGCCCAGGTCGAGCAGCATCCGGTGGCCCGCGAGGACCGCCTCGCCGTCGCCGGGCCGGGGCAGCGGCCGCGCGCTCTCGCGCGGGTCCTCCGCGTGGCTGCCCTCCCAGCCGCCGAGCCGGTCCAGCTCGCGGCGGGCGGCGGTCAGGTCCGGCAGGGCGAAGTGCACGTCCATGGCGTCGGCCAGCATGTGCAGCACCCGGGAGTCCGTCGGCGCGAGCGTCCGGGGCATCTGCTCGGGCTTGAGCGCCGCCTGGAACATCCGGACCCGGCCCTCCCAGTTGAGGAAGGTGCCGGACTTCTCCGCGACGGCGGCGACCGGGAAGACCACGTCCGCCCGGGCGGAGACCGCGCTCGGCCGCAGTTCCAGCGAGACCAGGAAGCCGACCTCGTTCAGCGCCTGGATGGCACGGTTCGGGTCGGGCAGGTCCTCGACGCCGACCCCGGCGACGAGCAGCGCGCCCAGTTCGCCGGTGGCCGCGGCCTCGACGATCTGGCCGGTGTCGCGGCCGTGGCGGGTGGGCAGTTCGGCCA
>NZ_NTGZ01000131.1 GCF_002551245.1 Streptomyces sp. rh34
GTGTATAAGAGACAGACTGGGCCTCGACCGCCGCGGGCGACGGCGGCGCGGCGGACAGCGGCGCGGCGGCCGAGAGGTCGGCCCCCCTGCTGGCCCTGGACGCCGCGGCGGACGGCCCGGGCGCCGCGTCCCCGGACTCCCCTCCCCCCGGCATCGCACCCGGCGAACCGGACCCGGGCGGTCCGCCCGTGATCTACCGGGCCGCCGGCGAACTCCCGGACGGCCCGGACAGGGCGGCGGTCCACCACGCGAAGGGCACGGTCGCGTCGGCCGACGTCGCCCGGTTGGCGGAGGCGCTGGGCATCCCGGGCTCGCCGCGCACCGAGGGCACGTCCTGGGTGGTCGGCGACGACGACGGCCCCGGCGCGCTCCTGAAGGTGACGAAGCAGGCCCCGGGCACCTGGACGTTCGCCCGCACCACTCCGCCCAAGCCGTGCGAGCCGGGGACGATGTGCGCGAACGGGTCCTCGGAGCCGGGCGGCGACCCGGTGAGCGAGAAGGCGGCGAAGGCGGCCGCGGTCCCGGTGCTCAAGGCGGCCGGGCAGGACGACGCGGCGCTGAACGCGGGCCAGCTGATGGGCGACATCCGCGTGGTGAACGCCGATCCGAAGATCGACGGGCTCCCGACGTACGGCTGGTCGACCGGCGTCCAGGTGGGCCCGGACGGCAAGGTGACCGGCGGCAGCGGGCACCTGAAGGCGCTGGAGAAGGGCGACAGCTACCCGACGGTCGGCGCGGACGAGGCGCTGAAGCAGCTGAACGCGGCGAGCAGGGGCAAGGGTGACGCCGACCGGGACATCGGCGGCTGCGCCACTCCCGTACCGCTGGAGGGCGAGCCGAAGCCCTCGGACCCCCAGTGCGTGCCGTCGAACGGCAAGCGGGCGCCGGTGGAGCAGACGGTCGAGGACGCGGTGTTCGGTCTCGCGCTGAACTACGTGGACGGCCGGCAGACGCTGGTGCCGTCCTGGCTGTTCACCGTCCGCCAGGCTCCGGGCGGACCGGAGAACACGGTCACGCAGGTCGCCGTGGACCCGAAGTTCATCGAGAAGCCGGACACCCCGACGACGCCCTCCGGGGACCGGAAGGTGACGTCGTACGGCGCCGACGGGCGGACCCTGGAGGTGACGTTCTGGGGCGGCGTGTGCAGCACGTACACGGCGAGCGCGAAGGAGAGCGCGGGCCAGGTGCGGATCTCGGTGACGGAGAAGCCGCAGGAGGGCAAGGCCTGCATCATGATCGCCAAGGAGCTGACGCGGACGGTGACGCTGGAGAAGCCGCTGGGCGACCGTACGGTGATCGACGCGGCGTCGGGCGGCGCGGTGCCGCGCGGCTGAGCGGACGTACGGAGGCGGCCCCGGGATCGATCCCGGGGCCGCCTCCGTATGCCGTACTCGCGGCGCTTAGCTGAACGAGTCGCCGCAGGCGCAGGAGCCGGAGGCGTTCGGGTTGTCGATCGTGAAGCCCTGCTTCTCGATGGTGTCGACGAAGTCGATGGAGGCGCCGCCCAGGTACGGGGCGCTCATCCGGTCGGTGACGACCTTGACTCCGTCGAAGTCCTTCACGACGTCGCCGTCGAGCGAACGCTCGTCGAAGAAGAGCTGGTAGCGCAGGCCCGAGCAACCGCCGGGCTGGACGGCGACGCGCAGCGCCAGGTCCTCGCGGCCTTCCTGCTCCAGCAGGCCCTTGACCTTGGCGGCGGCGGCGTCGGACAGGAGGATGCCGTCGCTCACGGTGGTGGTCTCGTCCGATACGGACATCTGCTTCTCTCCCGGGTTGTACGGACTGCTTGCCGACGGTTCAACCGCCTCAGTCCCGGATTCATTCCGGGCCAAGCGCTTGTCTGTTCCTTTTCATGCTCGCACACCGGGCCGCCCGGGGGATGCGTCACATCGACGCTATCGGCATCGTCAAAGTGACACGAAGCGGCTATGATAGATAGCGTCAAATAGACGAAAAGGCGAGTTCGCCGAAGCTCTTCGCGGAAGCTCGCGGAGTGAACTTGAGTTCGCAGACTAGAAAGGGTGCGTGACGTGACCACGGCCCAGCCCCTGGACGTACAGCCGACACCCCTCGCGCTGCTGCTGCTCGGCCGCGAGGCCGACCCGAGGAGCGAGCGCGGCGTCGAATGCCCCGGCGACCTGCCCTCCCCGTCCGACCCGGACCTGGTGGAGCGCGCCCGCGCCGCGAAGGAGAAGCTTGGGGACAAGGTGTTCGTCCTCGGCCACCACTACCAGCGCGACGAGGTCATCCAGTTCGCGGACGTCACCGGCGACTCGTTCAAGCTGGCTCGCGACGCGGCCGCGCGCCCGGAGGCCGAGTACATCGTCTTCTGCGGCGTCCACTTCATGGCGGAGTCCGCCGACATCCTGACCACGGACGCCCAGGCGGTCGTCCTGCCCGACCTGGCGGCCGGCTGCTCGATGGCCGACATGGCCACCGCGGAGCAGGTCGCCGAGTGCTGGGACGTGCTGACGGAGGCCGGGGTCGCCGATCAGGTGGTGCCCGTCTCGTACATGAACTCCTCCGCCGACATCAAGGCCTTCACCGGCAAGCACGGCGGCACGATCTGTACCTCCTCGAACGCGAAGCGGGCCCTGGAGTGGGCCTTCGAGCAGGGCGAGAAGATCCTCTTCCTCCCCGACCAGCACCTGGGCCGCAACACGGCCGTGCGGGACATGGGCCTGACCCTGGAGGACTGCGTCCTCTACAACCCGCACAAGCCGAACGGCGGCCTCACCGCCGAGCAGCTGCGCGACGCGAAGATGATCCTGTGGCGCGGGCACTGCTCGGTCCACGGCCGCTTCTCGGTCGAGTCGGTCGAGGACGTCCGGGCCCGGATGCCCGGGGTCAACGTGCTGGTGCACCCGGAGTGCAAGCACGAGGTCGTCGCCGCCGCGGACTACGTGGGCTCGACGGAGTACATCATCAAGGCCCTGGAGGCGGCCCCGGCCGGCTCGAAGTGGGCCATCGGTACGGAGCTGAACCTGGTCCGCCGCCTGGCGAACCGTTTCGCCGCGGAGGACAAGGAGATCGTCTTCCTCGACAAGACGGTCTGCTTCTGCTCGACGATGAACCGCATCGACCTGCCGCACCTGGTCTGGACCCTGGAGTCGCTGGCCGAGGGCAAGCTGGTCAACCGGATCGAGGTCGACCCGGAGACGGAGAAGTACGCGAAGCTCGCGCTGGAGCGGATGCTGGCGCTGCCGTAGAGCCGCGCGATCCCCGAGAGCCCCGGTATGCAGGTCGGCGTACCGGGGCTCTCCCGTACGCCCGGGACGCACCGGCCGAGACGCTCCGGCCGGGAGGGGCGGGCAGGAACGTTCCGGTCGGGGCGGTTCTCCCGTACGGCGACCGACAGCACCACTGCGTAACTACGCTGCTACTCACCGCAGCGCTTCTTCGCGCGGGCGGGGCCGGTGAGGCCCGATGGGGCCGACCGGAACGAACGGCGAGATCGGTGGGGCGGGCATGAGTTACGAGGACCGTGGGACGGGCGTCGGCGACGAGGCGGGGGGAGCGGGCGCGGGGCACGACGAGGTCCGGCAGAACGACGCCGCCTCCGACGCGTCGGCGCGTGCGGAGCTGGAGCGTGCGCGGGAGGAGGTGAGCGGCCGGCGGGCCGCCGCCGAGCAGGACCCCGCCACCGGCCTGCCCACGCTGGGCGGCGCCCTGCACCGGCTGTCGAACCTGCTCTCCGCCGCCGGGGACGTCACCGGCGCGCTGCCCCCGGCGAAGGAGGCCGCGCGGATCTACGCCGAACTCGGCATGAAGCGCCCCGGCGACTTCCAGGCGGAGCTGGCCCTGGCCATGGGCGCCCTGGGCGACCGCGTCGCCGACACCGGGGACCGGGCGGCCGCCGTGCCGTTCGCGAAGCAGTCCGTGCGGCTCCAGCGCGAGCTGGTCGAGGAGGAGCAGCCGGGCGCGTCCGTCCCGGCGCTCGCCGCGTACCTCCTGACCTACGCCACGCGCCTGGCGGACGCCGGGGAGGCCGTGGCGGCCGTGCCCCATGCCGAGGAGGCGGTCGGCCTTCTCCGGGGCCTCGCCGAGGAGGATCCGGAGGCCTTCCTCCCCCGGCTCGCCGCGGCTCTCCACGCCCTCGGCCACCACCGCGCGGCCGTGAGCGACGCCTCCGGGGCGATCGAAGCGGCCCAGGAGGCGCGCAGCCGCTTCCGCGCGCTCGCCGTGCGGCGGCCGGACCTCTTCCGCCCGGAGCTGGCCACGGCGCTCGACGGCCTGGCCGGTCACCTCAACAAGGCCGGTGACGCGGGGACGGGCCTGCGGGTGGCGGAGGAAGCCGTCGCCCTGTACCGCGAGTTGGCCGCGCGGCGCCCCACGGTCTTCCGCCCCGGCCTCGCCGCCGCGCTGCGTACCCTCGCCAGGAGCCTGGCCGGCACCGGCGACCCGCAGGAGGCCCTGCCTCCGGCGCGGGAGGCCGTGGGCCTCCTGCGCGAACAGGGGGACGCCGCCCTGGCCGATCTGGCCGGCTCCCTCCAGGTGCTCGGCACCTACGTGGAGCTGAACGGGGACGCGGAGGGGGCGGTGGAGGCGTTCTGGGAAGCGGTGGCCCTCCATCGGTCCCTGGCGCTGGAGGTGCCCGGCGCACCCGACGCCCCCCTGGTCACCGCCCTCGACGACCTGGCCCGGGCGCTCGCCCGTACCGGAGAGCACGCGGCGGCGATCGAGGAGTTCGACGAGACCGTCAAGGAGTTCGCCGGGGCCGCGCCGGCGACCGCCCGGCGCCTGGGCGTGGAGCGGAGCGCCTTCCTGCTGCGCTGCCCGGCCCCCTGGCCCGCGACCGGGGTGACCGAGCTGGTGAACTGGCTCGACGAGGACGCGGAGAGGCCCGGCGGCGTGGACACCGTAACCGTACGGGCCCGGCAGGCGCTGCGCGCGTACGGGGACACCGCTGCGGTGCGCACGGCCTGGGAGGACGAGACCTTCACGTCCGTGCCGGACTGGCTCGCCCTGCCGCCGGGGACGCTGGACCTCGTCAGCGCCTGGATGTTCGCGCCCAACTGGCCCCGGTCACGCGACTTCTGGTCCGGGCACGCCGAGGTCCTCGGCAGCCAGGAGGCGGCGACGGCCCTGGACGAACTGGCCGTTCTGGACCGGCACGGTGCGCAGCGGCACGCCCTGCTCCGCGAGGCCGTCCTCGCCCACGGGGTGACCGCCGCCTACGATCCGCTGATCCTGCGGGAGCGGTTGGCCCAGTGGCTGGAGTGCGCGGACTGGACGGAGTCACGGGCCTACCTGGCGGAGCACCCGCGCCTGCTGACCGTCCAGCCGCCCGACGACACCCCGCTGGCCCACGTCGCGATGCTGGACATCGGCCGCACCGAGGGCCTGGACGCCGCTTACCGCCTCGTCGAGGACCGCGGGGCCCTCCAGGCGTACGTGGACCGGGCGTTGGAGGCCGGGGACGGTGTCGCGCTGATGCACGGCGGGGGCATCGAGGGCCAGGTCTTCGGTGACCGGCTCTCCTCGCTCACCCACGCACAGGTGGCCCTGGTGCTCGCGGGGGCCACCGAGGGCTTCGAACCGGACGATCTGGCCGCACTCCTGCACAAGGCCCCCGAGGAGACCCGTGCCCGGCTGGTGCGGGAGACGGTCGCCCTCAGCGTCCGCCGCCCCGACCCGCACGGGAAGACGTGGCACCGGATCGTTCAGGCCCTCGGCGGGGACGCCTGAGGGCCGGCCGGCCGCAGGGGATGACAGGCCCTCGCGGCCGGCCGCGACGCGGGAAACAAGGGAGGGGCCTGCCCCACGCACCCGCGTGGGACAGGCCCCTCCCGCCGTGTCAGGCCTGGGCGGGCTCGGCCTCCCGGGCCGTCTCCGGCTCCGGCTGGTCCGGTACGCCCGCCTTCGCGGCGCGCTTGGCCGCCTTCTTCTTGGCGCGGCGCTCCTTGCGGAGCTCGACCATCGCGTACAGCGTCGGCACGAGCAGCAGGGTCAGCAGCGTGGAGCTGATCAGACCGCCGATCACCACGACGCCCAGCGGCTGCGAGATGAAGCCGCCCTCGCCGGTGACGCCGAGCGCCATCGGGAGCAGGGCGAAGATGGTCGCGAGTGCCGTCATCAGGATCGGGCGGAAGCGGTGGCGGCCGCCCTCGATGACGGCCTCCACGATCCCGAGGCCCTGGGCGCGGTACTGGTTGATCAGGTCGATCAGCACGATCGCGTTGGTGACCACGATGCCGATGAGCATCAGCATGCCGATCATCGCGGGGACGCCCAGCGGGGTGCCCGTGATGAGCAGCAGGGCCAGGGCTCCGGTCGCCGCGAACGGGACGGAGACCAGGAGGATCAGCGGCTGGACGAGCGACCGGAACGTGGCCACCAGCAGCATGAAGACGATCGCGATGGCCGCCAGCATGGCGAGGCCGAGCTGGCCGAAGGCTTCGTTCTGGTCCTCGGTGACGCCGCCGATGGTGGCGGTGGCGCCTTCCGGGAGGTCCAGGGCGTCGATCTTCTTGGCGAGATCGGCGCTGACCGCGCCGGTGTTGTCGCCGACGGGCTTGGCGGTGATCGTCGCCGACCGCTGTGCGTCGATCCGGGTCATCGAGACCGGGCCGGGGACCACCTTGACGTCGGCGATGTCGCCGAGCTTGGCCGGGCCGAGCGGCAGGGCCTTCAGCTCGGCCACGGTGGCGGCCGGGGTGGAGGACCGGATGACGATGTCGCGCTCGGTGTCGTCCAGCGTCGCCGTGCCGGCGGGCGTGCCGCGTACGGCTCCGGCGACGATCCCGCCGAGGGAGGCGGAGTCGAATCCGGCGGCGGCCGCCTTGTCGTTGGCGGTGACCGAGATGCGCGGGACGCTCTGCGCCAGGTCGCTCTGGACGTCGGTGACGTCCTTGATGGTGGCGACCTCGGTGCGGACCGCCTCGGCCGCCTTCTTCAGGACGTCCCCGTCGGCGGCCTTGACCACGACGCTCAGGTCCTGGGAGCCGAAGCCGTCGCCCGCGGCGATGGTGGTGTCGCCGATGCCGTCGAGCTTGCCGAGGGCCTCGTCGATGCGGTCCTGGGCGTCCTCGTAGTCCGCGGCGTCCTTCAGGGTGACCTGGTAGGAGGCCTGGTTGGCGCCCGTGCCGCCGCCGAAGGCGGCCATGAAGCCGGAGGAGCCGACGGTGACCTGGTAGTCCTTGACGCCCTTGTCCTGCTCGATGACCTTCTCGACCTTGCGGGCCGCCTCGTCGGCGGCTTCCAGGCTGGTGCCGGGGGTCAGCTCCTGCTTGACGGTCAGGACCTCCTGCTCTCCGGCCTCGAAGAAGTTCGTCTTCAGCAGCGGGACCATGCCGAAGGTGCCGAGGAGCACGGCGACGGCGATGACGAGGCTGGTGATCCGGCGACGGGTCGCGAAGCGGAGGATGGGGACGTAGATCCGCTGGAGCTTGCTGGCCGCTTCCTTCTCCTCGGCGAGGCGGCGGGCCTCCGCCGCGTCCTCGGGGGTGCCCTTGGGTGCGCGCAGGAACCAGTACGACAGCACCGGCACCACGGTGAGCGAGACCAGCAGGGACGCCAGCAGCGCCGCGGTGATGGTCAGCGAGAACGAGCCGAAGAGCTGGCCGACCATGCCGCCGACCAGACCGATGGGCAGGAAGACGGCGACGGTGGTGAGCGTGGCGGAGGTGACCGCTCCGGCGACCTCCTTGACCGCGGTGATGATCGCCGCGTGGCGCTCCTCGCCGTAGCCGAGGTGACGCTTGATGTTCTCCAGGACCACGATCGAGTCGTCGACGACCCGGCCGATGGCGATGGTGAGCGCGCCGAGCGTGAGCATGTTGAGCGACAGGTCGCGGGTCCAGAGCACGATCAGCGCGAGGACGATCGAGAGCGGGATGGAGACCGCGGTGACCAGCGTCGAGCGGATCGAGGCGAGGAAGACCAGGATCACGACGACCGCGAAGACCAGGCCGAGCGCGCCCTCCGTGGTCAGGCCCGAGATCGACTTGGAGACGGCGGGGCCCTGGTCGGAGACGACCGTCACCTCCGCGCCCTTGCCGAGGTCCTCGCGGAGGTCGGGGAGCTTGTCCTTGACGGCGTCCGAGATGGTGACGGCGCTGCCGTCCTTGTCCATCGTCGCCATCACGGCGAGGCTCGGCTTGCCGTTGGTGCGGGTGATGGAGACCGCCGTGGACGGCTCCTGCTTCACCTCGGCGACGTCACCGAGGCGCACCGGCTTTCCGGGCTTGCCGCCCGCCGGGTCCTTGGCGACGACCTGGAGGTCCTCGATCTGCTCCAGCGAGGTGTAGGCGCCGCCGACCTGGATGGTGCGGCTCTTGCCGGACTCGGAGAAGGAGCCGGCCGGCACGGTGGCGCCGCCCGCCTGGAGGGCCTGGGCGAGCGTGCCCGCGTTCAGACCGGCCTCGGCGAGCTTCTTGTCGTCGGGGACGACGGAGACCTGGAGGTCCCGCACGCCGTCCACCGTGACCTGGCCGACGCCGTCGATGTCCTCCAGGGCCGGGACGACCGTGCGGTCGAGCTGGTCGGCCAGCACCTGCTGGTCCTTGTCGGAGGTGACGGCGAGGACCACGGTCGGGATGTCGTCCGTGGATCCGGCGACGACCTGCGGGTCGACGCCGTCGGGCAGCTGGGCGCGGGCCCGGTTCACCGCCTGCTGGATGTCCGCGACGAGCTGCTTGGTGCCCTCGTCGCCGAAGTCGAAGGTCGCCATGATGAGGGCGTTGCCCTCGCTGGCGGTGGAGGTGATGCCCTCGACGCCGTCGACGGACTTGAGGGAGTTCTCCAGCGGCTCGACGACCTGCTTCTCGACCACATCGGGAGACGCACCCTGGTAGGGCGCCAGCACCGAGACCATCGGCAGTTCGATGGTGGGCAGCAGTTGCTGCTTGAGCTGCGGGATCGCTATCGCGCCGAAGACCAGCGCGACAATCGAGATCAGCCCGATCAGGGCCCTTTGCGCGAGGCTGAATCTGGACAGCCAGGACATGGGTGGGTCTCTCTTCTGTGGCGTACGCGGCAGAGGGGCGGGGAGGGAAAGCAGGGGGACACCTCCAGCCCAGTCCTACGATCTCCGCTCCGCGCCGCCGAAACGTCGGCCCCCGGGCTGCTTTCTTATGCCGCGCATACCGCAGGTGGAGTACGCCCGTGTACGCCGTTACTCCACCCGGTCAGTCCGTCCGGGGACGCACCAGGCCCGATTCGTAGGCAATGACCACCAATTGCGCCCGGTCCCGGGCTCCCAGCTTCGCCATCGCCCGGTTCACATGGGTCTTGACGGTGAGCGGGCTGACCGCGAGCCGCTCGGCGATCTGGTCATTGGAGTGGCCGCCCGCGACCAGCACCAGCACCTCGCGTTCGCGGCCGGTGAGCGCCGCCAGCCGCTCCGCGTACTCCGCGCTGTCCCGCCCCTCCCCCGAGCTGCCGCCCTGGGCCAGGAACGTGGCGATGAGCCCCTTGGTCGCCGCCGGGGAGAGCAGCGCCTCGCCGGCCGCGGCGATCCGGATGGCGTTGAGGAGTTCGTCCGGCTCCGCGCCCTTGCCGAGGAAGCCGGAGGCTCCGGCGCGCAGCGACCGGACCACGTACTCGTCGACCTCGAAGGTGGTGAGCATGACCACCCGCACCGCGGCCAGCTCCGGGTCGGCGCTGATCATGCGGGTGGCGGCGAGTCCGTCGGTGCCCGGCATCCGGATGTCCATGAGCACCACGTCGGCGCCCGTGGCGCGGGCCAGCTCGACGGCCTGGGCCCCGTCGGCGGCCTCGCCGACCACTTCCATGTCCGGCTCGGAGTCCACCAGCACCCGGAACGCGCTGCGCAGCAGCGCCTGGTCGTCGGCGAGGAGCACCTTGATGGGAGCCTGCTGCGGCACAGTCGTCGGTTCCGGTGCCGGTGTCGGCTGGGTCATCGGCAGAGCCTCGTTCCGCCCGCTGTGCCCGGCCGCTCCGGTTCACCCGTGCGGGCCTCGACCGGAAGGATCGCATGGACCCGGAATCCGCCGCCGTACCGCGGCCCCGCGGTGAGGGCCCCACCGAGGGCGGTGACGCGTTCGCGCATGCCGACCAGTCCGTGACCGCCGCTGTCCAGGTCGGCATCGGCCCCGGAGCCGGGCCGCCGGGAGGCACTCCCCCGGCCGTTGTCGAGGACGGTGACCTCGGCGGTGGCGCCCACCCGTACGACGCTCACCTCGGCCGTGGCCCCGGCGCCCGCGTGTTTGCGGACGTTGGTCAGGGCCTCCTGGATGACCCGGTAGGCGGCCAGGTCGACGGCGGCGGGCAGCCGGTCCCCGCCGTCGGCGCAGGCCACCTCGACGGGGAGCCCGGCGTTGCGGAAGGTGCCGACCAGCTCGTCGAGGACGGCGAGCCCGGGGGCCGGTTCGGTGGGCGCCTCGGGGTCGCCCTGCTGGCGCAGGAGGCCGACGGTGACCCGGAGTTCGTTGAGCGCGGAGCGGCTGGCGTCCCGGACGTGGGCGAGTGCTTCCTTGGCCTGGTCCGGGCGCTTGTCCATGACGTGGGCGGCGACCCCGGCCTGGACGTTGACCAGGGCGATGTGGTGGGCGACGACGTCGTGGAGGTCCCGGGCGATCCGCAGCCGCTCCTCGGCGACCCGGCGGCGCGCCTCCTCCTCGCGGGTGCGCTCGGCCCGCTCGGCGCGTTCCCGGATGGCGTCGACGAACGCGCGTCTGCTGCGTACGGCGTCCCCGGCGGCCCCGGCCATCCCGGTCCAGGCGAACACTCCGAGGTTCTCCTGGCTGTACCAGGGCGTCGATCCGAAGACCATGGCGACCGCCGTGAGCGCCCCCATGGTCAGCAGTCCGACCCGCCAGGTGGTGGGGCGATCGGTGCGCGAGGCGACGGTGTAGAGGGCGATGACCGCGCTCATGACGACCGGTGCGGGCGGGTCCATCACCGTGTACTCGGTGGCCGAGAGGACCCCGGTGACGGCGAGCACCGACATCGGACGCCGCCGCAGGACCAGGGCCACGGCGGCGAGAACCATCAGGAGCACGCTGAACGGCTCGGGAGTGCGGGTGCCGAAGGTCTGCCCGTGTCCGGCGCCCGGGTCCACGAACGAGCCGCCGATCATCGCGACGAGGGAGCCGAAGGCAAGGGTCGCGTCGAGCGCGAGGGGATGGTCCCGGAGCCAGCGGCGGGCGCGCGCGAAGCCGGACGAGAGGGTGGTCACGTCCAGCTACGGTACGCGGCCCCTCGGGGGCGGGGCCTTTCCCGGGGCCGGGCCCGGAGCGCCCCTGCCCCGCGTCCGGCGGACCGGGCGCGGGGCAGGGGGCGGGGAGGTGCTGGTGCGGCGCTCCACGGGCCCGCCGGGGCCGGCCCGTGGATTCAGTTGGGGATGAGCCCGCCGTCGCTGAGCATGGCCCGTACGTCTTCGAGGGTGGCGTCGGGCGCCGGCAGGATCAGCTCGGACGGCTCCAGGGAGTCGTCCGGAAGCGGAGTGCCGAGCTCGCGCACCTTGTCCAGGAGCGCGTGGAGCGTCGTGCGAAAGCCGGGGCCGTCGCCGCTCTCCATCTCCTTGAGCAGGACATCGTCGAGCTCGTTCAGTTCGACGATGTGACTGTCGGCCAGCTTGACCTGGCCCTCCCCCATGATCCGTACGATCATGACGCCGCCTTACTGCTTGTCGAACTTGTGCGGGGACGACTGCTGCGACTGCGGCGCACTGTCCTGCGCGCCGCCCTCGATGGCCTGCTGCGAGGACGAGGAGCCGCCGGCCAGCTCGGCCTTCATGCGCTGCAGCTCCAGCTCCACATCGGTGCCGCCGGAGATCCGGTCCAGCTCGGCGGCGATGTCGTCCTTCGCCGTGCCGGTCGGGTCGTCCAGGGCGCCGGAGGCGAGCAGCTCGTCGATGGCGCCGGCCCGCGCCTGGAGCTGCTGCGTCTTGTCCTCGGCCCGCTGGATCGCGAGGCCCACGTCGCCCATCTCCTCGGAGATGCCGGAGAAGGCCTCGCCGATCCGGGTCTGGGCCTGGGCCGCCGTGTAGGTGGCCTTGATGGTCTCCTTCTTCGTGCGGAAGGCGTCCACCTTGGCCTGCAGCCGCTGGGCCGCGAGGGTGAGCTTCTCCTCCTCGCCCTGCAGCGTGGTGTGCTGCGTCTCCAGGTCGGTGACCTGCTGCTGGAGTGCGGCGCGCCGGGACAGCGCTTCGCGCGCCAGGTCCTCGCGGCCCAGCGCCAGCGCCTTGCGGCCCTGGTCCTCCAGCTTGGACGACTGGCCCTGCAGCTGGTTCAGCTGCAACTCCAGGCGCTTGCGGGACGTCGCCACGTCGGCGACGCCGCGGCGCACCTTCTGAAGCAGCTCCAGCTGCTTCTGGTACGAGTAATCGAGGGTCTCGCGCGGATCCTCGGCCCGGTCAAGGGCCTTGTTTGCCTTCGCGCGGAAGATCATCCCCATACGCTTCATGACACCGCTCATGGGCTTCGCGCGCCCCCTTCTGACGGACTGAGCTCCAGCACTCCCGATAGAACCCACAGTACGGGCCCTGTCTCTATTACCGCACTGTTCGGACGTCGATGTGCTCCTCCCCAAGGACGACTGCACCCCGTGAACACTCCCGCCCAGGGTGTAGGTGAGGCTCCGGGACATTCTCGTGACGGGCGCGAGAACGGGCGGTTGCCCCCCGTTTCACCCCGTCGGAACACCTGTGGGGACGCCGTCCGTTGCCGGATCGTTCCCGCCCGGGTTTCCGGGCTCGCGCGCGGACCCCGTACCCTTGGGTTTTGTGTTCCGTAGCCGCGCCAAGACAGAGAAGGCCCCCACCGACAAGGTGACGGCGGACCTCTCCCAGCAGCCCCGCGACCCGCAGGCTCCCAAGGGTCGCCCCACCCCCAAGCGCAGCGAGGCCCAGACGCAGCGCCGTCGCGCCGCGTCCAGTGCGCCGACCGACCGCAAGGCGGCCATGAAGCGCCAGCGCGAAGCGCGCCGCACCGACCTGGCCAGGCAGCGCGAGGCGCTCGCGTCGGGCGACGAGCGCTACCTCCCGGTCCGCGACAAGGGCCCGGTCAGGCGCTTCGTCCGCGATTACGTGGACTCGCGCTTCTGCGTCGCCGAGTGGTTCCTGCCGCTCGCCGTGATCATCCTGATCCTCAGCGTGATCCAGGTGCAGAACATCCAGAGCATCTCGTTGCTGCTCTGGCTCGGCGTGATCATCCTGATCGTGATCGACTCGATCGGTCTGTCGATGCGCCTGAAGAAGCAGCTGCGCGAGCGCTTCCCGGACACGCCGAAGCGCGGAGCCGTGGCGTACGGCCTGATGCGCACGCTCCAGATGCGCCGACTGCGCCTCCCGAAGCCGCAGGTCAAGCGCGGAGAGCGGCCCTGAGCACGGAGGCCTCCGGCTTCACCGGGGCCTCCTCGGCGTGGCTGGCGGGTCTCGGCGGCGTACGCGACAGGGTCCGCCAGGAGCTCGTCGCGCGGCAGCTGGACGAGCAGATAGCCGGGCGGTTCCCGGTGGGGCAGCGGCTGCGCGTCCTGGACGTCGGCATGGGCCAGGGCACCCAGGCCCTGCGCCTCGCGCGGGCCGGTCACTCGGTGACCGGCCTGGAGTCGGACTCCGAGATGCTGACGGCGGCCCGTGCGTCCCTGGCGACCGAGCCGGAGGGCATCCGGGAGCGGGTCAGGCTCATCGAGGGCGACGGCCGGGACACCGGCGTGCACTTCCTGCCCGGCAGCTTCGACGTGGTGCTGTGCCACGGCGTCCTGATGTACGTCGAGGAGCCGGACCCGATGCTGGCCGGGCTCGCCCGAATGCTGGCTCCCGGCGGGCTGCTCTCCCTGCTCGTACGGAACGCGGACGCGCTCGCGATGCGCCCGGGGCTCGCCGGTGACTTCGGCGCGGCCCTGTCCGCCTTCGACACCGCCACGTACACCAACCGCCTCGGCCTCACCGTGCGGGCCGACCGGCTCGACGCGCTGCGGGCCACGCTCGCGGGGATCGCCGCGCCGCTGCACGCCTGGTACGGAGTGCGGGTCTTCACGGACAACGTGGCGGACGGGGCGGAGCTGCCGGCCGAGGAGCTGGAGCGGGCCCTGGCCCTGGAGGACCGGGCCGGCCGGACCGACCCCTACCGAGGGGTGGCGGCGCTGCTGCATCTGTGCGGCGTGCGCGGCTAGAACAGGTGTTACGGGGGCGGGCCCGTTCGGCCCATCAGCAGGGGCACCCGAACGGGGCGGGCCCCAGACTCCGGATATGGATGTATCCCCCTCCCGCAGCCGGGCGCGCGGGCTGCTGCTTCCCCTGTCCGCGGCCGTCTGCGCCATCGCTCTGGCGGGCGGCTGCTCCGGTACGAGTCCGGCGGCGACGGCCCCGGAGGCCGGCGCGTCCGGTACGACGCAGGGTGCGGTGAAGCGTGCCCCCGACGACCTGGAGAACGCCTACCGGGCCGTCATCAACGACGTACTGCCGTCGGTGGTGCAGATCGACGCCTCGGAAGGCCTCGGCTCCGGAGTCGCCTACGACGACAGGGGCCACATCGTCACCAACGCCCATGTGGTCGGCGACGAGAAGAGGTTCAAGGTCAGCGTCGCCACCGGGGAGGCGGTACTGACCGCCACTCTGGTCTCCTCCTACCCGGAGCAGGACCTGGCGGTGATCAAGCTCGACGAGGTGCCGGACGGGCTGAAGCCCGCGAAGTTCGGCGACGCGGGGAAGGTCCGGGTGGGACAGATCGTGATGGCGATGGGCTCACCGCTCGGCCTGTCCAGCAGCGTCACCCAGGGCATCGTCTCGGCGCTCGGCCGGACCGTGAGCGAGAGCCGGGCGGGCGGCGGCACGGGCGCGACGATCGCCAACATGGTGCAGACGTCCGCGGCGATCAACCCGGGCAACAGCGGCGGGGCGCTCGTCAACCTCGACAGCGAGGTGATCGGCATTCCGACCCTCGCGGCGACCGACCCGCAGATGGGCGACAGCGCGGCTCCGGGCATCGGCTTCGCGATCCCCGTCTCGATGGTGAAGACGGTCGCCGACCAGATCATCAAGGACGGCAAGGTCACCGATTCGGGCCGGGCCGCGCTGAACATCACGGCCCGGACGGTCGTCGACGACAACTACCGCCCCGCCGGGGTGGCGCTGGTGAGCGTGGACCGGGGCGGCGCGGCGGCCGATGCGGGGCTGAAGCCCGGGGACACCATCACGAAGATCGGGGACAGCGAGGTCACCACGGTCACCTCGCTCTCCGAGGCACTGGCCGACGACAAGCCGGGCCAGAAGGTGACCGTGACGTACACGCGCGACGGCGACAGCCGGACGGCGGAGGTCACGCTCGGGGAGATCTGAGCTCGGACGGCCGAAAGGGCGGGCGGTACGGGGAGATCCCCGTACCGCCCGCCCTTTCACCGCCCGTTTCCGCCCCGGGCGCTGAGGGTCAGGCGCCGTCGGCCTTCAGGCTCATCGGGCCGTAGATCTTGGTCGTGTCCTCGAAGAGCGTCACCTGTGCGGCGCCGCCCTCCAGGAGCTCCTTCCAGAACTCACCGATCCAGGACTCCGCGTCGCCCTGGGTCGTGAACTCCTCCGGCTGCAGCGCCGGCTCCGTCTCCGTACCGTCGGACTTCTCGAACCGCCACGTCCACGCCATGCCAGCCTCCTGGGTCACGTTGCTTCCCGAAGCGTAGCCGGACGCGCACCTCGTGCGGGGACACGGGAGGATCAAGGTGTGGAACTCACTCTGCTCGGCACCGGAGCCCCCGACGGGCTGCCGCACCCCTCCTGCCCCTGCGCGGCCTGCGCCTCGGCCCGTGG
The DNA here is from genome assembly GCF_002551245.1 of Streptomyces sp. rh34. GTDB lineage: Bacteria > Actinomycetota > Actinomycetes > Streptomycetales > Streptomycetaceae > Streptomyces. The sequence continues at coordinate 15,707 of NZ_NTGZ01000131.1, forward strand.
CCCGTGGGCGCGGGCCGCGACGGCGCTGCTGGTCGACGACGCGCTGCTGCTGGACCTCACGCCCGGGGCGGTGTTCGCCGCCGCCCGTGCGGGGCGTTCGCTGAGCGCGGTCCGGCAGGTGCTGCTGACGCACCCGCACGACGGGCCCGCCGTCGAACTGCCCGCCCTGTTGCCGCCGGCCGGCCGGGTGCCGGACGGCCAGGTGCTGACGCTGATCAGCGGTCACCGGGTGCGGGCGATGGCGATGGACGCCCCGGGGACCGGGTACGAGGTGACCGCCCCGGAGGGCGAGCGGCTGCTGTACCTGCCGCCGGGGGCCGCCCCCTCCGGCCTGCCCGAACAGCTGGACCGGCCGCTGGACATGGTCGTCCTCGATGTGATCGGGCGGCCCGACGCGGTGGCCCGGCTGCGGTCGGCCGGAGCGGTCGGTCCGACCACCGAGGTGATCGCGGTCCACCTGGACCACGACGCCCCGCCGGGCCCGGAGCTGGAGCGGCGGCTGGCGGCGGCCGGTGCGCGGGCGGTGCCGGACGGGACGACGCTGGTGGTGGGCGAGTACCACGCGGCGCCGGACGTGCCGCGCCGGGTGCTGGTGACGGGGGGCGCGCGGTCGGGGAAGTCGCTGGAGGCGGAGCGGAGCATGGAGACGTTCCCGGAGGTCGTGTACGTGGCGACCGGCGGCCGCCGCGACGGGGACCCGGAGTGGGCGGCCCGGATCGGACTGCACCGGGAGCGCAGGCCCGGCGCCTGGCGGACCGAGGAGACCTGCGAGGTCGCGGAGCTGCTGGGGGCGGACGGGCCGCCGCTGCTGATCGACTGCCTGTCGCTGTGGCTGACCGACGCGATGGACCGGGTGGAGGCCTGGGAGGACGAGCGGTGGCACGACGGCGGCGAGGCGGCGTTGCGGGAGCGGGTCGCGGAGCTGGTCGCCGCGGTGCGCGGGACCCGGCGGCCGGTGGTGCTGGTGACCAACGAGGTGGGGTCGGGGGTGGTGCCGGCGACAGCTGCGGGGCGGCGGTTCCGGGACGAGCTGGGGCGGCTGAACGCGGCGGTGGCCTCCGAGTGCGAGCAGGTGCTGCTGGTGGTGGCGGGGCAGGTACTGGTGCTGCGGGGGTAGGAGACTCGCGGCGGGGGGAGGGTCCGGCCCTTCCCCTCCCCCGTGCCCCCGTTCGGGCACGGTCCTCCGGGTGGGCCGACCGGTACTGTTCCGGCTGGGGGTGTGCTCCGCCGGACACGCCCTGGGGGCCCGCCGCCGGGTTCCCGGACCGGACCCGACGTGACGACCCGCGAGGCAGACCTCCGTGAACCTGGACGACTTCTCCGACCTGATCCAACGCCCCGACGGGGGTGTGCGGCGCGATGCCGAGGAGCGGCGCGAGCGGCTGACCGTACCCCCGGGGGCGCTCGGACGCCTCGACGAGCTGGGCGAGTGGCTCAGCGCCGCGCAGCAGTCCGTGCCGGTCAGGGCCGTCGAGCAGCCGCGTCTGGTGCTCTTCGCCGGTGACCACGGGGTGGCGGAGCTGGGCGTGTCGGGCCGGCCGGCGGGAAGCGCGTACGAGCTGGTGCGGGCCGCCCTCGACGGGGCGAGCCCCGTCTCGGTGCTGGCGCGGCGCTTCTCGGTGCCGATGCGGATCGTGGACGTCTCCCTGGACTGCGATCCGGAGCTGCTGCCCGAGTCCGTGGTGCGGCACCGCGTCCGGCGGGGCTCGGGGCGGATCGACGTCGAGGACGCGATCAGCGCGGAGGAGGCCGGGCAGGCGGTCCGTCTGGGCATGGCGATCGCCGACGAGGAGGCGGATTCCGGCACCGATCTGGTGGTGCTCGGCGACCTCAGCGTGGGCGGGACCACGGCCGCGGCCACCCTCGTCGCGGCGCTCTGCGGAACGGACGCCTCCGTGGTGACCGGGCGCGGCGGTGCGGGCATCGACGACCTGGCGTGGATGGTCAAGTGCGCGGCGATCAGGGACGCGCTGCGCCGGGCCCGGCCGGTGCTCGGCGACCAGCTGGAGCTGCTGGCCACGTCGGGCGGCGCGGATCTGGCGGCGATGACGGGGTTCCTGTTGCAGAGCGCGGTGCGCCGGATGCCGGTGATCCTGGACGGGGTCGTCTCGGCGGCCTGCGCGCTGGTGGCGCAGCGGGCGGCGTTCCGGGCACCGGACTGGTGGCTGGCCGGCCAGGTCAGCGGGGAGCCGGCGCAGACGAAGGCGCTGGACCGGATGGCGCTGACCCCACTGCTGGACCACGGCGTGACGGTGGGCGGGGGCAGCGGCGCGCTGCTGGCCCTGCCGCTGGTTCAGGCGGCGGCGGCGCTGGCCGCCGAACTGCCGGAGCGGGAACCGGAGAAGACCGTGGACGCGCAGGACGGGGAGGACGCGGAGGACGCGGAGTCGGGGCCGGATTCGGAGGCGGCGGCCCTCGACGGGGTCTGAGACCCCGGGCTCCCCCCATCGCGCGGACGAGATCGGCATCACTCGGGTGTCGCTCAACTTCGCCCTGCCCCGGTCCGTCTTCGAGTGGGGCGCGGCTCGGCGCGCTTCCTCGCCGATGCCGCGTACCGACCGACCTGGGGCCCGTTCCATGCTGTTCGAGAAGAGCGTATGAGCCGTGCTGTTCGAGAAGAGCGGATGAGCCGTCTGCCCGCCCTGCGCCGGGCGGCGGTGCGGGAGTGGGGCCCGCTGTGCACGACCGTACGGCGGGGGCTCGCCGGACGCGGGGTGCGGGCGCTCGCGCTGACGACGGTCGCGGTGGCGCTGACCGCGACCGTGCAGGTGGTGCAGAACCGGGCCTGGGGCTACGGGCCGGTGCGGCTTCTCGGAGCCGTACGGGCCGAGGACCCGCTGTGGCTCGCCCTCCTGCGTACCCCGCTGTCCCTGTTCGTGCCCGCGCTCGATCTGCCGGTGTGGGGCGCGCTGGCCCAGATCCTGCTGGTGTTCGGCGTCGCGGAGGTGTGCCTGGGGCGGTGGCGGACGCTCGCGGTGGCGTATCTGGCGACGCTGGCCGGGACGCTGTACGCGCGGCTCGGCATCGCGCTCGGGCCGGAGGTGTTCCCCGTGCTGCCCGCCTCCGACGCGCAGGTGGTGGACACCGGCCCTTCGGCGGCCGTCGTGGGGCTCGCGGTGTACGTCTGCCACCGGCATCGCGCCTGGTTCACCGGGGCGCTGGTGGTCCTCGCGATGGTGGTGGAGGTCCTCGTCGAGGACAACCTGGCGGGCCGTGAGCATCTGGCCGCCATCTTCGCCGTCCTGGTGGTGTGCGGCGTACGGGAGTGGCGCGGGCGGCGGCGCGTTCAGGACCTGGGCGCGGGCGGCGGCGGGACGCGATCCGGGGCGCCGCCGATGAGGTCCTGGAACTTCCGGCGCGGCCCGGCCCAGCGCACGTCGTGGTGGTAGGCCCGCAGCAGTGCCCGGGAGCGGGCCCGGTGGCGGTGGCGGTAGAAGCGCCTGGCCCAGGGCGAGGTGGGGCGGGCCAGCCGGACCGCGCCGACCAGGGCGACGAACGGGACGAGGGTGCCGAGCACCGCCATCCGCAGCTTGCCCTTGAACAGGGCGATCAGGACGAAGCAGAAGTTGATCACGTAGGTCGTGATGAGGCCCAGCCTCCCCTGTTCCTCCTCGTCGGTGACGTCGTCGACGCCGAGCGGCGAGAAGCCCGCCAGGACCAGCGCCACCAGCGAGACGGTCAGCACGACCACCTCCACGCTCTGGCGGCCCTCCTCGGTCCAGTACACGTCGTCCAGGTGCAGGATCAGGGCGAACTCGTCCAGCACCAGACCGGCCCCCACCCCGAAGATCACCGCGCAGATCCCGGCGGCCAGGCCGTGCCGCCCGCCGGCCACCGCGCCGAATCCGCCGATCACCGACAGCACGACGCCCGGCACCACGTGGTGGATGTGCACCCCGCCGGGGGTGATGTTGCGGAACGGGCCCTTCCCGGCGCGGATCATGCGGGTGATGGTGCGGGTGATCGCGAAGGTCAGGACGAAGGCGGCCAGCGCGAGGAGCAGCGGCATCTTGCCCGGCTCCGCGATGTTGTCGTGCCACCAGTGACCCATGCCACCCACTCCCGATACGTCAGGTTTCACGGCGATTGGCGTGTTTCGCCCGTTCTATCGGTGGGGCCCAGCGGCTAGCCTGCGCGCGGTGACCTCCCTGAACAGCCACGGCATACGTTTCGCCTTCGGCACCCTGACCGTGCTGCCCGTCCGCGTGTCCCGCTGGGACCGCGCGACCGCCCGCTCCGGAATGCTCCGCGCCCCGCTCGCCGGGCTCGTCGTGGGGCTGCTCGCCGGGGCCCTCGGCGCGCTGTCGCTGCTGGCAGGCTCGGGACCGCTGCTCGCGGCGGTCGCCTCCGTCGCGGTGCCCGCCGCTCTCACCCGGGGGCTGCACCTGGACGGCCTGGCGGACACGGCGGACGGCCTCGGCAGCGGGAAGCCGGCCGCCGACGCGCTGCGGATCATGAAGCAGTCCGACATTGGGCCGTTCGGTGTCATCACGCTGCTCCTGGTGCTGCTGGCCCAGGTCGCCGTCCTCTTCGAGCTGTACGGGGAGGGCTGGGCGCACGGGGCTCTCGGGGCCGCCGTCGCGGGCGTCGCCGCCCGTCTCGCGCTGACCCTGGCGTCCCGTCAGGGCATCCCCGCGGCCCGGCCGGAGGGGCTCGGCGCGGTGGTGGCGTCCACGGTCCCGGCCGGGCGGGCGCTGCTCGCGACGGTGGCGACGGTGGCGCTGTGCGCGGCGGCGGGCGCGCTGCTGGGCCCGTACGGGGTCTGTCTCTTATACACATCT
>NZ_NTGZ01000132.1 GCF_002551245.1 Streptomyces sp. rh34
GGGGGCGGCGGTCGCGTACGCCGCCGACCCGCCGCTCTGGCTCGGCGGGACCGGGCTGCTGGTCGGCCTCGGCCTCACCGCCGAGGCGGTCCGCAGGCTCTGGCGGGACGACGCCGACTCCTGGGCCGCCGGGCGCGGCACGACGGCGCTGCGCACCGCCCTGGACGGGCTCGACGCCCTGCTGGCGGAGCTGGTCCGCGAGCACTGGGCGGCAGAGGAGCGGCTGTACTGCGCGGACGCCGCGCGTTCGGTGGCCGGGATGCTGAGGGCGACCGCGGCCGCCGCCGACGCCCAGGCCGCACCGGAGCCCCTCGCCCCGGCCGGGGCGGGCGGTTCCGGCCCGTACGAGGACATCGACTGGCTCGACGGGCCCTCCGCGCTGGAGACCCCGGAGCCCGAGGCCGCCGACGGGGGCGCGGACGACGGCGACTGGGCCGCCGCCTACGCCTGGGACAACACCCGGGACCGGAACGGCGATCCCGAGGCCGACCGGGACAGCGACCCGTACGACGACCGGGACGGCGGAGCCCCCGGGCCGTACGGCGCGCCTTCCCCGGCCCCGTATCCCGCCGGACCTGACGACGCCCCGTGGGGGAGCGGCGAGAGCGACCGCGCGCCCCGCTGGCTCGACCGGGAGATCGGCGAGGGCGGACCGGACCTGGTCGCCACCCTCGCCGGGGACCTCCGCAACACCGCGATGGCCGCCATGGCCCCCTACTGGGGCGCCGTCGAACGCGGTCAGGCCGGGGCGCTCGCGCTCTCGCGGACCGAGGAGCGGGTCCGCGAACTGCTGTCCGCCGCCCGCCACCACCTGTGGCGCTACGGGGTGCTGGCCCCGCCGCCGTACCCGGCCGACCACCGGGCCCGCACCACGGCCGCCGGGCTGCTGGGCACCGATTCGCTGCGGGTCGCCGAGCTGGTGGGCCGGGAGGCGGACCGGGGGGCCGTCGTCCAGCTGTCCTCGCCGGAACAGGGTGCCCTCCTCAGCCGCGACCCGGAGGCCGCCCTGTGGATCCGGTTCGCCCCGGGCACCCTCCAGGGCGAGATCGAGGCCGCCTGGCGCAAGAGCGGTTCGCCGCCGGCCGAGGAGGCCCTGTGGACCTCCTCCGGCCGGTACGCGGGGCTGATCCGGCTCACCCCGCTGCGGATGGGCGTGGTCGACACGGTCCTGCCCCGGCAGAGCACCGGCGGCGGTCCCCGGACCGGCGCCGACCGCGCCGAGCCCTCCGTCCACGCCGAGTTCAGGGAGGACGACCGGTGGTGAGCACCACCCCGCTGGGCAGTCCCGCGTCACCGGGGGCCCCGCGCCCCCACCTCGTCTTCGCCGACCCCACCGGGCGTCGGCGCACCGCCCCGGCCCGCTTCGGACCGGACTCACGGCGGGACCCGGCGCTGCCCCAGCGCATCCGCAACGGGCTGCTCGACGACCGGGGGCAGCGGTGCGTCCAGGTGTTCCTGTCGGCGGCCGACGCCGCCAACCCGGCGGCCCGCGCCCTGCTGGACACCGAGGCGGGCACCGCCCTGCGCCTCGACCGGACCCTGGAGAACACCCCGCACGCGTATCTGTTCCCCACCGTCATCGGCTACGAGCTGGACACCGCCGAGCCGTTCCTGCTGTACGCCGCCCCGCGCGGCATCCCCGTCGGGCGGACCCACGTGATGTCGGCGAGCGACCAGCGGGTGTTCGCCCGGGACCTGACGCTGGCGCTGTGCCTGCTGGACGGCCAGGGTCTCGTGGCGCGCGGGATCTCGCCCGCGACCGTGTTCTGGGACGGGACATCGGTGCAGTTCTGGGGTCTGGAGAGCGTCGACCGCGCCGGGCGGCCCCGGACGCCGTGGGGCCGGGCCCCGTTCGCCTCGCCCGAGCAGCACCGGGGCGAGGGCCTCGTCGACTCCCGGGACGCGGTGTGGAGCGCCGCCCAGGTGCTCTACCAGCTCGTGACCGGCCGGCCGGGCCCCGCCGACCGGGCCCCCGCCGACCTCGACCGGCACCGGGTGCTCGCCGGGACACTGCCCCGCGCGTTCGCCCCCACGGCGGCCGGACGCCCCACGCCCGCGGCCCTGTTGGAGCTGCTGGCCCCCGAGGAGGCGCGGCGGCTGGGGCCCGCGGCCCTGCCGGACGGCTCCCGCCCGCACCAGGAGGCGTTCGACCGGGCCCTGGACGCCAAGCGGCGGGCGCCCGCTCCCGCGGAGGACCCGGCGGACGGGACGCCCGAGGACCGGGCTCCCGGGGAGGTGCTCTGCCCGTACTGCCTGGAGGGCATCCAACTCGACCTGAACAGACTCTTCGTGACGGACGACCAGATGCAGTACCGGCCCCTGGACCTCTCCCGTATCGGCAACCCGGTACGGCGCGAGGACGTGATGCGGGGCGCGGTCCAGCAGTGCACGGCCGACCCGGACTTCCCCGAGCACCACATCCCGGTGCCCTACCTCACCCATGGCCGCCCGCTGACGGTCGCCATGATCGGCCAGTCCAGCACCGGGAAGAGCCACCTGCTGACCCAGATGATCGCCGAGATCACCGACGGCGGCCTGGACCGGTACGGGGTGGGCTGGCAGTCCGTCAACCCGGAACAGCACGCCCGCTTCGTCCGGGAGCGGGTGCAGCCGCTGCGCAGCGGCAAGGTACTCGACCACACGAGCGGGGTCGGCCTGGACGGCTTCGCGCGGTTCGTCGAGTCGCTGCTGCTCACCGACGCGCGCGGGCGGGTGCGCCCGGTCGCCTTCTTCGACCTCGGCGGTGAGGACCTCGTCCGCACGGACGGGGCGCTGCGCTTCCTGCTCGGCATCGACGCCCTGGTCTTCGTCGTCGACCCGGCGCTCGCGCTGCCGCTGCCCCAGCTCGACGAGGTGCGCGAACGCTGGGGCACCGAGGTGGACCGGGACGGTGACGCGGCGTTCGGCACCGTCCTCGACCGGCTGCCGCGCAGGGGCCCCTATCTGGAGACCCCGGCGGCGATGGTGCTCGGCAAGTCCGACCTGCTCCGGTTCCAGCCGCCGGTCGACCGCTGGCTGGGCGAGGGGCCACCCGCCGCGATCGGCCCGGACCAGTTCCGGGAGGAGAGCGGGGACGTCTACGCGCTGCTGCGGCAACACGCCGGACAGGCCTGGCTGCGGCCCTTCGACGCGTTCCGCCGCTGCACCCTGCACATCGCGTCCGCCACCGGGGGCCAGGAGAGTCAGGGCCGCTACCCGGCGGGCGCGGGGCCGCGCCGGGTGCTGGAACCCCTGGTGTCGCTGCTGGCGATGCACGGGATCATCGAGGCGCCCGGGGGCGCCGCATCATTCGGCGCGGGAAGGGAAACCCAGTGAACGACGCCCTCGATCGGCGCGAGGAGAGCGGCCCGGGCGGCCGGCTCGACCAGGTGGTCTTCCGCTGGGACGGAAACCAGGGCCGCTCCAGTACGGGGATGGCGGCGGTGGCGCACTCCTGCTCCGCCGAGCGCGCGGAGTCACTCCGCCGCGAACTGGGCCCGCTGCTCTGGGTCCCGGGCCCCGGCCCGGCGCCCCGCGCGAGCAGCGTCCGCGTCCCCTCCCGGGCCGGCGGGACCGTGCTCCTCCAGCGGTGGCCCACCCTGGACCGGGGCGGCCGGCCCAGCACGGCCTGCCACGCGGTGTTCGGCGACGCGGACACCCTGACGCCGCAGCGCTGCCTGGGTCTCGGCGGCAGCGCCTGGAGCGAACAAGCCGTCGCCGAGACCGCCGGCGGGAGCCTGCCGACGCTGGACGCGGCCCGGCTGCGGGCGACGGCGGCCGAGCGGCTGCGCGAGATGGTCGACGGGCTCCCCACGGTGAAGAAGCCGTTGATGGTGGTGACCGCCGAGTGGCTGCGCGACCCCTCCCGGCGGCTCTCGCTCCTCGCCGAGGAGAACGAACTGCCCGGCTGGCCACGCCGGAACAGGGCACCCCTGCTCTACCTGGGGCTGCTGTCGGTGTTCGGCGACTGGTTCGGCACGGAGTGGAGCTACGCCACGTACGACACGGTGGACACGCACGCGTTGCGCCTGACCTGCGTGCCCGGGTGGTCCTCCCAGGCGGCGGGCGCCCGGTCGCTGGCCCGCGTCCGGCTGCGGCTGCCCGCCGAGGGGGACGTGGAGATGGCCGCGGCGAAGGAGATGGTCGAGTACGTGCTCGACCGCCCCGACGCGGCTCCGGGCGTGCCCCATCTGACCGGTGAACTCCTCTCCGGGGCCCGCCTGTCCCGCCAGGAGCGTCGCGAGGCCCTGCGTCGCATGCTGAACGCCCGCCACGCCCCGGCACCGGCCCCAACCCCGGCTTCGGCCCCGGAGGAGGAGGGCCGCCACCGCCGCGTACGGCAGGAGGACCGGTACGGACGCGAGGACCGGCAGGAGGACCGGTACGCGATCGAACCCCGGCGGGAGGAGCAACACGCGACGGGGTCCCGGGAGATGGACCGGTACGCGCGCCGCGAACCGCAGGAGGACCGGTACGCGCGCCAGGACCGGGAGGCGCGCCACGAGCAGGAACGCCGTCGTCTGCAAGAGGAGTTGCTGGTCCACCAGCGTGTGGACACCGCTCAGTCCGCACGGCTCGCCGCCAGGCTCCGGGACCTCCGGGACACCGCGCTGCTGACCCTCCTGCGCGCCGACGGACTGCCGTGGGCCTCCCGCGATCTCGTCCTGGCCGAACTGGCCCACGCGGAGCGACAGCGGTCCCGGGACGAAGCGACCGCACACGCGCTCTGCACCGAAGTGCTGCGGCACAACCTTTACTTCAGACCCGGCCGGTCCGAGGCGGACAGTCCGTCCGTCCCGGAGATGCGGGAGCGTGCGGCCGATCTCTTCTCCTGGGCCGTCGCCCCGCTCGTACGGGACCCCCACCGGGCCCCCGATCTCCGGCCACTGTTCAACATCGTCCTCAAGGACGGTCGCGACACCGGCATGGAGTGGCTGCGGCGCATCCTGGTCACGCCCCCGGGCGGCCGGGCCCCCGACCTTCCCCCGCAGGTGTGGCAGCAGATCGTGGCGGACCTTCTCGCCCGCCCCGCGCCCGTTCCCGTACCTGCGTCCGCACCGGCACCGGCACGGACCCAGGAACCCGTGCCGCCCGCCGGCGTGCCGGCCCCCGCCAAGCCGCCGGCGCCCCTCCCGCCCTCGTACGCCGCGGCGCCGACCGCCGCGCCCCCACCGCGGAAAGCGCCGACACCGACACCGACCCGTCCCGCGCCTGCGCCTGCGCCGCAGGACGGAGACTCCCGGCCGCAAGGTCTCCTCTACCAGGACTGGTTCGTGCCCACCTTCGCCGGGATCGTCGGAGCGGCCATCATCGGCATCCTCCTGATGATCCTTCTCAGCTGACCGCCGACCGGTGGCGGGGGCCCGTCAGCCGCCGAGCGCGTCGACCGCGGCCCGCACGGCCCCCTGCCGTCCGGTGAAGTCCGTGCTGTCCGCCCACTGGTCCACGCTCCCGGTCAGCGGCAGGGACCGCAGTTCCGGGTCGGTGATGCTCCGGGCCAGGGCGTGGGCGAAGCGCTCGGCGTGCAGCACCTGGAACGGGCGGCTGTGGTACGGCCGCCGCCCGGGGTCCACCGCCTCCACGAGGCCCGAACGGTTCTGCACCGCGGCCACGGCCTCGTACGCGTCGCAGAGGTGCCGTTCACGCGCCGGGTGGTCCGTGGCCGTGACGGCTCCCCGCAGAACGGGCAGCAGCGCGTCGGCCCCGGGCAGCCGGGCGAAGGCGCTCCCCAGCCACTTGCCGTACGGCGCGTACTCCCGCGCGAGGAGCAGGCACAGGCGCATCAGGTCGCGCACGAGCCGCCCCGCGACCACGGCGGACCCCAGCTCGTCCCCCACCTCGGCGCAGCGTCCGACGAACGCCTCCTCCTGGGAGATCCGCTGCCACTGGCAGGCCAGCAGGTAGCGCCACACCTCTTCCGGATACCAGTCCAGCTCCTGCCGCGCCCGGGTCAGCGTGCCGACGCCGTCGTGGAACACCGCGCCGCCCGTGGTCTCCGCCAGCCTCTGCTGCGGCATGGCGAGCCAGTCGCGGACCGCCGGGGCCGGTGGCTCCCCGCCGGGGCCGGGACGGAGGCCGAGCCGATCGTGCAGCCACCCGCCGACGTCGGCGACGAGGACGCGGTGGTGGACCGGGCCGTCGGTCAGCTCCATGTGCCCGACCGGGCCGTCCGGATCGGCGTGCCGGAAGTGCGTCGGCCAGCCGCGCACCTGCTTGGGCAGCCGCTCGGCGAGCAGGTGGTGCAGCCGCTCCCCGTGCGCGGCGGCATCGGCCGGTTCCAGGAACAGGTCCAGGCGCGGGCCCCAGTCGTGGTCCGCCGACCGGGCGGTGTCGAAGCCGAGCACCTCGGAGCCGGAGCCGATCCGGGCGGCGGCGTACCGCAGGCCGGGGTACTCCGTGTCGAGAACCGGCCGCACGGCCTCCTCGTAGAGGATCCGGGACAGGTCGAGTCCGGGCAGGAACACGCGATCGGGCAGCGTCATACCGTCACTCTGCGGGGTGCGGGCGGGGCGAGCCAGCCGTTTTCCCGGCGGGGCGGCCGGGCGGCGGTCCCGGACCGGACCGGACCGCACGAGTCACCGCCGCTTCAGAACTTCTCCACCTTCGCGCCCTCGGGCACCTCGTAGCACCCGGACGTCGTCGTGATCCCCAGGCTGGGCTTCGCCCGGTCGCGGTACTGGACGATCCAGACGCTGACCTTCTTGGCCTCGTTGTCCGCGACCAGGTTGAGGTTCTCGTTCTTGCTGTTGTCCCGGTACTCCCTCTTCAGCACCCAGCCACCGGTGTTCAGCTTCTTCTTGAGGTTCTCCATCGCCACGTCGGAGTCGGCGGCGGAGCCGGGCTGGAAGTTCCACGGGTGGAACACGCGGAAGAACCGCTCCGGATCCTTCCCCTCGCACTCCCTGACCCCGGGGCCCGGCTCGGACGCCTTACCGGGTACTCCGGCGTACTGGTAGATCGTGCTGGAGACGGCTTCGAGGGCGTCCGCCGCCTCGTCGGTCGTGGCGATGCCGGCGTACGGCACGCCGGAGGAGGCGTCGTCGGCCCCGGCGGATCCCTCGCCGGGCGAGCTGGGGCTGTTGGAGTCGTTCATGCCACATCCACTGAGGAGAAGAGCGGTCAGGACGAGGGCGGTGGGAACACGGCCCCGGAGGGAGCGGTGCGCGGGGGCGTGGCGCCCGGTGGGGGCGGACCCGGTGGTGCGCGGAGGTCGGAACAACGGAGATCCTCGGTCGGATGCGGGGACGCGTACGGATGCGCGACGGTGTTCGGTGCGCGGCGGTGTTCGGCGGGTTCGGTGCCGGTCGCCCGGGGTCGGTGGCAGGTCACTCGGGCAGTGGCAGATCACTCGGGCTCGGTGACGTCACCGTATTCGCCGACGACGACGAGCGCCTGGTTCTTCAGCGCCGTCGAGGACTCGTCCCAGTAGCCGCTGTGCCCTTCCACCCCCTTGGTGCCGCCCGGCCCCCCGCCGCCCTCGGCGTCGGTGTTCATCTGGTTGGCGCCGAAGGCCTCGTCGCTGGGGATGAGGAAGACGCCGCCGCCCAGACTCCACTGGCTGCCGCCGTGGCCCCAGCGGCCGATGTCGGGGACCGCGTCGCCGTCCGCCTCCTGGTTCCACACGTGGCCCTTCGGGACGTCCATCTCCTCCGCGGACCCGACCTTGACGCCCGGGCTGCCCGCGAAGATCACATCGTCGGCATTGAGGTCGCCCTTCTCCGCCGCCGCGCCGATCAGGGTGGTGCCGTACGAGTGCCCGACGGCCGTGCGGTGCGGTTCGCCGGGGCCACTGTGCGAGGCTTCCAGGCCGTCCATGAACTGCCGGTAGGCAGGGGCCCCGTCGTAGGCGTAGTGCTCGAAGGGCGCGTCCTTCACGACGTCCTGCGGGGCGTCGTAGCCGAGCCAGGTGATGGTGGAGACGTTCGCTCCCGGTGCCGCCTCCTGGGTCTGGCGCCACAGCTGCGTCATCCGGTCGATGTCCCCCTCGACCTTGCCGAGGTTCGCCGTCGTGCCGGGGACGTACACCGCCTGGTGCTCGGCCGTGTCCGGATTGCCGGTGGCCACGATGGCCCGGCCGTTGCCCTCGGCGCTGAACCCCAGCAGGTACGCCTCCGGGAGCCCCCGCTCGCCGGTCTGGTCGAACCGGGTCCGCAGGGAGTTCATGCCCTTGAGCGACGTCTCCAGCTGCCGGTACTGGTCCCCGTACTTCCTGTCCCAGGCCATCCACTCGTCGGTGTGGACCTTCGACGGGTAGCGGCCCGCGGTGATCCAGGTCCACTCGTTGGCGGGGGGCCCCGGGATGCTGTTCAGCTGAAGCTGCTGGGCGGCCTGCGTCTCGTCGAGCACGACCCGGTTCGCCTCGTCCCTGATGTCGGAGGGCAGGCCGTCGAGCCTGCCCACCAGCGCGGGTTCGAGCGACAGGTAGGTCTCCCGCTCCTCCGGGGTGAGGCCCGCCCACCACGCGGCGTTCGCCTTCGGGGTCCCGTCCTTCGGCGGCCCGCCGATCGCGTCCAGGTACGCCTGGCCCGCGTCCCGCACGCCCTCCATGTCGGACCGCGCGTCCTTCCAGTCGGCGTCCGAGACGGTGAGGTCGTCGTCCGCCGTCAGCGCACGGACCTTGGGCGCCCACTTCCCGTCCGCCTCCGTGGCGTCCTTGAGCGCCCCGGCGATCCGGTCGGCGATCTCCTGGGCGGCCGCGGCGTGCGGGTTGGGGTTGATGTTCGCCGCCTGGCGGCCGACCGCCTGCGCGGTGGGGTCGGTCGCCCCGTTCGCGGAACCGCCCTTGGGCGGCAGCTCGACGCCGTTCCTCGGCTGGGCCTCCGGGTAGCTGACGCTCCCGTCGGGGCCGACCGGGAAATTCCGGGCCGCCGCGTCGTCGAGCGCCGACAGGAGCTTCTTGCGGGCCGCGTCCATGTCGTACGCGAACCCGTTCAGGGCGGCGCTCAGCAGGCCGCACTGGACCTGGGTGTAGTGGAAGTTGGCCGCGACCCGCTTCAGCTCCGCGACGGCCGCGTCGGCGGCGTCGCCCCGCAGGGACTTGCGGATCCCGGCGGTGACGACGTTCTCCAGGTGGTCCTTGGCCTTGGCCGCCATGTCACCGGTGGAGCGGTATCCGTCGGCCGCCTCCTCCCACTCGGACGGCTTGAGCTCCTTGAGCGTCGTGAGGTTCACCGGCCCGTCACCGCTCCGCGTTCCGGCCGCCGACGGCGGGGGTGTCGGCGTGCGCGGTCTTGATGCTGTTCAGCTCCGCCTGCACGGCCTCGTCGGTCAGCAGCAGGTCGTGCCCGGTCTTCTCCAGGACGCCCTTGACGCTGTCGCAGCGTTTGCCGAGCGCCTTGACGTAGCGGTCCCACGAGGCGTGCACGGAGGTCTGCGCCCCCGCGGTCAGGCAGCCCTCTCCCGCGCCGAGGCCCTTCTGCCCGTCCCGCAGCTTGCCCACGGCCTGGTCGATGCCCTCCCGCAGCGACCCGACGCCCGCGCCGGCGTCGTTCCACGCCTTCTTGGTGGACTTCACCCCGCCGGTGACGCCGCTCGTGGCCGGACCGGACCCGTCACCCGCCGGGTGCTGGTTGAGCCTCATCCCGACGTCCTGGCGCTGGGACGCGTCCTGCTTCAGCCGCTCCCACTCATCCCATGCCACGAGCATGTCCCCCTTGTTCGGCAGTCACCCGCGGCAACGTACCAAACCAGGTGCGCGTGAAATGTGGAGACGGGTGCACGCCCGGCGGCCCCGCCTCAGCCCGCTTTCGCCGCTTCCCCCACCGGCCGCCGGTCCACGACCCGGGCCGTCGCGTCCGCGTCCAGGTGGGCGGTGCCCTCCTCACCGCTCACCGTGACCCGGACCCGGGGGCCCTCTCCCGTGCCTCCGCCGGGCGTCACGTCGATGCGCCAGCTCTTCGGTTCGCGTACGCCCAGGGTCGTGCGGGCCTCGTGGACCAGCGTGGGGAACAGTTCGTACGGGAGCATCTGGACGTGCATCGTCTCGGCGGCCGGGCGGGCGGCGTCGCCACGGATCCTCATGTGGCGTTCCTCGATGGTGATCGCGGTGACCTCCGAGGTGCCCGCGCGGGCCTCCAGATCCGTGGCCGTCGCCCGCATCCGCCCGAGGACCAGCAGCGAGGAGGAGGGTCCGGAGACCGTGGTGGACGTGGTGAACGTCCGGGAGGAGGACGAGGACGACGTGGCGGAGGGCTGCTTCGACGAGGGCCCCGTGTCGTCGTCGGACGTGAACAGCTCGCCCCGGAAGAGGAGCACCACCAGCGCCGCACCCGCCAGGAAGGTGAAGAGCACCAGCAGGCACCAGGAGCCCTCGCTCAGCCCCGGCTTCTCCACCAGCGTGGACTCGGGCGCGGAGTCGATCTCCGCCTGCTCGGCCCGGCGGCTCCACTCCGGGGTCGGGCGGGTGACGATCCGCACCTCCCAGGGCTCGTCCGGGCGGTACTCCACGACGGCGATGCCGCGCGGCCGGTAGACAGGGATGTCGACCAGGTTGATGTGCTGGGTGGTGTTCACGCGGTACGCCGGCCGGCCGTCCTCCGGCTCCGGCGCCACGGTCAGCCGGAAGTCCACCGGTACGTCGGCCATTTCGCCGCTCGTCGCCCGCAGGTCCTCGATCCGGGCGAGGGCGGTTCTGGTGACCGGCGGCTCGACGGGTCCCGGGGGCCGGCGCCCGGCGACGAGGCCGATCAGGATGAGGAGGACCAGGACTCCGCCGCCGGAGAGGAAGACCGGGGCCCGCTCCAGGATCACGCCGACCACGACGGCCGCGACCGCCGCCCCGGTCACTCCCGAGGTGACCGTCAGACGCAGCCCGGCGAAAATCCCGCCCAGGACCGAACGGCCGTGCACAGCCTGCGCGTTGACCTCAGCGGCGTCCTGCTGCGCCTGCCCCTGCCCTGTTGTCCCCATGACCGTGATTGTGCCGTTCGGGGGCGATCCGGGGCAGGGGGCGGCGGAAGAAATACGACGAGATCAGTCCTCGCCCTCCAGGTTCCCCTCCGTCTCCAGGTACACCTGGCGCAGCGCGTCCAGCACCGCCGGGTCGGGCTTGGCCCACATACCGCGCGACTCGGCCTCCAGGAGGCGTTCGGCGATGCCGTGCAGGGCCCAGGGGTTGGCCTCCTGGAGGAACTGCCGGTTCTCCGGGTCCAGGACGTACGTCTCGGTGAGCTTGTCGTACATCCAGTCGGCGACGACGCCGGTCGTGGCGTCGTACCCGAAGAGGTAGTCGACGGTGGCCGCCAGCTCGAACGCGCCCTTGTAGCCGTGGCGGCGCATCGCCTCGATCCACTTCGGGTTGACGACCCGGGCGCGGAAGACGCGGGACGTCTCCTCGACCAGCGTGCGGGTGCGGACGGTCTCGGGGCGGGTGGAGTCCCCGATGTACGCCTCGGGGGCCTTGCCCTTGAGCGCGCGCACGGTGGCCACCATGCCGCCGTGGTACTGGAAGTAGTCGTCGGAGTCCGCGATGTCGTGCTCGCGGGTGTCGGTGTTCTTCGCGGCGACCTCGATGCGCTTGTAGGCGCTCTCCATCTCCTCGCGGGCCGGGCGGCCGTCCAGCTCGCGGCCGTAGGCGTAGCCGCCCCAGACCGTGTAGACCTCGGCGAGGTCGGCGTCGGTGCGCCAGTCGCGGGAGTCGATGAGCTGGAGGAGGCCCGCACCGTAGGTGCCGGGGCGGGAGCCGAAGATCCGGGTGGTGGCGCGGCGTTCGTCGCCGTGCTCCGCCAGATCGGCCTGGGTGTGCGCCCGTACGTAGTTGTGCTCGGCGGGCTCGTCCAGTGAGGCGGCCAGCCGTACGGCGTCGTCGAGCAGCCCGACCGTGTGCGGGAACGCGTCGCGGAAGAAGCCCGAGATGCGCAGCGTCACGTCGATACGGGGACGGCCCAGCTCCTCGTACGGGATGGGCTCCAGGCCGGTCACGCGGCGCGAGGCGTCGTCCCAGACGGGGCGGATGCCGAGGAGCGCGAAGGCTTCGGCGATGTCGTCGCCCGCCGTGCGCATCGCGCTGGTGCCCCAGAGGGAGAGGCCGACGGAGGTGGGCCAGTCGCCGTTGTCGGTGCGGTAGCGGGTGAGGAGCGAGTCGGCCAGCGCCTGACCGGTCTCCCAGGCCAGCTTGGAGGGGACGGCCTTGGGGTCGACGGAGTAGAAGTTACGCCCGGTCGGCAGCACGTTGACGAGCCCGCGCAGCGGCGACCCGGACGGCCCGGCGGGGACGAAGCCGCCGTTCAACGCGTGGACGGCGTGGGTGAGTTCGTCGGTCGTGGCCGCCATGCGCGGGACGACCTCGGTGGCGGCGAAGGTGAGGATGTCGGCGACCGCGTCCGGCAGCCCGGCGGCGACGGACGCCACGGCGGCCGGGTCCCAGTCGGCGTCGTCCATCGCCTGGACGAGCGCGCGGGCCTGCTCCTCGATCGTGTCGGCGGCGGTGCGGGTGGCGGCCGACTCGTCGAGCCCGAGCGCCTCGCGGAGCCCCGGGAGGGATGCCGTGCCGCCCCAGATCTGGCGGGCGCGGAGCACGGCGAGGACCAGGTTGACCCGGTCGTTCCCGGCGGGCGGGTTGCCCAGCACGTGCAGGCCGTCGCGGATCTGGACGTCCTTGATCTCGCAGAGCCAGCCGTCGAGATGCATGATGAAGTCGTCGAAGCCCTCGTCCTCCGGCCGGTCCTCCAGGCCGAGGTCGTGGTCGAGCTTCGCGGCCTGGATCAGCGTCCAGATCTGCGCGCGGATCGCGGGCAGCTTCGCCGGGTCCATGGCGGCGATCTGGGCGTGCTCGTCGAGGAGTTGCTCCAGCCGTGCGATGTCGCCGTAGCTGTCGGCACGGGCCATCGGCGGCACGAGGTGGTCGATCAGCGTGGCGTGGACGCGGCGCTTGGCCTGCGTGCCCTCGCCCGGGTCGTTGACCAGGAACGGGTAGACGAGAGGGAGGTCGCCGAGGGCCGCGTCCGGACCGCAGGCGGCGGAGAGGCCCGCGTTCTTGCCGGGCAGCCACTCCAGGTTCCCGTGCTTGCCGAGGTGGATCATCGCGTCGGCGCCGAAGCCGTTGTCGTCGGCGGAGGCGGCGATCCAGCGGTAGGCGGCCAGGTAGTGGTGCGAGGGCGGCAGATCGGGGTCGTGGTAGATCGCGATCGGGTTCTCGCCGAAGCCGCGCGGCGGCTGGATGAGGATGAGGAGGTTGCCGCGCCGCAGGGCCGCGAGGACGATGTCGCCCTCCGGGTTGGCGGACCGGTCCACGAACATCTCGCCGGGCGCCGGACCCCAGTGCCGCTCGACCGCGAGGCGCAGTTCCTCGGGGAGCGTGGCGAACCAGCGGCGGTAGTCGGCGGCCGGGATACGGACCGGGTTCCTGGCCAACTGCTCCTCGGTCAGCCACTCCTGGTCGTGGCCGCCCGCCTCGATCAGCGCGTAGATCAGCTCGTCGCCGTCGCCGGAGACCAGCCCCGGGATGTCGCCCTCCGGACCGAAGTCGTACCCCTCGGCGCGCAGCCGCCGCAGCAGCGCCACGGCGCTGGCGGGCGTGTCCAGCCCGACCGCGTTACCGATCCGGGAGTGCTTGGTCGGGTAGGCGGACAGCACGAGCGCGATGCGCTTCTCGGCGTTCGGGATGTGCCGCAGCTTCGCGTGCCGTACGGCGATCCCGGCGACCCGGGCCGCGCGCTCGGCGTCGGCGACGTACGCCGGGAGTCCGTCCTCGTCGATCTCCTTGAAGGAGAAGGGGACGGTGATCAGCCGGCCGTCGAACTCCGGCACCGCGATCTGGGTGGCCGCGTCCAGCGGGGAGACGCCCTCGTCGTTCTCCTCCCAGGCGCTGCGCGGGCTGGTGAGGCAGAGCGCCTGGAGGACCGGCACGTCCAGCCCGGTCAGCGCGCCCGCGTCCCACGACTCGTCGTCCCCGCCGGCGGAGGCCTCGGCGGGCTTGGTGCCGCCCGCCGCGAGGACGGTGGTCACGATGGCGTCGGCGGCGCGGAGCGCGTCGATCAGCTCGGCCTCGGGCGTACGGAGGGAGGCGACGTACAGCGGGAGCGGCCGGGCGCCGGCGTCCTCGACGGCGGTGCACAGCGCGTCGATGAACGCGGTGTTCCCGCTCATGTGGTGGGCGCGGTAGTAGAGAACGGCGACCGTCGGCGCCCCCTCGGCCACCTCGCGGGCCTCCCGCTCCAGCGGGCCCCACGCGGGCGCCGGGGCGGGCGGATCGAAGCCGTGGCCGGTCAGCAGCACGGTGTCGGAGAGGAACCGGGCGAGCTGCTCCAGGTTGGCGGGCCCGCCGTGCGCGAGGTAGGCGTGCGCCTCGGCCGCGATGCCGATCGGGACGGTGGAGGCGGCCATCAACTGGGCGTCGGGGGCCTGCTCACCGGTCAGCACGACGACGGGGCGGCCGGTGGCCAGCACCGCGTCCAGGCCCTCCTGCCAGGCCCGTACCCCGCCGAGGAGACGCACGACGACGAGGTCGACGCCGTCCAGCAGGTCCGGGAGTCCGTCGAGGGAGACGCGGGAGGGGTTGGCGTACCGGTAGCTGACGGGTCCCTCGGAAGCGCGGGCGCTCAGGAGGTCGGTGTCGGACGTCGACAGGAGCAGGATCATGCTGCGTCAGGCCTTCCTCGGGGTGTCCACGCCCCGGGCGGTGTCGGAGGGTCTCCCCACGTCCGGCTCGGAAACCGGGCGCTCGGGGAAGGGAGTTCCTGACTCGCCCGGCCGGTGGTGGCGGCCGTGCTCACAGTGGCGGGACCGCGCCGGAATCTCACCGGGCTTCCTCCCCTGTCGCCGTCTGGCGATGGCGGCCTGAACGGACCACCGCCTGCATCCTAAGCGGCGGGGGCGGGATGGGGCAGGGGGCGGGGGTGCGGTGGTGATCACTGGGCCGGAGCGCGGCGGCTCTCCGCACCTCACTGTCCCCGGACCGCCTGCCTCCCGTCCCGCGGGCCGGTCTGCTTCCTGTCCCACAGGTCACAGGAGCGAGCCCGTCGACGGGACCGGCCCGGTCGGTATGCTCGCCGCCATGCCCGATTCCGCCCCCTCGCCCCTTTCCTCGGGCGGCGCATCCCCCCGCGACGGCGGCGACGCCTGCCCGGGGACGCTGCGGCTGCACCGGGCCGACGACGGTGCGCTGGCCCGGGTGCGCGTCCCCGGCGGGGTGCTGAGCCCGGACCGGGCGGACGCGCTGCTCGCGGTGGCCGGCCGGTTCGGGGACGGTGAGCTGCATCTCACCTCGCGGGGCAACGTACAGCTGCGCGGGCTCGACGCGGAGTGCGGCGGCGGGCCGGCCGACCTGCTCGGCGCCGCCGGGCTGCTGCCGTCCGCCGCACACGAGCGGGCCCGCAACATCGTGGCCTCGCCGCTCGCCGGACTCGACGGATCGCCCTCGGTCAGCGGCTGGTTGTCCGAGCTGGACGGCCTGGTGTGCGGATCGGCCGCCGCCGCCACGCTCTCCGGCCGCTTCCTCTTCGCCCTGGACTCCGGCCGCGGCGACACGGACGCGCTGGGCGCGGACGTGACCCTGATCGCGGAGGGCGGCGACTGCCTCCTGAGGGTCGGGGCCGCCGACGAGGTGTTCCGCCTGCCCGCGGCGGACGGCCCGCGCGCAGCGCTGCTGGCCGCCGAGACGTTCCTGCGCGCCGCCCGGGACTCCGGCGCGTGGCGTGTGAAGGACCTGCCCGACGACGTGCGCGCCACGCTGGTCCGCACCACCGGGGCGGCGGCGGGCTCCGCTGTCCACCGCCCCCGTCCGCGTACGGCGAAGGCTCCGGCCCCGGGCCTCGTCACCGCGCCGGACAACGGCACGACCGTGGCGGCGATCAGCGTCGGCGTACCGCTGGGCCGGCTCGCCCCCGCCCAGTGGCGGCTGCTCACCGAAACGGCCCGGCGGTACGGGAACGAGCTGCGGCTCACCCCGTGGCGCGGGATCGTCGTCCCCGGCCCCTTCGGGCAGACCGGGCAGTCAGGGCAGACCGGGCGGACAAGGCGGTCCGAGCACGCCGCCGAGGCCCTCGACGCCCTGGCGGCGGCCGGGCTGATCACCGGCCCGGACTCCCCGTGGACCGGCGTCGGCGCTTGCATCGGCCACCCCGGCTGCGCGAAGTCGCTGTCCGACGTGCGGGCCGAAGCGGGGGCCGCTGTCGGACCCGTCGGGCGGCTCCCTGTGTACTGGTCCGGGTGCGAACGCCGCTGCGGCCACCCCCACGGTGAGTGGATCGACGTGGTCGTCACGCCCGACGGACACCGGATCTCGCACGTACGGGGCGAACACCGTGACCCCCGGCCGGCGGTCCGGGACGACCCGGCGGCACTCGCCGCGGCGGTGGCCGAGGCCCGCTCCTGAGCTCGCTCCCCCAGCTTCCCCTCCCTCCCCAACCGGCAGAAGAAAGCGACAGCACTGTGCACCAGTACGAGAAGGACGGACCGGCGATCTACCGCCAGTCCTTCGCCACCATCCGCGCGGAGGCGGATCTGGCCGGGCTGCCCGCCGACGTGAGCCAGGTCGCCGTCCGGATGATCCACGCCTGCGGCATGGTCGACCTCGTGACTGACCTCGCCTTCTCACCGAACGCCGTGGCCGACGCCCGCGCGGCCCTGCGCTCCGGGGCGCCGATCCTCTGCGACGTGGCGATGGTGGCCAGCGGGGTCACCCGCAAGCGGCTGCCCGCCGACAACGACGTGGTGTGCACGCTGTCCGACCCGTCCGTGCCGGAGCTGGCCGCGAAGATGGGGACCACGCGCAGCGCGGCGGCCCTGGAGCTGTGGCGGGACCGGATGGAGGGGGCGGTGGTCGCGGTCGGCAACGCCCCGACCGCCCTGTTCCGCCTGCTGGAGATGATCGAGGAGGGCGCCCCGCGCCCGGCCGCCGTCATCGGCGTCCCGGTCGGCTTCATCGGCGCGGCCGAGTCCAAGGAGGCCCTGGCCGAGCACGCTTCGGGCCTGGAGCACCTGATCGTGCGCGGCCGGCGCGGCGGCAGTGCGATAGCGGCGGCGGCGCTCAACGCCATCGCGAGCGAGGAAGAGTAGTGACCTCTCCAGTGAACGGGATCAAGAGCGGCGGTGTCGGCACCGGCCGGCTCTACGGCGTCGGGCTCGGCCCCGGCGACCCGAACCTGATGACCCTGCGGGCCGTCCAGGCCATCGGCGAGGCCGACGTCGTCGCGTACCACAGCGCCCGGCACGGCCGCTCGATCGCCCGGTCCATCGCGGCGGCGCACCTGCGGCCCGACCACATCGAGGAGGCCCTGGTCTACCCCGTCACGACGGAGACCACGGACCACCCGGGTGGCTACCGGGGCGCGTTGGAGGAGTTCTACGAGAAGGCCGCGGCCCGTCTCGCGGCGCATCTGGACGCGGGCCTGACCGTCGCGGTGCTCGCCGAGGGCGACCCGATGTTCTACGGCTCGTACATGCACATGCACAAGCGCCTGGCCGACCGGTACGTGACCGAGGTCGTCCCGGGCGTGACGTCCGTCAGCGCGGCGGCGGCCCGGCTCGGCACCCCTCTCGTCGAGGGCGAGGAGATCCTCACGATCCTGCCCGGCACGCTGCCGGAGGAGGAGCTGACGGCCCGTCTCGCCGCCACGGACACGGCCGTGGTGATGAAGCTGGGGCGTACGTTCCCGGCGGTGCGCGGGGCGTTCGAGGCGTCGGGGCGGCTGGCGGAGGCGCGGTACGTGGAGCGGGCCACGATGGCCGGGGAGCGCACGGGCGACCTGGCGGACATCGACCCGGCGTCCGTCCCGTACTTCTCGGTCGCGGTCCTGCCGAGCCGCGTGGACGCGCCGCGCCCTTCCGGACGGACCGGCGGCGAGGTCGTGGTGGTCGGCACCGGCCCGGCGGGCCCGCTGTGGCTGACGCCCGAGACGCGCGGGGCGCTCGCCGCCGCCGACGACGTGGTCGGCTACACGACCTACCTGGACCGGGTGCCGGTCCGCCCCGGCCAGGCGCGGCACGGCTCGGACAACAAGGTGGAGTCGGAGCGCGCCGAGTTCGCCCTGGACCTGGCCCGGCGGGGCCACCGCGTCGCGGTGGTCTCCGGCGGCGACCCCGGGGTCTTCGCGATGGCGACGGCGGTCCTGGAGGTGGCCTCGCAGGACGCGTACGCGGACATCCCCGTACGGGTCCTGCCCGGGGTCACCGCGGCCAACGCGGCGGCGGCCCGCGCGGGTGCGCCGCTGGGCCACGACTACGCCACGATCTCCCTCTCGGACCGGCTCAAGCCGTGGGAGGTCATCGCGGAGCGCCTGCGCGCGGCAGCCTCGGCCGACCTGGTGCTGGCCCTGTACAACCCGGGCTCCAAGTCCCGTACATGGCAGGTGGGCAAGGCCCGCGACCTGCTCCTGGAGTACCGCTCGCCGGACACCCCGGTGGTGCTGGGCCGTGACGTGGGCGGTCCGGCGGAGAGCGTGCGGACGGTACGGCTGGCGGACCTGGACCCGGCGGAGGTGGACATGCGGACGCTGCTGATCGTGGGCTCGTCGCAGACCCGGTGGGTGCGCAGGGGCGGTTCCGGGGCCGGACAGGGCATCGTGTGGACGCCCCGCCGCTACCCGGAGGCGCCGGAGCCCTCCGCGTAGAGCCGGCGTACCCACCGCACGGCCTCGTCGGGCGTACGGGCCACCGGCACCCCTTCCGGTACCGGTGGCCGCCGGACGACGACGACGGGAATCCCGGCTTCACGGGCGGCGGTGAGCTTGGGGGCGGTGGCGTCCCCGCCGCTGTCCTTGGTGACGAGCACATCGACGCGATGACGGCGGAGCAGCTCCCGCTCGCCCCGGAGGTCGAACGGCCCCCGGTCGAGGAGGACCTCCGTCCGGGCCGGGCAGGGCGGCTCGGGAGCATCGACGGACCGCACGAGGAACCACAGGTCGGACAGGTCGGCGAAGGCGGCGAGCCCCGTCCGCCCGGTGGTGAGGAAGACCCGCTCGCCGAGTGCGGGCAGCAGCTCGGCGGCCTCGGTGAGCGACCCGACGGCGTGCCAGCGGTCGCCGTCCTGGGCGACCCAGCCGGGCCGGCGGAGGGCGAGGAGAGGAACATGGGCCTGTGCGGCGGCCTCGGCCGCGTTCCGGCTCATGGTCGCGGCGAAGGGGTGGGTGGCATCGACGAGGGCGTCCACACCGTGTTCACTTACCCAGGCGGCGAGCCCCTCGGGCCCCCCGAACCCGCCGACGCGCACGTCACCGGGCGGCAGCCGGGGAGCGGAGACGCGCCCGGCGAGCGAGGTGGTGACCCGGACCCCCGGGTCATGGGCGACCAGGTGCTCGGCCAGCCGGCGCGCCTCGGTCGTACCCCCCAGGACAAGAACGTGCACAGGCTGCACAGGCATCGGAACGGACTCTTCTCTTGAACGCTGAGGCGCGGGGCGGTCGCAGTGCCCAACTCAAACACACCGGCCTGCGCCCCGGCTGGACGACCGGGGCCTGCGCGACGGCGGCGACGACGGCCGCGTACACGGCGCTGCTGACCGGCGACTTCCCGGACCCGGTGACCATCACCCTGCCGAAGGGCCAGACACCGGCGTTCGCGCTGGCGGTGGAGGAACTGACCGCCGGGCCGGGTGAGGGGGTGGCGATGGCCGGAGTGGTGAAGGACGCGGGCGACGACCCGGACGTGACGCACGGGGCGCTGGTCCGGTCGACCGTACGGAGACTGCCGCCGGGCTCCGGCGTGGTGTTCCGGGCGGGCCAGGGCGTGGGCACGGTCACCCTCCCCGGCCTGCCCCTGGAGGTCGGCGAGCCCGCGGTGAACCCGGTCCCGCGCCGGCTGATGCGCGAGCACGTGGAGCGGGTGGCGGCGGAGCACGGCGGGACGGGGGACGTGGAGATCACGGTCTCGGTCGACCACGGCGAGGAGATCGCCCGCTCGACGTGGAACGGACGCCTCGGCATCCTGGGCGGCCTGTCGATCCTGGGCACCACGGGAGTCGTCGTCCCCTACTCCTGCTCGGCGTGGATCGACTCGATCCGCCGGGGCGTGGACGTGGCGAGGGCGGCGGGCCTGACCCATGTGGCGGGCTGCACGGGCTCGACGTCGGAGAAGACGGTGGTGTCCGAGTACGGCCTGCCGGACATCGCGCTGCTGGACATGGGGGACTTCGCGGGCGCGGTGCTGAAATACGTACGCCGCCACCCGGTCGCCCGCCTCACGATCTGCGGCGGCTTCGCCAAGCTCTCCAAGCTGGCGGCGGGCCACCTGGACCTCCACTCGGCCCGCTCCCAGGTCGACAAGCCCTTCCTGGCCGCCCTGGCCCGGACGGGCGGCGCGAGGGAGGAGCTGGCCGCCCGCATCGCCACCGCCAACACGGGCCTGGAGGCCCTGCGCCTCTGCGAGGCGGCGGGGGTCCCGCTCGGCGACCTGGTGGCCGCCCGGGCCCGCGACGAGGCGCTGTCCGTCCTGCGGGGCGCGCCGGTGGAGGTGGACGTGATCTGCGTCGACCGGGCGGGGGTGGTGGTGGGGCGGGGGTAGGGCCCGCTACGAAGCCCCGGGCGCCCCTGCCGCGGTGGCAGCGAGCCGCCCGCGCCGGCCGTCCGGGTCACGCCCGGCCTCCACGGCCTGTCTC
>NZ_NTGZ01000133.1 GCF_002551245.1 Streptomyces sp. rh34
TCACGAAGGAACGCCCACACCTCCCGCGGCCAGCCGTCCGCCGCCTCGTCCTCCGGCGCGGGACCGGGACCCGCCTCCACGGTCGTCATCAGGTCGAGCGCGAGGCTGACCGAGCGGCCTCCGCCGAGCCAGTCCAGGTCCTCGCCGGACAGGCAGGCCCGGCACGGCACCGTCGCTCGTATCGCGTGAATGGCGTTCATCGGGCCTGGAACCTCCCCTCCGCGCGGAAACTCTCGTACATGGACAGCACCACCGCCGTCGGCGGGTGCAGTGGCTGGAGCGGGGCGTCGAGCGGCTGGAACCGGGCCTGCCGCACCTCGTCGGCCCCGGGCGCCAGCGCTCCCGACCAGCGTCGGGTGACGAAGCAGAGGGCGAAGCAGTGGGTCACGTCGCCGTTCGGGTAGGTCAGGGTGTGCACGCGTGGATCGGAGAGCGACCCGAACGCCACCAGGTCCTCCCTGTCCACCCGCAGACCGGTCTCCTCGGCGACCTCTCGCACGGCCGCGTCGGCGAAGTCGCCGCCCTCCTCGCACGCGCCGGCCGGGAGCTCCCAGAGCCCGTTGTCCGCCCGCTGCTGGAACAGCCCCCGGCCTTCGGCGTCGAGCAGCAGCACCTGAGCACCGGGCACCAGCAGGGTTCTTGAGCCGACCTTCTGACGCAACGACCAGATGTAGGAACCGATGTAACTCATTCTCGTACGCGTCCTCTTCGTCGTCCCGCGCGTCCCGCGCGTCCCGCGCGTCCCGCGCGTCCCGCGCGTCCCGCGCGTCCCGCGCGTCGCGGGCCCCTCGGTGCGCAGCGTGTCACTCCTCACCGGCCGGGTCGGCGAGCCAGCCGGGCATGGCCTCCGGCGTGGCGAGCAGCCACCGCACATACCGGTCCACGCCCTCCCGGACCTCGATGCCCGCCTGCCAGCGCAGCAGTTCGCGGGACAGCTCGGTCGACGCGTAGCCGCCCAAGGGGTCACCCTCCGGGCGCGGGGTGGTGATCTGCCGTGCGCCGGGGAAGTACGGGGCGATCAGGTCGGCGACCTCGCGTACCGATGTGGGCCTGCCCGTGCCCACGTTGACGGTCTGCCCGGCCATCTGTTCCTCGATCAGGGCGAGCGCGGTGGCCTCGGCGACGTCGTCGACGTGGATGAGGTCGCGGACCTGGTTCCCCCCTCCGTTGAGCCGCATGGGCCGGCCGAGGCGCGCCTGGAGAGAGAGCCAGGGCACCATCCAGGAATGGCTGCCCGGCTTGGGGATCTGGGGCTCGCCGTACACGGAGAAGTAGCGCACCACCGCGTACTCAGTGCCGCTGGAGCCGCCGAGCATCAGCCGCGTCTGGTGCTCGGCCCAGAGCTTCGCGTTGGCGTACACCGACACCGGGTGGAGCGGCTGATCCTCGTGAAACACCTGCGGCCCCTCGACGGAGGGCACACCGTCCCCGTACACGGAGGCCGAGGAGACCATCACCAGTCGGCGGACCGGGTGCCTGGCCACCTGCTCCAGGACGACCTGCGTCCCCTCCACATTGGCCCGGAAGGCGATGTCGGGGCGGCGGGTGCAGGCCGCCACGTCCGCGTAGGCGGCCGCGTGGACCACGAAGTCGGCCTCCCGCAGCAGCCGGCCCATGGTGTCGGCGTCGCGCACGTCGCCGACGACGAGCCGGGCTCCACTGCGCGCCACCCCGAAGGTCTCGTGCCCGGACTCGGGGTAGGCGTCCATACGGTCCAGGACGGTGACGACCGCGCCCGCTCCGTGCAGCAGCGCCGTCAGCCTGCTGCCGACGAGGCCGCCCCACCGGTCACGACGACGCGGGCATCGCGGAGTTTGCCGAGCCGGGACCGGACGGTCTCCTCCGTGGCCTCGGTGGTGGTGGCGGTCGAGCGGGGTGACGCGGGCATGAAAGCCCCTTTCGGGCATCGGGGGAGAGGCGTGCCGACCGGTCGGGGGTCCCAGGAGGCCAGGCAAGCATCCACGGGCACGTCACCCGTCTGCCAGAGGGCCATTTCGGCACTCTTGCGGGCTGCCGACACCCTCCGTACTGTCCGGATCCGGTTGCCGGGCAAGGGTTCCGGACGGACGCCCTACGGGGGCCGGCGGATCCGGATCGAGGGAGGACGTATGGCACGTCAACGACTCAGCGCGGTGGTCATGACACATCCCAGGCGCCGTGCGGCAGCCGAGGAGCTGGCCCTGAGCGCACCTGCCGGATTACTGAGGGTCGTCATGGACCCCGACCCCACCGGCACCCCCTCCGTCCTGCGCACCGCGCTCACCGCGTGGTCGGCGATCGAGGACGGGGCCACGCATCAACTGGTGGTACAGGACGACATGAGGTTGTCCGAATCCTTCTTCGAGCGGGTCCGGGGCGCGATCGAGGAGCGTCCCGACGCGGCGCTCGCCCTGTTCGCGCTCTGGGACTCCCGCAACGGGGCGGCCGTGCGGTTCGGCACGCTGGCGGGCGCCCGCTGGGTCGGCGCCGTCAACGAGTACTTCCCGTGCGTGGCCATCGTACTGCCGCGCCCGGTCGCCGAAGGCTTCGTCACGTACGGCAGAGAACGACTCGGCGGCTGGCCCGACGACATCCTGATGCACCGCTACCTGCGGGCCGAGGGAGTACCACGCTACGTCGCCGTACCCAACCTCACGGAGCACGAGGACCGCGGCTCGATCTCCGGCAACGCCTTCCGCGGCCCGCGCCGCTCGGTCTGCTTCCTGCCGGGCGACCGCGCAGGAGAGGAAGGGCGGGCCCTCGACGGCCTGACGGTGCTCCCGTTCTTCAAGTACGGTGCCGCACGCTGCGCGGTCCGGGTCCCGGGCCCGGGTCCCGAACGCTGGCTGCACCTGGACGCGGAGCAGTACCTCCAAGGGGTGGGACTACCGGCCGCTCTCCTGCGCCCGCCGGGCCACCACCTGATCGAGCCGGACGTCCGGGGCACCTGGCTCACGGCCCTCACCATGGGGTTCGAGGCGGCCCGCGCCGGACTGCCCGAGCCGCCCGCGACATCGGCGGCGTACGCGGAAGCGGTCGCGACGATCGGCCCCGGCGGCATCAGCAACACCAGCACGGAGGAGCACATCGCGGAGCGCCGCGCACCGCTGGCCGAGGTGGCGCGACGGGCGCTCCTGGCCGGGCGCGAGGCCGCTTCCGAGCACCGCCCACGTGCTCGACGGCAGGGCGGCCCGGTCTGGCGCGGGGCGGCGACCCCGCTCGGTGAACACCTCGTACGCAGGCTGGCCGACCGAGGCGTGCGGTCCGACGCCGTGATCGACCTGACGCGACTCCACTCCGCCGAAGCGCGGGTGACCGTCCGTCCGCGGAACGACCCCACCCCGTACACCTTGGACGTCGGCGAGGTCTACGGCCCGGGCTGCTCGCACCGCACCCCGATCGGCCGCATGGTGTGGGACGCGCTGCGCAGCCGCCCCGTCACGGTCGAGGGCGACCCCGACGCCGAAGTCCACCCCGTCTACGTCCACGACCTCGCCGACGCGATCGAGGCCGTCCTGCGCACCCGACCGGCCCGGCGGAACCTGGTGGTCACGCCCGAGAAGCCCTGCACGGCCCTGGAGTTGGCCGGGGCCGTGCACGACTCCGTGCGCCCCGTACCGGTACAGGAGGTGCCGGACGGCGCATCGCGGTGGCGCATCCCGGTCGCCGCCCCTCGGGTTCCCGGCTGGACGCCCGAGACGGCGATGGGCCGGGGGCTGCACGCCTTCGCCCAGTGGCTCGCCTACGAGGGCATCCTGCTCGACTCGGCTGACGCCCTTTGACGGTCCGCTCCTCGCGCCGTCGGCGGGCCGACGCGAGAGCGTGCGCGGAGGCGAGAAGGTTCCGGAGGAACGTTGGGCGTCAGCCGATCGCGGGTCCCGCGGTGTCCTTGAGCCAGCCCCACGGGGACCAGGTGGAGAAGCCGGTCTGCCAGCGGTGGTAGACCCCGGTGGGATTGGTCCCGAAGACCTCGATCCGGCCGTCGGCGTTGGCCACGGCGGTGATCTCCGTGCCACCGGTGCCGAAGCACTCCCACGGGCCGTAGGAGGCGTTCACACCGGTCTGCCACATGTGCTGGGCCTCGCCGCCGTCGAGAGCGAACACCTCGACCCGCCCGTCCGCGGTGCGCTGACTCGTCAGCTGCGCGTTCGCGAGGCCACCGGTCTCCTGCCAGCCGGACCAGCTGGTGGGGCTGGTCTGGTACCGGTGGAAGACGCCGACGGGCCCGGAGGCGAACACTTCGAGCCGGCCGTCCAGGTTGTGGTCGACGGTCAGGTCATGACCACCGATTCCGAAGTCCTCCCAGGAGGACCAGCCACCGTTCACGGATGTCTGGTACAGGTGCTGGAAGACCTCACCGTTGAGGGCGAACACCTCAAGCCGGCCGTCCGGCGCCTTGGCCAGCTCGATACGGCTCTGCCCCGGGCCGCCGCCGGTCCCCTCCCAGCCCGACCAGCCGCTGTCGGGGGCCGTCTGGAACCGGTGGAACACGTCCTCGGGGCCGGAGGCGAAGACCTCCAGTCGCCCGTCGCCCTGGGAGCCCACGGCGATGTCACGGCCACCTTCACCGAAGTTCTCCCAGCCCGACCAGCCACCGGAGGGCTGGTTCTGGTAGCGGTGCTGGAGGATCCGGCCGTTGATCGCGAACACCTCGAGCCGGCCGTCGGCGTTCGGCCCGATCGCCAGTTCCGCTCCCTCGGGCCCGGCGGTGAACTCCCACGCCGACCAAGCGCCGTTGACGTTCTCCTGCCAGGCATGGTGCACACCGTCGGCCCCGGCCGCGAACACCTCGAGACGCCCGTCCGCCGACCGCGCCGACACCACACGACCCGTCTCCGCCGGATACACCAGGGGGGCGGGACCAGGCCGGCTGCCGGGTATACAGGGCATGACGATGCCACGTTCCGCCAGATAGGGAATCGGGTCGACACGCACGGACGCGCCCGCGTTCCCCCAGACCCGAAGGTGGAGATGAGGCCCGCTGGACTGGCCCTCGCTGCCCATCAGCGCGATCCGCTGCCCGGCGCTCACGCGGTCGCCCACCTGGACGTCCCGCTGGTACATGTGGCCGTACTCGGTGATCGTGCCGTCGGGGTGCAGAACGCGGATCCACTGCCCGTAGCCGGGTTCGAATCCCGAGATGGTCACCTCGCCGTCACCGACGGCGTGGATCGGGGTGCCGTAGTCGTTGGCGACGTCGATGCCGTTGTGCTCCCAGCTGTAGTGCTGCGAGATGTAGCCGGCGGCCGGGCAGGCGGCGGCGTAGCCGGAGGCCCGGGCCGGGACCGGGGAGGAAGCGGCCCCGGCCGGTGAGGCGACGGCGAGCCCCGGCGCCAGGATCACGGACAGCGCGAGAAGAAGCCCGAGCACCCGCCCGGGCAGTCGCCCGGACAGGCCTCGGGGAAGGACGGACATCACGCGGGACTCCCCGTCACGCCTTGCGCAGGCGGTCGATGACGCCGTTGATGTCGCGCTCCAGCAGATGCGGGCGGACCCAGTGGCCGCCGTCCACCTCATGCGGCTCGTAGGGGATGCCCGCCCGGTCGAGGTGCCACTTGAACTCCCGCTGGGTGGCGAGCACCATGGTCTCGTTGGCGTACCCCTGGATGTCCTGGGGGCTGGTGCCGGCGACCAGGAAGACCCGCTTGTTGCGGTAGCTCTCCACGCGCTCGCACGGGTTGTCCGCGCTGACCCGGGCCTGGTCCCAGAAGGGCACGCCATAGATGCTTCCGCCGCCCAGTTCCACGGCGGCGGAGGAGGCGTTGGCCCAGTGGGTCACCAGATCGCCATTGCCCCCGCGCAGGTTGGCCGGGCCGGAGTGGGCGCTGACCGAGGCGAAGTGTCCGTAGTACTTGGCCGCGTACTTCAGGGCGCCGAAGCCCCCCATGGAGAACCCGGAGACGGCACGGCCGTCGTACTCCGCGTAGGTGCGGAAGTTGGCGTCGATCCACGGGATCAGCTGAGCTATGTGGAAGTGCTCCCAGTTCCGGGCGCCCACGTTGGTGCTCACCGGGTTGGAGTACCAACCGGCGCGCCCGCCGTCGGGCATCACGACGATGAGGTTCTTCCAGGCGGTCAGGCCCCGGATGTTGTGATGGGCGTCGAAGGTGATGAAGTCCTCCAGGCCACCGTGGAGCAGGTAGAGAACGGGGTAGCGGCGGCCGCTGGTGTGGTAGCCGTCGGGCAGCAGAACGTTGACGGCCGGGGTCCAGCCGCCGATGGCGGAGGTCTGGAACCGGTAGTACCACATCCGGTGATCCTGCTCGCCGCGTTCCGTGATGCGCAGGCCGAAGCCGTCGCCGACCGCCGAGGCGGGCGACGCCGAGGCGAGAACGCCGCCGGCTCCCAGGGCCGCCGCGGCGGTGAGCCCGCCGGCGGACTTGAGGATGCTTCTGCGGGTGGGATTCTGCGCGGTCAAGGTGGCCTCCTGTGGGCGAGCTGGCTGGGGGCCCGGCTGCCGTCCCAGCGGCACCGGCGGTTTGGAAGCTAGCGGCCCCCGTCCGGGAGGAGTATCCGGAACCTTACGGGCTGACAAGACCGGCTCGTGTCCTCTAGACCGGCGGGCGTGAAGGTGTGACGGGCTGACGGGCTGACGGGCTGACGGGCTGACGGGCTGAGCGTCGCGAGCTTTAGCCGGAGGGGCCGCGGGCGTCCATCCGTAACTCTCCGGATCCCCGGGCCGTCTCCCTCTCGGCTACGTTTCAGCGCGACCGCGCCGTGACCCGTCGCGACAGGGGCGCGACCCAGCGTGATCACGATCCCCTCTTCCCGTAGGTGCCTCGTACCGCTACCGACCAGGAGCCCGTCGTGAGCGCACACCGTCCCTCCCGCAGAAAGCTACTCAGAGCCGTCGGTGGAATGTCGGCCGCGATGTCCCTCGCGGGCGCGAACGTCCTCGTGACGGGATCCGGGGCCGGTGCCGCCGGAAGCGGCATCGGTCCTCGCTCCGCCCAGCGCGTCCAGTCGGACGTGGGCGGCCCGATCACCCGCGACGAGATCCTTCTCCGTGCCCAGCACTGGGTGGATCTGAGCGTCTACTACAACCAGGACGACTCCCACCCGGACCTGGAAGGCAGGCACTACCGCACCGACTGCTCGGGTTTCGTCTCCATGGCACTGCACTTGTCCTGGTCCCCCAGCACGGTGACCCTGCCCGAATTCCTGGACCTCATCGCCTGGGAGGACCTGAAGCCCGGTGACGCCGTCGGCACGCTCGGGCCGGGAACCGGCGGCGACGCGGGGCATGTCGTGCTGTTCGCCGGCTGGGCGAATCACGAGCACACGCGCTTCTTCACCATGGAGGAGAGGGGCGGGGTGGGGTCCGTCAGATATGAGCGACCGATCAACTACACCACGAGCGGGGGCCTGTTCACCGCACGTCCGTACCGCTACAAGAGAGTTGCCGAGGCTCCCTCTCGCCGAGCCGTCAGCCCGGCTGAGACGGGCCGTGTGGTGTCGGCACGGTCGGCGGACGGCCGGCTGGAGACCTTCGCGGCCGGAGCTGACGGGGTGTACCACGCGTGGCAGACCGAGGTGAACGGAGGCTGGTCGGCCTGGCGGCCGCTCGGCGGTCCGCGGAACGCGCAGATGGCGATCGTGCCCAACGCCGACGGTCGGCTGGAGCTGCTGGCGATCAACGGCGACATGGCCCAGCACCTCTATCAGACGAGTCCGTCCAGGGACTGGTCCGGCTGGCAGGGATTCGGCACCGGTGGCCGGTATATCGCCGCCGGAACGAATGCCGACGGCCGCATCGAGGTCTTCGCTTCCGGACCGAAGGGCGTGTACCACCGGTACCAGTCCGCGCCGAACGGCCGCTGGTCGAACTGGGAATTCACCGGTGGTGGCCCCGTCGACGCCCGTCTGGAAATGGAGAAGTCCCCCGACGGGCGCCTTGAGGTATTCGCCCTCAACGGCACGGTTCTCGAGCACCAATACCAGCTCGCCCCCAACGGCGGCTGGTCCGCATGGGAACATTTCGGAGAGGGGGGTCATGATCTGACGGTGGACCACAATGCCGACGGGCGTCTTGAGGTGTTCGCCTCCGGACCGGAGGGAATTTTCCACCGATACCAGGAAAGTCCGGCCACCTGGTCGGGCTGGGTGGGAACCGGCGGCCCGGCCGACTCGAAGCTCACCAGCGAACGCACCGCCGACGGCCGGGTGGAGGTCTTCGCGATCAGCGATGAGATCGCCGTCCACGCCTGGCAGACCGGGATCAACGCCCCCTTCAGTGACTGGGCCGCCCTCGGCACCGGTGGCACGGACATCACCGCCGCCACCAACGCCGACGGCCGCATCGAGGTCTTCGGGACCAGTCATGCGGGCGTCTACCACACCTGGCAGACCGGCTTCTCCGACTGGGCCCGGTGGGCGTGGCTCAACGGCTCCGGCCCGGCGATCAACTGACTACCCGCGCGGTTCAGGACCGAGGCATCAGACGGGTGGCATCAGATCGTTCTCGCTGACGGTGTACGTCAGGAGGGGGTAGCTGAAGTCCGCTTCCTTGTTCTCACGGCGTCGCAGCCGGTAGAACTCGCTCCTCTGCTCGTCGTCGGCCGGCATGAGGCGCGCACCCTGCGGGAGGTGAGCCTGCCCGTCGCGGTACCGGACGAGGGTCTTCGACGTTCGAAACGTCACGCCCAGCCAGGGGTTGTCAGCCGTCCGGGACGCGTTCTCCAGCACGATCTTGTGCCTGAGCCGTCTGTTCGCGTCGACGGAGAACGCGACGACACTGTTGTGGGTCAGAGGGATCTCGAACTTCTCGTCACCGGAGTCCTTCGATGCGAAGATCAGCTTCCTCGGCGGGGCCGCTCCGGGGTGCTGATAGCAGGAGAAGACAGCGATGAACGACGCGTCGGCCAGATCGAGAGCCTGGTCGGAATGGCTGCCCATTTTCGTGTAGGCGTTCGTGTAGCTCTCGATGAGAGCGTTGTTGAAGCCGACCGAAAGCGCCGCACGCTCTTGGATGTGTCGCGCCAGCCGTTCGTGCACGGCCCGGAAGCGTTGCGTCGGGCTGGTGTACCGCGTGGTCGTGCGTACGAGCGGCACACCACCCGCCTCGTCCGGCTTGGTGAGCACGGCGCCTCGCCGACCCTTTCCCACCTCCTCCAGACGCGTCGACGTGGACAGCTCCGCGAACAGATTCGCCTCGGTCGGCAGAGCGAACGTGAGGATCTCGTCCGAGAGCCTAGATTCGGGGGGCAAGATAGTCTCCCGTGTTCATGCTGAAGCGAAAGTCGTCGCCGTAGTCGATGAAGGACGACGTTCTGTTCTCCTCGGCGTACAGCTTGCGCAGATCGTCCATGCCGGCCGCTGTGGGGGGTTCCAGCTTCACCAGGTCTCCGGCCGCGTCGAGGAACGTGTGGCCGTTCTTGTGCACGGCTTCGGTGCTCGAACAGCGCACCACATACCCCAGGCGGGTCGGGAGCATCGCGGCGTCCAGCATCGAGGGCCGGATTTCGTGCGTGTAGAGGCGGTTGGTGGACAGCGGCATGAAGAACACGGAGCCGGGATAAAGGGTCACGCCGAACTGGGAAGGGAGGGCGACCCCGTCGAGCTCTCCGGTCGGATCCTTGAGACGGAAGCGCAGTCCGGTCAGCCCGCTGGTGCCTTTCACGCCGTGGTCGAAGGCGTCATCGGTCAGGGGGCGCAGATGGTCGAGCCGGTCATAGAAAGTACAGAAGGCCATGACGCCGTTGACGGGCATGTCCTTGGTCTTGTCGGCATGGGCCGAGATCTTGGCCTTGGACTGCTTGCGCTCGGCCGTGGCAAGGGTGTTGTGGTAGATCTGGGCCAGGACGTGATTCAGCGGCGCCTGGCCTCGGAAGACGGTGGCTGCCTCGCGGTTCAGGGCCTCGACGACGCGCGTGTCGGTCGGGCGGAAGTTCTCGGTCGGCCCCGAGAGGTTCGTGGAGCACCGGAGCAGGCGGAAACGCAGTTCGTCACCGTTTCGTGTGACGGGCGTCAGATAGATTCCGCTGCGATGCGCTGTGCCGGGCTTGGTGGACTCCGTCAGGGACTGGAACGTGTGCTCCGCACGGATGCGGGCGAAGTGGTCGGCGTCGCGTTCGAAGAAGCGGCGGTAATACACGCCGACACCGTGTACGCGGATGGGGACGCGGCCGAGGCCGATGAGGGCCCAGCGCTCGTCGATCTCCTCGTGGTAGCCGTGTGACAGCTCCCGGACAACGAACACCCTTGCCGCGGAGTGCAGTCGGCGGCTGCTGATCGCGGATATGTCACCGCACAGGTAGACGGTCCTCTGCGTGAGGTCGGACGAACCCGAAGCGAGATCCTCGGGGGTGATGACGGAGCCGAAGAAGTCCTTGATCGCGTCAGCGCCCTGCGACATCGAAGGGGCGACCAAGATGTTGCTCGTATCCTCGATGCGGGCTTCTGTCAGCTCTGTGGTGTGCATCAACCGGTACCTGCCCTCTCCGCGGAACTTGATGGTCTGCTCAGAACCGGGGGTATGACAACGGTCCGTCCTCTTCTATAGGGCGTCGCCGTCCGTGCGGGCGCGGAGGGTGGCTTCGAAGTCCTCGGCCCGAGCGAGCTGGACCCGGAGCTTTTCGACCTGCTCGGCGGCGGCCTGCTGATAGGCGCGCACCCGGGCCAGCAGTTCCTCGCGCTTGCCGGCGTCGAGCTGGTCGTTCCCGTCGAGCCGGTCCGTGGCATCGAGCAGCTCGCGCATCTGGTCCAGGGTGAAGCCGAGCGGCTTCATCCTCCGGATGACCATGAGGCGGGCGACGTCGGTCTCGGTGTAGAGGCGGAAGCCGCCCTGGGACCGGGCGGAGGGGGCGACCAGGCCGGTCTCCTCGTAATGGCGGATGGTGCGCAGGGAGAGCTCGGTCCGTGCGGCGACCTCGCCGATCTGCATGTGCTTGCCGTCCACGCCCGTGCCTCTGGCCTCTCTCGTTCCCGGAACGTTCCCGGAATCCCCGCCGGTGCCGTCCCCGGGGCGGATGCCCCTCCGTCGATCTCTACCCTAACGTTAGGGTAGAGTTGCCGGAGGCGAGGCCGTGTTCCGCTGCCCGTGTTGCCGTGTCGGGGCCGATGAAGCCTCCGGCGAAGTTCCGATTGTCGCAGGAGAAGAGCGTGCGCGAGCCCATGATGCCCGGCGCCGCCCTCTGCCCGCCGTGACGCCTTACCCCCGGACGTGACTCCGGCCGCGCCGAAGCGCGGTTCCGTGTCCGTCCCCACACCGGTCTTCCGGCTCCGCGCTCACGGAGCCGTCCGCGGGGGCCGCCCGGCGCCCCGTCACACCTCCGCGCACTCGCTCGTTGACCGAGCGCGCCCGAGCAGGACAGGTCCTTCTCCTTGTCTTCCGCCTACTCCGCTGTGTCCCCGGCCGCCCGCCTGCGCGGCCTGAAGCCCGACTGGCTGTCCGATCCGAAGGTCTGGCGTACCGAGGTGCTGGCGGGACTGGTCGTCGCGCTCGCGCTGATCCCCGAAGCGATCTCGTTCTCGATCATCGCCGGAGTCGATCCCGCGGTCGGTCTGTTCGCCTCCTTCACCATGGCCGTGGTGATCTCCGTCGTCGGCGGGCGCCGGGCCATGATCTCCGCGGCCACCGGCGCCGTCGCCCTGGTGATCGCGCCGCTGAACCGTGACCACGGCCTCGGCTACCTCATCGCGGCCGTCATCCTCGCGGGCGTCTTCCAGATCGTCCTGGGGGCGCTGGGTGTGGCGAAACTGATGCGGTTCATTCCGAGGTCGGTGATGGTCGGCTTCGTCAACTCCCTGGCCATCCTGATCTTCATGGCCCAGATTCCCGAGATGACCGACGTGCCCTGGCCCGTGTACCCCCTGATCATCGGCGGTCTGGCGCTCATGGTGTTCTTCCCGAAGATCACCACGGTGGTCCCGGCCCCGCTCGTCTCCATCGTCATCCTCACCGTGATCACCGTCGGCGCCGCCATCGCGGTGCCGACCGTCGGTGACCGGGGCGCCCTGCCGTCCTCGCTGCCGGTGCCGGGCCTGCCCGACGTGCCGTTCACCCTCGACACGCTGACGACGATCGCCCCCTACGCGTTCGCGATGGCACTGGTCGGCCTGATGGAATCGCTGATGACCGCGAAGCTGGTCGACGACATCACCGACACCCACTCGAACAAGACCCGTGAATCCCTCGGGCAGGGCATCGCCAATATCGTCACCGGCTTCTTCGGCGGCATGGGCGGCTGCGCGATGATCGGCCAGACCATGATCAACGTAAAGGTGTCGGGCGCCCGCACCCGCCTCTCCACGTTCCTGGCGGGCGCGTTCCTGATGGTGCTGTGCATCGTCTTCGGCCCGGTCGTCTCCGACATCCCCATGGCCGCGCTGGTGGCCGTCATGGTCATGGTCTCCTTCGCGACCTTCGACTGGCACTCCATCGCGCCCAAGACCCTGGAGCGGATGCCCGTCGGCGAGATCGCCGTCATGGTGATCACCGTCGCCTGCGTCGTGATCACGCACAACCTCGCCGTAGGCGTGGTCGTCGGCTCCGTCACGGCCATGGTCATCTTCGCCCGGCGCGTCGCCCACCTCGCCGAAGTCACGGCCGTCACCGACCCCGACCGCACCACGGTCGTCTACCGGGTCACCGGCGAGCTCTTCTTCGCCTCCTCCAACGACCTCGTCGGCCGGTTCGACTACGCGAACGACCCCGACCGCGTCATCATCGACCTGAGTTCGGCCCACATCTGGGACGCGTCCTCCGTCGCCGCCCTCGACGCCATCGAGACCAAGTACGCCCAGCGCGGCAAAACCGTGGAGATCACCGGCCTCAACGACCCGAGCGCGCACCTCCACGAACGGCTCACCGGAGAACTGGCCGCCGGCCACTGAGCCGACCCCGCGGGAACCGGCCGTCGGCGAGCGCGCGGCCGGACTCCACCGCGCAGTCGGTGGCGTTCCCCGTCGAACCGGTTCGCGATCCCGGCGGGGGGAAGGGATCCGGAGCGCGCGTCGCCCCGCGCGCCCGATCGTCCGCGACCCGGGAGGACCCGATATGAGCATGCCGCACCGTCTGATCGGTTCCGGCGACCACCGAGTGCTGGTGCTCCACGACTGGTTCGGGACCAGCTCCGGCTGGGGCCCCTTCCTGGACTGCCTGGACGGCGACGCCTTCAGTTACGCCTTCCTCGACTACCGGGGCTACGGCGATCGCGCAACCGTCCCCGGGGCGTACACGCTCGCCGAGATCGCCGACGACGCCCTCGCTCTGGCCGGCGAACTCGGCTGGGAGACCTTCTCCCTCATCGGCCATTCCATGGGCGGCAAGGCGGCCCAGCAGGTGCTCGCCCAGGCTCCGCGGAGGGTTCGCAAGCTGGTCGGCCTGGCCCCCGTTCCCGCCGGTGTCTATCCGCTGGACCGCGACGGAGAGGCGCTGTTCTACGGTGCCGCGCAGGACCGCGACAAGCGACGGTCCATCGTGGACCTGGTCACCGGACGACGCGCGCCCCGGGTATGGCTCGACCTGATGGTCGACCGCTCGCTGGAGTGGTCGACCCGCGAGGCGTTCGGCGGTTACGTGCGGGACTGGGTCACGGCGGACCTCACGGAACGGATCGCCGGCAACCCCGTCCCGGTCAAGGTCATCGTCGGCGAGCACGATCTCGCCCTGACGGCCGACGCCATGCGCGCCACGTGGCTCAGCCACTATCCGAACGCCGAACTGGAGGAGATCGCCAACAGCGGCCACTACCCCATGTACGAGACTCCTCTGGCCCTGGCGGCCAGCGTCGAGACGTTCCTGCGCGCCTGAGCCCGACCGTCCCGAGCCCGACCACCCCGCAGGGGCCGGCCCGCCCGGGCCGGCCCCTGCGTGTGTCGGACAGCACCCGCCTAGGCGGGCTGCTTCTCGTTGGGGGCGGCATCCTGCGAGGGGGCCCCGCGCAGGGTGAGCAGTGACGCGACCGCGCCGACGGCGGCGAGGGCCGCCGCGCCGATGAAGGCGGCGGAGAACCCGTTGGTGAGCGCTTCGGGGTTGCCGAGTTCGCGGGCGCCGTACGCCGCGGAAACGGCCGTCATCGCGGCCAGTCCGAGAGCGGAGCCGACCTGGTAGCTGGTGTTGACGATGCCGGAGGCGAGGCCGCCCTCCTCGGGGCGCGCACTGGACAGTGCGGTGCCGAGGGAGGGAATGAACGCCAGCGACATGCCGGCCGCGGCCAGCAGGGAGGCGGGCAGGACGTCGATCCAGAAGGTGCCGTCCGCCCGGGCGAACGACAGCCACAGCATGCCTGCCGCGAGGGCCAGCAGGCCGGTGACGATCAGCGGCTTGCTCCCGAAGCGGGCCATCAGACGGGGCGCCAGGACGATCATCATGATCATGATGGCGACCGTCATGGGCAGCAGGGCCGCGCCCGAGGCGAACGCGCCCAGCCCCAGGACCTGCTGGAGGTACAGGTTGAGGAAGAACCACATGGGGATCCACGCGGCGGCCATCAGCAGCTGTGCGATGTTCGCTCCGGCCAGGTTGGGGGCCCGCCAGATACCCAGCCGCATCAGCGGCTCGCGGCGCTTCGACTGGATGGCGACGAACGCGGCGATCAGCGCCAGGCCGGCCAGCAGGACGAGCCAGGTCTCGGCCGAGCCCCAGCCGGTTTCGGGGGCGCGGACGATGGCGTAGACGGCGGTGGCCAGTCCCACGGTGACGGTGGCGGCTCCGGCGAAGTCGACGGATCCGCGGCGGACGGGGGAGGAGGGCATGACCGCAGGGGTGACGGCCAGCACGACCAGGGCGATCGGGATGTTGATGTAGAACACCCAGGGCCAGCTGGCGTACTCGGTGATCACGCCGCCGAGGAAGACGCCGGCGGTGCCGCCCGCCGGAGCCGCCGCGCCGTACAGGGCCAGCGCCTTGGTCAGCTCCTTGGGGCGGGAGCCGAAGAGCATCATCAGCAGCGTCAGAGCGGCCGGGGCGATCAGCGCGGCGCCGACGCCCTGC
The DNA here is from genome assembly GCF_002551245.1 of Streptomyces sp. rh34. Classification (GTDB taxonomy): domain Bacteria; phylum Actinomycetota; class Actinomycetes; order Streptomycetales; family Streptomycetaceae; genus Streptomyces. Next base: position 14,915 of record NZ_NTGZ01000133.1, read on the forward strand.
AGGGCGCGCCCGGTCAGTTCGACCCAGACCTCGGAGGCGAGGCCGGCGACCAGGGATCCCGTGGCCATCACCGTCCAGCCGGCGACGAAGATCCGCTTGGCGCCGAACAGGTCGGAGAGCCGTCCGCCGAGCAGGAGGAGCCCGCCGAAAGCGACGACGTAGGCGTTGAACACCCAGGACAGGCCCTCGGGGGAGAAGCCCAGGTCCACCTGCATCTTGGGGAGTGCCACGCCAATGATGGACGTGTCCATGATGACCGTGAACTGGGCCAGGGCTATGAGGACGAGCGCTGTCCAGCGGGCTGGACCGGGAGGGGCGGATGGAGTTGACATAACTGTCTCCTATACGGGAGGGGGGTATCTCGCTACGAGTGAGCAATATACCCCCTAGGGGTATGGCGAGCTGTGATCGGGGCTGCGGTCGGGCCGGTCGGGGACTTCTGCACGGGGCTGCCGGGCCGCGTCGGTCGTCAGCGCGCCCTACGCGGCCTTGGACAGGGTTGACCGGTCCGCGGCGGAGCGCCCGGCCCCGATGGGTGCCACGGGCCCGGTCGCGGCTCCTCGCCCGTCGTGGCGCGGCCACAGGAGGAGAGCGCCGATCGCGCCCGCCCCGGCGAGCGCCGCGAGGGTGGACCAGGCGGCGGCGAAGCCGGCGTCGCTGCCGAGCCATCCGGCGATGGGGTAGGTGATCAGCCAGGCGAGGTGCGACAGGGAGAACTGGGCCGCGAAGACCCCGGGGACCGCGTTCGGTTCGACCGAGGCGCGCAGGACCTTGCCGGTCGGGGTGATGACCAGCGCCATGCCGATGCCGATCAGGGCCCAGACGATCGCCGTACCGGTCCAGGTGGTCAGGCCGGCCGCGACGAGTGTCACCGCGGCGGCCGTGCCGCCGACGAGGACTCCGGCTCCGGTCACCATGACCGTCCGGGCGGTGACCCGGTCGAGTACCCGGGGCAGCGCGAGGGCGGCCAGAAGGGTCCCGCTGCCGGAGGCGGCGAGCATCCACGCGACGGCCGACTGCGAGCCCCCGAGCTCGTCGCGGACGTAGTTGACGGTGCTGACGACGACGATCGACCCCGCCGCCGCGACCGCGAGATTGAGCGCCATGATGCCGCGCAGTCGCGGTGTCCGGAGGAAGGTCCTGATCCCTGCCGTCGCCTTGTCCCACGCCCGGGTGTGGGCGCTGGGGCGGGCTTCGGGGATGCGCGTCGACAGCACGAGCAGGGCGGAGAGGAGGAAGCCGGCGGAGGTGCCCAGGAACAGCCGGTCGAAGCTCAGGAACGCCAGGGCGACCGCTGCCAGTACGGGGGAGAGGAGGCTTTCCATGGTCGAGGCGACCTGCGAGGCGGACAGGGCACGTACGTAGTCGGACTCCTCGGTGACGATGTCGGGGATGACGGCCTGGAACGTCGGGGTGAACGCCGCGGACGCGGCCTGGAGCAGACCGACCAGCAGGTAGATGTGCCAGACCTCCGTGACGAACGGCAGGGCCAGGACCACCACGGCGCGCACCGCGTCGAGGAGGGTCAGGAGGGTTCTTCTGGGGAAGCGGTCGACGTACGCGGCGGCGATCGGCGCTATGGCCACGTACATGACCATCTTGACGGTCAGGGCGGTGCCGAGGACCGCGCCGGCGCCCGGACCGGCGAGGTCGTAGGCGAGCAGCCCGAGTGCCACGGTGGCCAGTCCGGTGCCGAAGAGGGCGATGATCTGGGCGCTGAACAGACGGCGGTAGTCGCGGTTGGCGAACAGGCGCATGGCGTGTTCCTTCCGGGTCCGTGCGGCGGGGCGCGGCCTCGCGCCGGAGGCCGCGCCCCGCGGAGGGAGGCGGGGATGTCTCTACGCATCGGCGCCGCTCTCCGGGGTGAGGCCGGCGAGCAGGTTGAAGGCACCGGTGAGGACGTTGAGTGCGACGACGCCGACGACGTCGGCCATCGCACGGTCGCTGTATCCGTGCTCGCGCAACGCGATGACCTGCGCGTCGGTGATCGACGTCGGCTCGCGGTGGACCTGGAGGGCGAGGGCGATGATCGCCGCGATCCCGGGGTCGTCCGAGGTGCCCGCGCGGGCACGCTCGATCTCCCCCTCGTCCACTCCCGTCCTGCGGGCGGCGCCGACATGCGCGTCGAGACAGAGCCGGCAGCCCTGCCGGGTCTGGACGGCGATCGAGATCCGTTCGCTGATCCCGCGGTCGAGCTCGGCTCGCCCCATGGCCCGGCTGAGTTGCAGATAGCCGCCCAGAACGGCGGGCGAGTGGGCCATCGTGGAGACCATGTCCCCGACCTCGCCGTGCCGGGAGACGAGCTCGGCCAGGAGGTCGCGCGACGCGCCGACCGCCGTGTCGGGGGTGAGTCGGGACAGGCGCGGCATGGTGGTCCTTCCGACGGGAGGCTGTGCTGGAGGGTGGCGGGGCGCTCGACGGATCGGGCGCCCCTCGGCCGGGCCGTGCGGGACGGTGGCCGGCCGATGACGTGCCTGCGGTCGTCAGTGGTCAGCGGTATGAGGTGTGCGGTGTGCGCTCAGTGGTGCGCGTGGCCGCCGTGGTGGCCCGCGTGCTCGGACGCGGCCGCCCGGGGTGCCGCGTCCGGGCCGGGAGCGGTCGCGGCGGTCCGCACCGTGAACTCGGCCGTCCGGACGACACCGTCGTGCTGGAAGTCCAGGTAGAGGCGGTAGACGCCGCCCGAAGGAGCTGCGGCCATGAAAGTGATACGGGGCCCCGGCTCGGTGACGCCGTCACCGGGTTCGCCCTCCGGGTGGACGTGGAGGTAGCCCAGGTCGCCGACCCGTAGCGCCACCAGGTGCCCGTACGCGCCCAGGTAGGGCTGCAGATCGGTGACCGGCCGGCCGTTCCGGCTGACGGTGAGCGTCAGGTCGCTCGCCGTGCCGGGCAGGAGTTCCCCGTCGAGGGTGACGGCGTACTCGCCGACGTGAGCGCTGCGCGAGCCCTGGGAAATCGGCCGCGGGTCGTACGGCCCGGCGACCGAGGCGTCGATGCCCAGCGTCATGGTCCCGCCGTGGCCGGCCGGGTGGATGTCGGCGAAGAACCTCCAGTCTCCCGGTTCCAGCGTCAGGTCGACGCTCCAGGTGCCCTTCCCGTCCATCACCGGGTGCACGTGCTGGAACCCGGTCGTGTCGCGCCGGACGGCGATGAAGTGCAGTTTCTTCTCGTGCTCGGGCGTGAACTCGGTCACCGGCCGCCCGTCGGGACCGGTCACCCTGAAGGTGACCGTCCGTGCCCCGGCCGGAAAGATCGTCGAGTCGAGTTCGAGGGTGTACCCGCCCTCGGAGACCGACAGCCCGCCGGGTCGGGCGCCGCCGTGGCCGGTCATGTCGTGGCCGGAATTGCTGTTCATCGTGACTCCATCTGTGTGATGTGCCTTCGGGTGCTTTCCGTCCTGGGGACACCCACCATAACAACATACCCCCAGGGGGTATTCCAGGGGCGTGCCGAGTATGGCGCCATACGGTCCATGAGCTGCTCGGCCACCGTGAGCCGGCCCCGATCGGGGCGGACCCACCCTGCCGGGAACACCCCTTCCCGGCGTACCATCGGTCCGGGTCCTGGTCCCGATCCGTACGCGTACCGGCACCCCCCGTGCACCGCCGAGCCGGAGGTACCCGCGGATGAACGACGCCCCTCCCGGACGACCCGACCCCGGGCTCTTCGGGCCCCGGTCGGTCACCTGGCAGATGCACGGCGACCCGATGATGTGGATCGCGGGAATCCGTGCCCTCTACCTCCAGGCACTCCACCCGCGCGCCGTGCGGGGAGTCACCCAGAACTCCGATTTCCGCCGGGACGCCTGGGGCCGGCTCATGCGTACGGCGTCCTTCGTCGGCACCATCACCTACGGCACCACCGAAGCCGCCGAACAGGCGGGCGCCCGGGTCCGCCGGATCCACCGCGTCATCGAGGCCACCGACCCGGCCACCGGGGAGACATACGGCGTCGACGAACCGGAACTGCTGCTCTGGGTGCACTGCGCCGAGGTCGACTCCTACCTCCAGGTCCAGCGCCGCTCCGGCTTCTCCCTCACCGACGCCCAGGCCGACCGGTACGTCGACGAACACCGCACCGGCGCCCGCCTCGTCGGCCTCGACCCGGCCGGGGTGCCCGCCACCACCGCCGAACTCGCCGCCTACTTCGACCGCGTACGCCCCGAGCTCGCCGCCGGGGCCGAGGCCGCCGACATCGACGCCTTCCTCCGCCGCCCGCCCGTGCGCCCCTGGCTCGTTCCGGCGCGCACCCTGGTGTGGCGGCGGGTGGCGGCGCTCGCCTACCAGTCCCTGCCCCCGTACGCCCACGAGCTGTACGGCAGGCCGGCCCCGCCGACGGCCACCGTCGACCGGCGGCTGCGCGCCACCGGCGCCGTTCTGCGCGCGATCCCGGACCGGCTGCGCTGGCAGCTGCCGCCCGGCCACATTCTCGGGGCGATGGCCCGGCTGGGGGCCGACAGCCGCCCCGCCGCGTACAAACTCCGCGGACCGGCCGCCATACTGGACGGGCCGGGGAGGGCACAGCGCTAGGTCTTGCCGTCGAACTGCCGTCTGCCGGGCGACGGCGGCAGTTCGACGACAGGACCAACCAGCGGGGAACAACGGGGGCGGGAAGCGGCAGATGGCGGACACCAGGCTGATCCAGAGCCGGTACCGACTGCTCGAACTGATCGGGCGCGGCGGCATGGGCGAGGTGTGGCGCGCCCGCGACGAGTCGCTGGGCCGTCAGGTCGCCGTCAAATGCCTCAAACCCATGGGCCCCCAGCACGACCAGGCGTTCACCCGCGTCCTGCGCGAACGCTTCCGGCGCGAGGCCCGGGTGGCGGCCTCCCTCCAGCACCGGGGCGTCACCGTCGTGCACGACTTCGGCGAGCACGAGGGCGTGCTCTACCTCGTCATGGAGCTGCTCGACGGGCACAACCTGAGCCAGCTGCTGGAGGAGAACCAGCAGCACCCGCTGCCCGTCGACCACGTCGTCGACATCGCGGAGCAGGTCGCCGACGCCCTCGGCTACACCCACCGGCAGGGCATCGTCCACCGCGACCTCAAGCCCGCCAACATCATGCGGCTGACCGACGGCACGGTGAAGATCTGCGACTTCGGCATAGCGCGCCTCGGCCACGACATCGGCATGACCTCCCGCCTCACCACCACCGGCCTCGCCATGGGCACCCCGCACTACATGTCGCCCGAGCAGATCAGCGGCAAGGAGGTCGACCACCGCAGCGACCTCTACTCGCTGGGCTGCGTCCTGTACGAAATCGCCACCGGGGTGCCGCCCTTCGACCAGGACGACGCCTGGGCCGTACTCGTCGGACACCGTGACACCCCGCCGGAACCGCTGCGCACCCACCGCGCCGACCTGCCCGGCTTCTTCGACCGCGTCGTCCTCGACCTGCTCGCCAAGGCCCCCGAGGAGCGGCCCGCCGACGCGGGCGACCTGCGCCGCCGCATCGTCCTCGGGCGGACCGGTGAACAGCCCGCGCTCGGACCGGGGCCCCTCGCCCTGTCCGGCGCCGGTCGGCCGCCGGCCACGCGCGAGCGGGCCCTGCCCGCCTGGACCCGGTCCATGACCGCCGGACAC
>NZ_NTGZ01000134.1 GCF_002551245.1 Streptomyces sp. rh34
CCCGGCAGGACTGGAGCCGGCGCACGGTCCGCTCCAGCATCCGGGCGCGGGCGAGCTGGATCTCGGCCGCCCGGTCCCGGTCCTCCAGGAGGGCCCGCAGCATCGGGGCGAGGCAGCCGGGCACCGCGTACTGGGGGTGGGCCGCGCCGTCCGTCCGCAGCAGCCCGCGCTTCACGAAGTCGTCGAGGGTGGCGCGGGCCGCGGAGACCGAGCAACCGGCCAGCGCGGAGGCGGTGTGGGCGTCGGCCAGTCCGGCGGGGGCGAGGGCCAGCAGGCGCAGTATCCGGGCGGCGGCCCCCGGCAGGGAGTCGTGGACGAGCCGGAACGCCCGGGCCAGCGGGCGGGCACCGGTGGGCAGTTGCTCGCCGGAGTCGGGCAACTCGTACAACTGCTTGGCGACGTCGGCGACCGAGGCCATGGGGTGGGCGGCGAGCAGGCCGCCCATCAGGGCCAGCGCCGCGGGCTGGCCCCCGCACTCCTCGGCCAGGCTCTCCGCGGTGCGGGGGTCGACGGTGATGCGGACCTGCCCGATGACGCGGGCGAGCAGCCGCACCGCCGCGCCCGCCTCCAGCCCGCCGAGGGTGCAGGGCCGCACGTCGGGGATGCCGGTCAGCGGTCCGGTCGCGGTGGCGAGGACCAGGCAGTCCGGGTTCTCCGGGAGCAGCGGGTCGACCTGTTCGGCGTCGGCCGCGTCGTCGAGCACCAGCACGAGCCGGCGTACGGCGAGGGCCTCGCGGACCATCTCGGACAGTTCGTCCTGATCGGCGCCGGGCGGGACCGCCACCCCGAGGAGGCCGAGGAGCTCGCCCGCGGTGCGTTCGGTGGGGACGCGTCCGCCGCCGGGGTCGGTGAGGCCGACCCGGAGCACCCCGTCGGGGTAGTCGCCGGAGCCCGTACCGGGAACGGCCCAGGGCAGTGCGCCCGTGGCGGTCGCGGCGGCACCGGCGGCATCGGTTCCGGTGAGCGCTCCGGCCAGCTCCTCGGCGAGCGCGCTGCGGCCCGATCCGGGCCGGCCCGCGATGAGCAGGACCCGGGCGCGGGGGGCCTTGCGGCCGGCCAGGGTGTCGAGGCCGGCGCGCTCGATGTCCGCCCGCAGAGCCTTCAACTCACGTTCGCGGCCGAAGAATCGGGGCGGTACGGTGCCGGACGGCTCCTCGGTCCCGGGGGCCTTCGCCGGGCCGCTGGTGTCCACCGCCTGATCGGTCACGAGCCACGCTCCACTTCGCTGCACGCGGTGCCCGCCGGAACTCCGGTCGGGTGCATTTCGAGCGTAGTTCAGCGGTGACGACGATCACTGCGGAGTGGGGCGGAGCACGAGGAACATCCCCCGATCGGATCAGCATTTCTTCATTTTTTACGATCACCGGGTCCTGTGATCGTCCGATCGGGGGGTGGGGCAGGGACCCAGACGGCCCGTCAGGCCTCGAAGGGCCGGGCCGGCCAGGGCGCCTCGGCGGGGCGCAGCGAGTCGACGCCGTCGCCCGCGCGTACGGCGGAGAGCGCGAGCACCCCGACGACCAGGCAGTTGTTGTGCAGGTCCCCCGCGATCACCGAGCGGACCAGCTCGGGCAGCGGCACCCGGGCGTGCTCCATGTCGGCCTCCTCCTCGGAGACCGCGTACCGCTCGCCCTCCGCCTCGGAGAGATCGCGGGCGAGGAAGACGCGCACGGCCTCGTCGCAGCCGCCGGGCGTGGTGTAGACGTCGGTCAGCACCCGCCAGTCCTCGGCCTTGACGTGCGCCTCCTCGTACAGCTCGCGCTGAGCGGCGTGCAGGGGGTTCTCGCCGGGGACGTCGAGCAGTCCGGCCGGGATCTCCCAGAGCCGGTGGCGCACCGGGTGGCGGTACTGGCGCAGCACGATGACCCGGTCGTCGTCGTCGAGCGCGAGGACGGCCACGGAGCCGGGGTGGACCTGGTAGTCACGGCCGTGGACGGATCCGTCGGGCATCACCACCTGGTCGGTGCGGACGCTGGTCTTGTTGCCGGCGAAGGGGGTCGCGGTCGCGGTGACCTGCCACTCCTCGGGCTTGTCCTGGATACCCATGTACGTCCACGTCCTCCCACGAACCAACGGAAACCGGGGTACCGATCCGCACAGGATCCGTACCCCGGTCAACCGTAATGCCTCGGTGTTACGCGTCCGCGCCCTTCGCGGCGGCGACCTGGCGCGCGACGGCGGCCTTCACCAGACCCGCGAAGAGCGGGTGCGGGCGGGTCGGGCGGGAGCGCAGCTCCGGGTGCGCCTGGGTGGCGACCAGGTAGGGGTGCGTCTCGCGCGGGTACTCGACGTACTCGACGAGCTTGTTGTCCGGGGAGGTGCCGGAGAAGACCAGACCGGCCTTCTTCTCCAGCTCGGCCCGGTAGGTGTTGTTGACCTCGTAGCGGTGGCGGTGGCGCTCCTCCACGTACGGCTGGCCGTCGTAGGCCTCGCGGACGAGGGAGCCCTCGGCGAGCTTGGCCGGGTAGAGGCCGAGCCGCATGGTGCCGCCCAGGTCGCCCGCGCCCTCGACGTAGGCGAGCTGCTCCTCCATCGTCGAGATGACGGGGTGGGATGTGGCGGCGTCGAACTCGGTGGAGTTGGCGTCGGGGATCTCGGCGAGCGAACGGGCCGCCTCGATCACGATGCACTGGAGGCCGAGGCAGAGGCCGAGCAGCGGGACCTTGTTCTCACGGGCGTAGCGGATGGCGCCGACCTTGCCGTCGACCCCGCGCTCGCCGAAGCCGCCCGGGATGCAGATCGCGTCGACGTCGCCGAGGTGTTCGGCGGCGCCGGCCGCGGTGCGGCAGTCGTCGGAGGTGACCCACTTGACCTTGACCCGGGCCTTGTTGGCGAAGCCGCCGGCGCGGATGGCCTCGGTGACCGAGAGGTAGGCGTCGGGCAGGTCGATGTACTTGCCGACCAGCGCGACGGTGACCTCGTGGTCGGGGTTGTGGACCCGGTCCAGCAGGTCGTCCCAGGTGGTCCAGTCGACGTCCCGGAACGGCAGGTCGAGCTTGCGCACGACGTAGGCGTCCAGGCCCTCGGTGTGCAGCACCTTGGGGATGTCGTAGATCGACCGGGCGTCCGGGCAGGCCACCACGGCGGTCTCGTCGACGTCGCACATCAGCGAGATCTTGCGCTTGATGGCCGTGGGGACCTCACGGTCGGCGCGCAGCACGATGGCGTCCGGCTGGATGCCGATGTTGCGCAGGGCGGCCACCGAGTGCTGGGTGGGCTTGGTCTTCAGCTCGCCGGAGGGGCCGATGTACGGCAGCAGCGAGATGTGGACGACGAAGACGTTGTCCCGGCCGACCTCGTGGCGGACCTGGCGGACGGTTTCCAGGAACGGCAGCGACTCGATGTCGCCGACCGTGCCGCCGACCTCGGTGATGACGACGTCCACGTCGTCGGTGGCCATGCGGCGGATGCGGTGCTTGATCTCGTTGGTGATGTGCGGGATGACCTGGACGGTGTCGCCCAGGTACTCGCCGCGCCGCTCCTTGGCGATGACCTGCGAGTAGACCTGGCCGGTCGTCACGTTGGCGGAGCCGTCGAGGTCGACGTCGAGGAAGCGCTCGTAGTGGCCGATGTCCAGGTCGGTCTCGGCGCCGTCGTTGGTGACGAACACCTCACCGTGCTGGAAGGGGTTCATCGTGCCGGGGTCGACGTTGAGGTAGGGGTCGAGCTTCTGCATGGTGACCCGCAGGCCACGCGCCTTGAGCAGGGCACCCAGGCTGGAGGCAGTCAGACCCTTGCCGAGGGAGGAGGCGACACCCCCGGTGACGAAGATGTGCTTGGTCGTCGTGGATGTGGGCTGCATAGCCAAAGGGGGCTCCCGTGGTCGCGATTCTGAGGTGCGTACCGGCCGCCCGACCGGGGATTCCGGGGGTGCCGTCGCTGCGGTTCGGGGGCCTCGTGCGCTGTCGCGAACGACCACCGGTCCACGGGCTACCAGGGTAACAGCGACGACGGGAGGCTGCTTCCGGCCACACCCTCCACATCGGAGTCACACCATCACCTCCAGCACTTCACGTCACACCCGATCAGCTCAGAGATCTTGCCGCGACCGTCGCGCGGATCGTCGCCGTGCGTCGTATCCTGCTCAAACACTCGCTGCCGAGACGGCCGGGCGGCGGAGCACCCAGGCCGCCCACCGGTACAGGACTCGTCGGATTCTTCCCGGGTGAAAGACCCTACGATCCCCTTGACCGCAGTAAGCGCCCTTTGACGGGGCGACATGGCCGTTCGACTGGAGACGCACGTGGCCGGGCGCATCGAGGATTACGCACTCATCGGAGACATGCAGACCGCCGCCCTGGTCTGCCGGGACGGCACAGCGGACTGGTTGTGCCTGCCCCGCTTCGACTCGCACGCCGTGTTCGCGGGGCTTCTGGGCACCGAGGAACACGGCTTCTGGCGCATGGGCCCCGCGAGAGCGGAAGGAACGGAACCAGCCTTCGCCGACCGGCGGCGCTACCGCGGCGACTCCCTCGTCCTCGAATCGGAGTGGGACACGCCGCGCGGCACCGTACGGGTGACCGATTTCATGCCGCCGCGGGACGGCGCACCGCAGCTCATCCGGATCGTGGAGGGCGTCAGCGGCCGGGTGCCGATGCGCTCGGAACTGCGGATGCGTTTCAGCTACGGCCGGGTGACGCCCTGGGTGCACAAGGTCGACAACCGCACGGTCGCCGTCGCCGGTCCGGACTCCGTCTGGCTGGACACCGAGGCGGACACCTACGGCAGGAACCTGACCACCTACTCCGACTTCACCGTCGGCCCCGGCGACCGGGTGGCGTTCACGATCAGCTGGCAGCCCTCGCACCACGGGCCGCCCGCCCTCCCCGAACCCGAGGGTTCCCTGGAGGCGACCGAGCTGTTCTGGCGCGAATGGGTCGATCAGTGCACGTACCACGGGCCTTATCGGGAGGCGGTCGTCCGCTCCCTGATCACGTTGAAGGCCCTCACGTACGCGCCGACCGGCGGCATCGTCGCGGCCCCGACCACCTCCCTGCCCGAGGAGATCGGGGGCGTACGGAACTGGGACTACCGCTACACCTGGCTGCGGGACGCCGCGATCACCCTCTCCTCGCTGCTGCGCACCGGATACCGGGAGGAGGCCCGCGCCTGGCGCGAGTGGCTGCTGCGGGCGGTGGCGGGTGACCCGGAGAACCTGCAGATCATGTACGGCATCGCCGGCGAGCGCGAGCTCGGCGAGGCGGAGCTGGACTGGCTGCCCGGTTACGAGAACTCCGGCCCGGTCCGGGTCGGCAACGGCGCGGCCAACCAGCTCCAGCTCGACGTGTACGGCGAGGTCACCGAGGCGCTGCACCTGGCGCACATGACGGGTCTGACCCGCAACGACTACGCCATGGGCCTCCAGCTCAAGCTGATCGAGTATCTGGAGAAGCACTGGGAGGAGCCCGACGAGGGCATCTGGGAGGTGCGCGGGCCGCGTCGGCACTTCGTGCACTCGAAGGTGATGGCGTGGGTCGCGGTCGACCGGACGATCAAGCTGGTCGAGTCGGGGGACGTCGAAGGTCCGCTGGAGCGGTGGTACCAGCTCCGCGACGACATCCACCGGGACGTCCTCGAGCGCGGCTACGACGAGGAGCGCAACACCTTCACCCAGTCCTACGGGTCGAAGGAACTGGACGCCTCCCTGCTGCTCATCCCGCAGATGGGCTTCCTGCCGCCGGACGACAAGCGGGTCATCGGCACGATCGAGGCGATCCAGCGGGAGCTGTCCACGGAGGACGGCTTCATCCTGCGCTACCCGACGGAGGGCGAGGACGCGGGCGTCGACGGTCTGGCGGGCGACGAGGGCGCGTTCCTGGCCTGCTCGTTCTGGATGGCCGACGACCTCGCGATGATCGGCCGGGTCGACGAGGCGCGCCAGCTGTTCGAGAAGCTGCTGGCGCTCCGCAACGACCTGGGCCTGCTGGCCGAGGAGTGGGACTCCAACCTCCAGCGCCAGGTGGGGAACTTCCCGCAGGCGTTCAGCCACGTCCCGCTGATCGACACGGCTCTGCGGCTGACGGCGAGCGGCGCGTACGTCGGCTGATCCCGCCGACGGTACGGGCGGCCGCCCCGGGCTCTCCGGGGCGGCCTTCGCACGTTCAGGGGGCGGTGAGCGGTTCGGCCTCGTACGCCCGGTGGAGCAGGTCCAGGAACGGCGGGGCGGCCGGCAACTCGACCGCGCCGATCCGGTGGACGGGCACGCCCGGCGTCCAGGAGTTCATGACGACCGCGCCGGTGAGGGCGGGCAGGTCGTCGGGGGTGACCGCGACGGTCCGCTGTCCGACTCCGAGCCGGTCCAGCTGCCGCCGGACGATGCCCATGGTCGTCCCGGTCAGCAGGCCGGCCCGGGGCCACAGCACCGACGCGCCGTCCCAGAACGCCAGATTCCAGATCGTCGCCTCGCTGAACCGGCCCTCCCCGTCCAGGAACGCGGCGTCGTCGAAGCCGTCGGCGACGGCCTCGCGGAGCAGGTGCGTCTTGGCCGCCTCGCCGACGTGCTTGATGTGCGGCTGGAACCGGTCGTGCCGGACCGCCGCCAGGGCGAGCGGACCGCCGGGGCCGGACGACGCCGGGCCGGTGCGCACGAGGAGCGCGGGTTCGGCGTCGGCCGCGGTGAACTCGCCCGCCGGGGAGTACACCGTGACCGTCAGCGACAGATCGACCGGCCCGTCACGGAGCGCCGTACGCAGCCGCGAGCGCACCAGGTCCTCCGGCAGAGCCCGGCCGAACAGCTCCGCCGAAGCGGACCGCAGCCGCTCCAGGTGGAGGTCGAGGCCGCGGACCCGGCCACCGCGGACCTGTACGGCGGTGAAGTGGGCGTGGCCCGCGAAGGCGAGCGGCGCGAGGTCGCCGGTGGCGGCCGTGCGGCCGTTCACGTGCACGATGTACGGGGAATCTTCGTTCATGGCCCGGACGTTAGGGCCTGACACCGGTGACAAGGTCAAGAGGGAACGGGGCGCGGGCACATGCTGATCGGGGAGTTGTCCCGGCGGACGGGCGTCAGCGCGCGGTCGCTGCGGTACTACGAGGCGCAGGGACTGTTGTCGGCGGGGCGGGGTGCGAACGGATATCGCGCCTACGACGAGGAGGCCGTGGTGACCGTCACGCAGATCCGCGCGCTGCTGCGGGCGGGCCTGTCCACCGAGGTGATCGCTCAGGTGCTGCCGTGTTCCCGGGGCGAGGAGCCCGGGTTCGACTGGTGCGCGGAGCTGCGGGAGATCCTCGGCGGGGAGCTGGCGGTGATGGACGACCGGATCGAGGCGCTGCGGAGCAGCCGGGGCACGCTCGCGGGGTTGCTGACGAAGCCCTGACCGGGCCGGGCCGGTGCGGCGGCGCGTCCCCGCTCCTCCCCTGCGGTGCGCGTCCCGCGCCCCGGGCGGTAGCGTCCTGAACAGGACGACCGCCCGATCGACGGGCACGGCACAAGGGAAGCGGGCCGGTACGTGGAGAGCCACAGCGGAATCACCGTGCAGCGGGCGCTGGAGCTGCCCGGGCTGCGCGCCGGGCTCCCGGAAGTGGTGGCCGGCGCCGACCGGCTGAACCGTACGGTGCGCTGGGTGCACGCGGGCGAGGTCCCGAACATCGCCTCCCTCCTCAAGGGCGGCGAGCTGCTCCTGACCACCGGCCTGGGCCTGGGCGCCCGCCCCGCCGAACAGCGCGCCTTCGTCCGCCGCCTCGCCGACCGGGGCATCGCGGCCCTGGTCGTGGAGCTCGGCCCGCGCTTCGGACGGCTGCCCGCCTCCATCGTGGACGCCGCGCGCGCGGCCGGGCTTCCGCTGGTCCAGCTGCACCGCGAGGTGCCGTTCGTCGCGGTGACCGAGGAGGTGCACACCGAGATCGTCAACGGGCACTACGCGCTGCTCCAGCAGGCGGAGGAGGTGCACCGGCGCGCCACCCGGGCGCTGCTCGACGGGGGCGGGGTGCCCCAGGTCCTCGGGATCCTCGCCGACTTCACCGCCAACCCGGTCTTCCTGGAGACGCCCGACGGCCGGCTCCTGTACGCGGCGTCCACCGGGACCGGCCCGGTGGGCGCGGACCCGCTCCAGGTCTGGGAGGGCATGCGCGGCGACCGGGTGGCCAGGGAGAGCCCGCCGGCCGGTGCGGTGCTGGTGGACGTGGACGGCGGCGGGCCAGAGACCGGTGCGGTACGGGCCCGGCTGGTGCTGCTCGCGGTGGCCGGGCCGCTGGCGACCGTGCACCGGATGGCGGCGGAGCGCGCGGCGGGGCTGCTCGCCGTCGTGCTGATGCAGGCCCGGCAGGAGGAGGAGCTGGCGGCCCGGGGCCGGGGCGACTTCCTCACCGACCTCGCGGAGGGCCGGATCACCCCGGAGGACGCCCCCGCCCAGGCCCGGGTGCTCGGCTTCCGGCCCGGCGGCACTTCGCTGCTCCCGGTGGTGATGCGGCTGGCCCCCGAGCTGTCCCCGTCGGGCAACTGGGCGGTGCTGGCCCGTGCGGTCCTGGAGGAGCTGGCCTCGGTCGGGGTACCGGTGCTGCTCGGTGTACGGCCCGTGGAGGGGCGGGTTCCGCTGCTGCTGGGGCTGCGTTCGGAGGGCGAGCGCTCCGCGGTCGCGGACCGGATGGCGGTGGCGCTGCGGGCAGGGGTGGAGCGGGCCGGCCTCGACCGCGCCGGATCGCAGCCGCCGGTGGTCGTGGTGGGCGTCCCGGGCGGCTGGGCCGCCGCGGGCGCGGGGCTGCGGCACGCGTCGGAGACGGCGACGGCCGCGCAGGGCCTGGACGACCGGCCCTGGTACGACGCCCGGCGCCTCGACATCGACCTGCTGCTGTGGCGGTTGCGGGACCATCCGGACCTGGCGGCGTTCGTGAACCGGGCGATCGGTCCGCTGCGCGAGCACGACCGCACCTCGCGCCCGGCGCTGCTCCCGACGCTCCAGGCGTATCTGGAGCACGCGGGCCGCAAGGCGGAGACCGCCCGCGAGCTGCACCTCAACCGTCAGACGCTCTACAACCGCCTGGCCCGGATCGGCGAGCTGCTGGGCACGGACCTGGACGACCCGCAGACGGTGCTGGCGCTGAGCCTGGCGCTGCGGGCCCGCCGCCACACGACCTGAGAGCAGGCCCTGGCGCCCGCCTCTTCAGCGCACCCGCCCCGTCGCCAGCGGTTGCGCCAACTCGTCGTAGACGCTGAGCACATGGGCGATCGTGTCGTCCTCGGTGGGCCAGCCCGCCGCCTGCACCCGCCCGGCCCCGGCGAGCCGGGCGCGCTCCGCCGGGTCCCCGAGCAGCCTCACGACCGTGGCGGCGAGGGCCTCGGCGTTGCCGTAGGGCACCAATTCGGCCGCCTCGCCGACCAGTTCGGGCACGCCGCCGACCGCGGTGGCGACGAGCGGAACCCCTGCGCGCAGCGCCTCCTGCGCCAGCGGGGAGCGGCCCTCCCACCGGCTCGGCAGCACGGCCAGATCGGCGGCGGCGAGCAACTCCCCCACGCCGTCCCGGCATCCGATGAGGGTGACAGGCAACTCCTCGTCCGTGATCCGCCGTCGCAGAGCGTCCCGGTCGCGCCCCTCCCCCGCGATGACGAGATGCGGCGCGGGGTCCAGACGCCGCCAGACGCGGGCCGCGTCCAGCAGGAGGTCGAAGCCGTGATGCGGTACGAGACTGCCGACGGCCATCAGCAACGGCCGGTCCACCGCACCCAGTTCGGCCCGCACCTTGCCCGCGTCGCCGGCACCGGCCGGGCGCGGGGGCGGGACGGTGACGGGGGCGAGCCGGGCGTCACGTGCGCCCCGCGCGCGGGCCCGGTCCACCAGATCGGACGAAGGGGCGAGGACCACGGCCGCCGCCCGTGCGGCGCGCCTTTCCAGCAGGTGCAGGATCTGACGGCGGGCGCCTTCCGCGTACCGCCGCGTGTGCCAGGTCATCACCAGGGGCACGGCGCGGCCGCTCAGCGCGAGGGCGGTACGGGCGGTCGCGTGGAGCCCATGGGCGTGGACGACGTCCGCACCCGCGCAGGCGGCCCGCAGCGCGGCGACGGCGGCCGGGTCGCTGCGCCGGGGCACGGGAAGGAACCGGGCTCCGGTCGTCGTGAAGTCGTGGGCGCGGTCCACCGCGGACGGGGCGCAGACGGTCACCCGCACTCCGCGCGCCACCAGCCCGGCGGCCAGCGAACCGACGTGCGCGCTACTGCCCGCACTCCCGCCGCCCAGGACGTGGACCGTATGCAGTTGTGACACGTTGATTGGCTCCCCGGGGCTCCGGAGTCGGCGGAAGAAGTACAGCGCCCAGGATGCCAGCCCGTACGCACGTGCTGGGACCGCCGTAACGTTGCTGCCGCGCTCATGGCGACAACCGACCACGCGGCACCACCCTCACGGGTGAATGTCGAGGCGCGAGGTTGTCGCTGTCCGCCCGGCGGAAGCACGTACGGGCGGGAGGAATCCCCCGCCCGTACGCGTACGGCCGTCACGAGCGGTTATTCGGCGCGGGCCGTGGCCAGCAGCTCCTCCGCGTGGGCGCGGGCCGTCTCGGAGTCCTCCTGCCCCGCCAGCATCCGGGACAGCTCCCGGACCCGGTCCTCGCCCTCCAGGACGGTGACGCCGCTGCGGGTCACCGAGCCGTCCACGGTCTTCTCGACCAGCAGCTGCCGGTCGGCGAAGGCCGCGACCTGCGGCAGGTGGGTCACGACCACGACCTGCGCGGACCGGGCGAGCTTGGCGAGACGCCGGCCGACCTCGACCGCCGCCTTGCCGCCGACACCCGCGTCGACCTCGTCGAAGAGGTACGTCGGTACGGGGTCGGAGCCCGCGAAGACGACCTCGACCGCGAGCATCACCCGGGACAGCTCACCGCCCGACGCGCCCTTGGCGATCGGCCGGGGCTGGGCGCCCGGGTGCGGGGCGAGCAGCAGCTCGACCTCGTCCGCGCCGGAGGGTCCGTAGAGGACGCTGCGCCCGCCGATGTCGATGCCGGACGCCTCGTCCGCCGCCTCGGTCTGCCGGATGGCGAACGAGACCCGGGCGTGCGGCATGGCGAGCGAGGCCAGCTCGTCCGTCACCGCCTCGGCGAACCGGGCGGCCGCCTCCGTCCGCGCATCGGTCAACGCCTGCCCGAGCACGGAGAGTTCGGCCCGTAGCCCGTCGCGCTCGGCGGTCAGTTCGCCGATGCGCTCGTCGTCGCCCTCCAGCTCGGTGAGCCGGCCGGCGCCCTCCTGGGCCCAGGCGAGCACCGCCGTGATGTCCGTGCCGTACTTCCGGGTCAGCGCGGTCAGCGCGGCCCGGCGCTCCTCCACGGCGGCCAGCCGCAGCGGGTCGGCCTCCAGCTGGTCGGCGTACCCGGCCAGCTCCCCGGAGACGTCGGCGATCAGGATGGAGATCTCCCCGATCCGGTCGGCCAGCGCGGCCAGCGCCGGGTCGTGGGCCCGGACCCCGTCCAGGGCCTGCCCGGCGGCGGCGACCACGGTGGTGGCGTCGACGCTCTCCGGATCCTCCGGGTTCCCCGCCAGCGCGGTGTGCGCGAGGGAGGCCGCGGAGGCGAGGGCCTCGGCGTGCCCGAGCCGCTCCGCCTCGGCGGCCAGCTCGACGTCCTCACCCGGCAACGGCTCGACGGCGGCGACCTCGTTCAGACCGAAACGCAGCAGATCCGCCTCCTGGGCCCGCTCCCGGGCCCGGGTGGTCAGCTCATCCAAGGTCGCGGCGACGGTCCGCAGCCGCCGGTAGGCCTCCGTGTAGGCGGCGTGCGGGACCGCCACACCGTCCCCGGCGTACCGGTCGAGCGCCCCCCGCTGCCGCGCGGGCTTGAGCAGGCCCTGCTGGTCGGTCTGGCCGTGCACGGCGACGAGTTCGTCCGCCAGCTCGGTCAGGACCCCCACCGGCACGGATCTGCCCCCGAGGTGGGCCCGTGAGCGTCCTTCCGCCGAAACCGTACGGCTGATGAGCAGCGCGCCGTCGTCGAGTTCCGCCCCGGCCTCCTCGGCCCGCAGCGCCGCCGCGTCGCCCTCGGACACCGTGATCCGGCCCTCGACGACCGCGGCCTTGGCCCCGACCCGTACAAGGGCTGGGTCCGCGCGCCCGCCGAGCAGCAGCCCGAGGCTCGTGACGACCATGGTCTTGCCCGCGCCGGTCTCACCCGTGACCGCGGTGAAACCGGGTGACAGCTCCACCACCGCGTCGTCGATGACTCCGAGCGACCGTATCCGCATCTCCTCCAACACGGACATGACCTTACGAGGTCCCGGGCCGGACGCGCGACGGCCCCCGCTCCCGGATTCACTCTCCCGAGGGTCGCGAGGGCCGTGCTGCGCCGTCGAACGGTCAGTGGGGCGCGCCCCGCCAGCCCGAGACGGGCAGCGCGAACTTCGCCACCAGCCGGTCGGTGAACGAGGCCTGGTGCAACCGCGCCAGCCGTACGGGCACCGCACCGCGCCGTACCTCGACCCGCGCCCCGGCGGGCAGCTCCACGGTCCGCCGCCCGTCGCACCACAGCACCCCGTGCGGGGTGTGCGGCTGGACCTCGACCGCGAGCACGGACGTGGGCGAGGTCACCAGCGGCTTGGCGAACAGCGCGTGGGCGCTGATCGGGACCATCAGCAGCGCCTCGACCTCGGGCCAGACGACGGGCCCGCCCGCCGAGAAGGCGTACGCGGTCGAACCGGTCGGGGTCGCGCAGACGATCCCGTCGCAGCCGAACCCGGTGACCGGGCGGCCGTCGATCTCCAGGACCACTTCGAGCATCCGCTCGGGCGACACCTTCTGCACGGCCGCCTCGTTGAGCGCCCAGTCGGTGTGCACGACATCGCCGTTGCTGTGCACGACGACGTCGATCGTCATCCGCTCCTCGACCTCGTAGTCGCGGGTGACGACCCGGGAGACCACCTTGTCGAGGTCGTCGCGCTCGGCCTCGGCGAGGAAGCCGACGCGTCCGAGGTTGACACCGAGCATCGGCACCCCGGAGGCGCGGGAGAACTCCGCGCCGCGCAACAGGGTGCCGTCACCGCCGAGGACGATCAGCAGCTCGCAGCCGTCCACGGCGGAGGGACTGGTGTCGGTGACCGTCTCCACGGTGTCCGGCAGCGGCAGATCGGCCGCCTCGGTCGCCGAGACCCGTACGCCGAGCCCGTTGCGCAGCAGCCCCTGCACGACGAGCTCCGCGCTGCGGATCGCGGCCGGCCGGCCGGTGTGCGCCAAAAGGAAGACTGTTCGTGCCGCATTCGTGGTCACATTCGTCGTCAACGAGGCCCCTCCGCCACTGCACGGTCGACATCCGCGGGATCCAGCTCAGGTGCGCCGGCCCGCAGCCACAGAAAGTACTCGACGTTCCCCGACGGGCCGGGCAGCGGACTGGCCGTCACCCCCCGTACGCCGAGGCCGAGCCCCCAGGCCCGGCGCGCCACTTCGCGCACGGCTTCGGCGCGCAGCTCCGAACTCCGCACCACTCCGCCGCTGCCGAGCCGCTCCTTGCCCACCTCGAACTGCGGCTTGACCATGAGGACCAGGTCCGCGTCGGGCCCGGCGCAGCGGGCGAGGGCGGGCAGCACGAGGCCCAGCGGGATGAAGGACAGATCCCCCACCACCAGGTCCACCGCCTCCCCGTCGATGGCCTCCAAGGTCAGCTCACGCACGTTGGTACGGTCCTTGACGACGACCCGTTCATCGGACTGCAGCGACCACGCGAGCTGCCCGTAGCCGACGTCGACGGCGACGACCTGCCGGGCCCCGGCCCGCAGCAGCACGTCGGTGAACCCGCCGGTCGACGCCCCGGCGTCCAGCGCCCGCCGCCCCTGAACGGTCAGCCCGAGCGGCAGGAACGCGGCGAGCGCCCCGGCCAGCTTGTGGCCGCCGCGCGAGACGTAGTCCGGGTCGCCGTCGTCCTTGGTGACGACGATCGCCGCGGCCGTCTCGACCTGGGTGGCGGGTTTGGTCGCGGTGGTGCGGCCTACGGTGACGCGCCCTGAGGCGATCAGCTGGCTCGCGTGCTCGCGCGAGCGGGCGAGCTTGCGGCGTACCAGCTCGGCGTCGAGGCGGCGACGTGCCACTCCTGCCACGTTCGGTTCAGCTCCTGTTGTTGTGATGCGTGTCGTGATGCGTGTCGTGCGGTCGGTGCGACGGCGTGGCCGTGGGCGTGGGAGCCGGTGCGGCGGCCGGACGGGCGTCCAGCGAGGTCAGCTCCGATCGCAGCCCACGGTGTACATCCTCGTACACCTCGATGTGCCCGTCCGCCGGGAGGTGGTCCGCATCGGCCAGACGCTCCAGCCGGGCGTCCACCGCTCCATGGCCGGTGGGGGTGCGCACGACCCCCAGGGGCGCGGGTTCGGCAGGCTCGAAGGAGGGCACGCCGAGGGCCGGCTCCCCGGCTCCGGGCACGTCCGCCGCCGGGCGGTCCACCGCCGGGTCCGGCTCGTCGGGCGTGCTCACGGGCGGTGTCCCCGCCTCCGGCGTCCAGTCGCTCATGCCGAAACGCTACATCGACGGGCCGGTGTACCGTCGAGCACGATGGCGACCATGGCTGAGTGCCGCAGCGCACTGAGAAGACTTTCCGACAACCTCGCGGCCACCGAGGGCGACGTGCGCGGCGCCGCTGCCCTCGACCGCTCGCTGAGCTGTCACATCAAGGACCTCGACATCACGTTCACCGGACGGCTGGCCGGAGGCCGGGTCCAGGTGCGGGACACGGTCGAGGGGCCGCCCCGGGACAAGGCCGAGATCAGGCTCGCGATGACGGGCGACGACCTGGTGGCGCTGGTGGACGGCGACCTGAACTTCGCGAAGGCGTGGGGCTCGGGCCGTGTACGCCTGGAGGCGGGCTTCCGGGACCTGCTGAAACTGAGATCACTGCTGTAGGCCGCACCTTCACGGGCAGGCGGCAGCACCTTCATGCCCGTCCCGCGAGATCGAGGCCGAGCGGCCGCGTTTCAATCCCGTCCGGCGATTGAGGACAAGGCGTCCACCGGGCCGCACCCCGCACCCGCCGCCGTGCCCCCACCATTTACGCGGCGGCGACCTTCCGAGCCTTACGGGCGGCCGGCACGACCAGCGGCGTCCCGGTCTCGGGGTCGTCGATCACCTGGCACCGCATCCCGAACACCCGCTCCACCAGCGCCGCGTCGACCACCTCCGAAGGCGGTCCCGCCGCGACGATGTCCCCGTCCCGCATCGCGATGAGATGCGTGGCGTACCGCGCGGCGTGGTTCAGGTCGTGGAGCACCGCGACCAGCGTGCGGCCCTGCGTCTCGTGCAGCTCCGCGCACAGGTCGAGGACATCGATCTGGTGCTGGATGTCGAGGTACGTCGTCGGCTCGTCGAGCAGCAGCAGCGGCGTCTGCTGGGCCAGCGCCATGGCGATCCAGACCCGCTGACGCTGGCCGCCGGACAGTTCGTCGACATAGCGATCGGCCAGCTCGGCGACGCCGGTGGACTCCATGGACGCGTCGACGACCCGCTCGTCCTCCGGCGACCACTGCCGCAGCAGCCCCTGGTGGGGGTACCGGCCGCGGGCGACGAGGTCGGCGACGGTGATCCCGTCGGGCGCTATGGAGGACTGCGGCAGCAGCCCCAGCGTCCGGGCGACCTTCTTCGCGGGCAGCTGGTGGATGGTCTGCCCGTCCAGCAGCACCTGCCCCCGGCTCGGCTTCAGCATCCGGGCGAGGGCGCGCAGCAGGGTCGACTTGCCGCAGGCGTTGGGGCCGACGATCACGGTGAAGGAGTTGTCGGGAATCTCCACCGAGAGGTTCTCGGTGATGACCCGCTGGTCATAGCCGAGGGTCACCGATTCCGCGGTGAGGCGCTGCATGGTCGTACTCCCGGAGTCGGTGAGGTGGAGCGGCACGGCGCGGGGCACGGGCAGACCACCGAGCGCATCAGGTTAGGTTAACCTATCTTGCTCTTCACGCCACTGGTCCCGGGCCGCCGCCCCACACCCTCAACACCTGCGCGGGCCAAGGACGTCGGGCGATGCCGGGGACCGGTTCGCCGATCGACTCCGGGGATCGGTTCGTCGGGCGATGCCCGGCACCGGTTCGTCGATCGACTCCGGGGATCCGGTTCAGAGCCCGAGCCCGGCGAGGGCCTTCCCCGTCTCCAGCCGGCACACACCCGGACCCGCGGAGGTCCAGGCCGCCGCGCAGAGCGCCCGCAGCCCGTCGAGCGCCTCGCCCTCGCCCTCCAGCACCAGCTCGCCCCCACGCACGGCCGCCGTCCAGCCCCCGCACCGGTACGCCTCACCGGCCGGCGTCACCTCGGGCTGCCCGGTCAGCAGCCCCCGCAGATCCCGGTCCACATAGGTCGGCCGGTGCTGCGGCGGAGCGGCCAGCAACTGCGCCGCGTCGGTCACCCCGGTCAGCACCAGCAGCGAGTCCACGCCCCCGTTGAACGCGCCCTCGATGTCCGTGTCCAGCCGGTCCCCGACGACGATCGGCCGCTTCGCCCCGGTCCGCAGCACGGTCTCGCGGTGCATCGGCGGCAACGGCTTCCCCGCGACCTGCGGCTCGGCCCCGGTGGCGATCCGTACGACCTCGACCGCGGCCCCGTTGCCGGGCGCGATGCCCCGGGCGCCCGGGATGGTCAGGTCGGTGTTGGACGCGAACCACGGCAGCCCGCGCCGGATCGCGTAGCTCGCCTCGGCGAACCGCCCCCACGCCATGTCCGGCCCGCCGTATCCCTGGACCACCGCCGCCGGGTCGTCGTCCGCCGACTCCACCGGCACCAGCCCGCGCTCGCGCAGCGCGACCCGCAGCCCTTCGCCGCCGATCGCCAGCACCCGTGCTCCGGCCGGCAGTTGATCGGCGACCAGCCGGGCGACGGCCTGTGCGGAGGTGATCACGTCGGAGGGTTCGGCGGGCACCCCGAGCTCCGTCAGGTGCTCCGCCACCGCGTCCGGCGTCCGCAGCGCGTTGTTGGTGACGTACGCGAGGTGCATACCCCCGGCCCGCGCCTCGGCCAGCGATTCCACGGCGTGACCGATGGCTTCCCCGCCCGCGTAAACGACCCCGTCGAGGTCGAGGAGAGCCGTGTCGTACGCCTCGCTCAGCGCCGCGCTGCTCCCCGACGGCCGGTGCCTGTCCTGCTGATGGCTCATATGACTCGCTCCTCTTCCGGGCTTCCGCCCCGAACACCTCGTATGCCCGCTGCACACATACGATGCCCTGATGAACACTTCAGGTCTCGTCGACCAGGGGCTGCGGCTTTCCCCGTTCCGCGGACTGCGATACGTCCCCGAGCGGGTCGGCAGCCTTGCCGCCGTGACCTCGCCCCCGTACGACGTGGTCGTCCGGCCCGACGGGCTGCACCACCTGGAGTCCGCGGACCCGCACAACATCGTGCGCCTCATCCTCCCCCAGGCCGAGACGGCCCGGGACCGGCACCGGCAGGCGGCCACCACCCTGGACCGCTGGCTGGCCGAGGGCGTCATCGCACCGGATCCGGACCCTGTGCTGTACGTCTACGAGCAGCGGAACGACGAGATCCTCCAGCGGGGCCTGATCGGCACCCTGGCCCTCTCCCCCGCCGCCGACGGCATCGTGCTGCCCCACGAGGACGTCATGGACGACGTCGTCGCGGACCGCGCGGAGCTGATGCGTACGACGGGGGCCCATCTGGAGCCGCTGCTCCTGACCTACCGCGGCGGGACGGGCGCGCCGGCCGGGGCGGCAGCGGTGATCGAGCGCGCGGTCCTGCGGGAGCCCCTGCTCGCCACCACGACGGAGGACGGCTTCCGGCACCGTCTCTGGGCCGTGACGGACCCGGCCGAACGGAGCGAGATTCAGACAGACCTCGCGCGGCACCAAGCGCTCATCGCGGACGGCCACCACCGCTGGGCCACCTATCTCCGGCTCCAGCGGGAACAGACGGCGCCCGGGCCGTGGGACCACGGCCTCGTCCTCCTCGTCGACACCGCCCGCCATCCGCTCCGGGTCCGCGCCATCCACCGGCTGCTGCGCGGGCTGCCGGTCTCCCGGGCCCTGAAGTCGCTGACCGGTCTCTTCCGCGTCCGGCCGGTCGAGGGGCCACTCCCCCGGGCCCTCGACGCGCTGGCCGAAGCGGCGGCCGGGGGCAACGCGTTCCTGCTCGCCGGCGACGGGGGTTTCCATCTGGTGGACCGCCCCGACCCTGCCCTGCTGGCCCGCACCGTTCGGACGGACCGTCCCGACGCCTGGCGCACCCTGGACGCGACGGTCCTGCACTCCGCGCTGCTCGACGACGTGTGGCGGATCCCCGACGCGCCGGAGCACATCGGCTACATCCATGACACCGCGGCAGCCGTCGAACAGGCGGAACGCCTCGACGCCACGGCGGTCCTGATGCATCCCGTACGCGAAGAGGTCGTCCGGGACCTGGCCCGGCAGGGCGTCACCATGCCCCGCAAATCAACGTCGTTCGGCCCGAAGCCGGCCACGGGCCTGGTCATGCGGAGTCTCGCCCTCGACTGATCCGCAGACCGGCAGGCGGGCACGGAACGCGAAGAGGGGCGGCACTCCGGCCGGAGTGCCGCCCCTCTTCATCAGCTGCTAAGCCTTGACCGAACCGTCCGCGGACCCGTCCTGATCGTCGTCCTCGTCCTGCTCGTCATCGAGGTCGGCGGCATCACGCACGCGGTCCTCGGCGTCGCGGCCTTCGCGCGGGTCCTCGGCACGAGGCGCGACCTCGTCGGCCGCGTCCGCCTCGGCCGTCTCGTCGTCACCGAGGACGTCGACGAACTCCACGCCGTCGAGCGCGGCGAGCCGGTCCGACGCGTCGGTGGAACCGTCCTTGTCGGCCTCCAGCGCCTTCCCGAACCACTCCCGCGCCTCGTCCTCGCGCCCCGCCTCCAGCAGGGCGTCCGCGTACGCGTAGCGAAGTCGCGGCGTCCACGGCTGCACGGAGTGGGACGCGAGCTCGGGGCCCTGCAGCGTCACGATGGCGGCGTCGATCTGACCCATGTCACGACGTGCCCCGGCGGCCACCAGCCGCATCTCGACCTGTCCGGCCTTGTCCAGCTTCTGCACCTCGGGCTCGCCGGCCATGGCCATCGCCCGCTCGGGCCGTCCGAGCCCTCGCTCGCAGTCCGCCATGACGGGCCACAGGTCCACGGACCCGGTCATCCGCCGGGCCGCCCGGAACTCGGCGAGCGCCTCGGCGTACTTCTGCGTCGCGTACGCCGCGAACCCGGCCGCCTCGCGCACGGCCGCGACGCGGGACGCGAGCCGGAGGGCGATACGGGCGTACGCGTACGCCTCCTCGGGGTCCTCGTCGATCAGCCGGGCCACCATGACGAGGTTGCGCGCGACGTCCTCGGCAAGGGTCTTCGGCAGGCTCATGAGCTCCTGGCGTACGTCCTTGTCGATCTCGTCGCCCGTGACGTCGTCCGGAATCGGCAGCCGCTTGATCGGCTCCCGGTCCCGGTCCCGGTCGTCACGCCCCCGGAAGCCCCCGCGGTCGCGATCGTCGCGCTGGCCGCCCCGGTATCCGCCGCGGTCCCTGTCGCCGCCCCGGTTGTCGTCACGGCGGAAACCGCCACCGGAGGGACGGTCGTCGTCACGACGGGGGCCGCGAGGGCGGTCGTCACGGCGTTCGAAACCACCGCTCGGACGGCCACCGCGGTCGTCCTCACGACGAGGCCCGCGATCACGGTCCCCACCACGGTTGTCATCACGCCGGAAACCACCACCGGAGCCACCGCCCCGGCTGTCGTCGCGACGGAAACCGCCACCGGAGCCACCACCACGGCTGTCGTCACGGCGGAAGCCGCCACCGGAAGGCCGGCTGTCGTCACGGCGGAACCCGCCACCGGAGGGGCGGTCGTCGTCACGGCGCGGGCCGCGAGGGCGGTCGTCGCGGCGCTCGAAGCCACCGCTCGGACGGCCACCACGGTCATCACGCTGCTGACCACCCCGGTACCCACCACGGTCGTCCTCACGACGAGGCCCACGATCACGGTCCCCACCACGACTGTCGTCACGACGGAACCCACCACCGGAAGGCCGACTGTCGTCGCGGCGGAAGCCGCCGCCGGAGCCACCACCACGGTTGTCATCACGACGGAAACCACCACCGGTCGGCCGGCTGTCGTCACGACGCGGGCCCCGGTCGCGGTCCCGGTCGTCACGGCGGAAGCCGCCGCCGGTGCCGGCGCCGGTGCCGGAAGGCCTGTTGTCGTCACGGCGGAAGCCGCCACGGTCGTTGTCGCGTCGAGGTGCGCCGGAACCGGACCGGTCGTCACGACCACCGCGGTAACCGCCCCTGTCACCGCCGTCCCGGCGACGCGGCTCGCGCTCCGGACGATCGTCGGGAGAGTTGGTGGACATGGGTGTGACTCCTGTCTTCGGGTACCACAGACATTCTCGCGCAGCCGACCAGTCGACGCGCTTCGGGAAAACAAAAGGACCCCTGGTCCCAGCGTTGAACGCTGGGACCAGGGGTCCTGGAAAGATTGTTCGGCGGCGTCCTACTCTCCCACAGGGTCCCCCCTGCAGTACCATCGGCGCTGAAAGGCTTAGCTTCCGGGTTCGGAATGTAACCGGGCGTTTC
>NZ_NTGZ01000135.1 GCF_002551245.1 Streptomyces sp. rh34
GCGTCGGGCACGGGCGCGGAGCTGCGGGACTCCTCGCGGCTGCGCAGCGCGCCCTGGCTGGCCGTGGCGGTCGCGGACCGGCCCTCCCACGCGGCGTCGGCGCGGGTGCGGCTGGCGGCGGTGGTCGACGAGTCCACCGCGCTGCTGGCCGCCGGGCATCTGCGGGTGCGGGGCGAGGAGGTCCGCTGGGTGGACGGCGAGGTGGTGGCCCGGTCGGTGGACCGGCTGGGGGCGGTGGAGCTGGCGGCACGGCCGCTGAGGCAGCCCGATCCGGAGCTGGTGCGCGGGGCCCTGGTGGAGGGGCTGCGGCGCGAGGGGCTCGGGCTGCTGCGGTGGACCCGGGACAGTGAGCAGCTGCGGCTGCGCCTGGCGTTCCTGCACCGGGTGCTGGGCTCGCCGTGGCCGGACGTCTCGGACGGGGCGCTGCTCGCGGAGACCGGGGCGTGGCTGGAGCCGGAGCTGTCGCGGGCGCGGCGGCGTTCCGATCTGGGCCGGATCGACGCGGGCCAGGCGTTGCGGCGGCTGCTGCCCTGGGCGACCGGGGAGGCCGCCCGGCTGGACGAGCTGGCGCCGGAGCGGATCGAGGTGCCGAGCGGCTCCCGTATCAGGGTCGAGTACGGCGGCGAGCAGCCCGTCCTGGCGGTGAAGCTCCAGGAGTTGTTCGGGATGGGCGAGACGCCCCGGGTGGCCGGGGTGCCGGTCCTGGTGCACCTGCTCTCCCCCGCCGGGCGGCCCGCGGCCGTCACGGCGGACCTGGCGTCGTTCTGGCAGGAGGGTTACAAGGCGGTGCGGGCGGAGCTGCGGGGCCGCTACCCGAAGCATCCGTGGCCGGAGGACCCCACGACCGTGCCGGCGACGCGGTTCACCTCGGCGCGGCTCAAGCGGTCGTAGGGCTGTCCGCGGCCCGGGACCTCGCCTCCAGCCAGAGGGCGAGCGCGAGCAGTCCGATGCCGAGGCCGAGGAAGCCCCAGGGCAGGTACGAGGTGAGGAGGAGGACCAGGACGCGCTGGGACTTCACCAGCTCCACGGTGTCCGCGATGTAGTCCTCGCGCATCTTCACATGGCCGGAGAACGCGGTGACGGTGTCCTGGGACATGCCCATCTTCTTGGCGTCGCGCAGCTCTTCCTCGTGGATCTCCTCGCCGTTGACGGGAGCTCCGGTGACGGGGTCGACCCAGAACATGCGCTTCGTGGTGTACCAGCGGGTCATGCCGGTCTGCGCGATCTGTTCGGCGGTGACGCCCTCGATGGGCATCTTCTTCGGCATCGGGACCTTGGTCCACGGAATGGTCTGCTCGAAGTAGTAGACCTCCAGGCCGCGGAAGGTGCGGGTCCCCCGGTAGTGGATGGGGGCGGTGGTGCGGCTCTGGGCGTCGAAGTACGCGTAGTCCCGCTTCTCGGTGAGGAAGGGCCACTTGAACTCGATGCCCTCGCGCCGGACCGGGTCGCCGTCGACCATCTCGCCGGTGGCGTTGACGGGGGCCTGGGTGTGGGCGTCGAAGATGTAGCGCTCGGGGATCTCGGAGACCATCCTGCCGTCGGGGCCCTGGATGTAGGAGAGCGCGTCCCAGACGACGACGTCGCGTCCGGCGCCGCGTTCGATCTTCTCGGACTCCTCCACGTTGCCCTTGAGCGTCTGGACGATAGTGACTTTGTCGACCTTCTCGGCCTTGAGGGTGGTGTAGTCGAGGAGGGTCGCGGGGGACGCCTCAAGGACGACCTCCTGGTACTGGCTCGGCGGGACCTTGGCCAGGCGTGGGAAGGCGTACCAGCGCAGCAGCGGCGACAGGGCGGCGAAGAACACGGCGAAGGCCAGGAGTACGAGACCGGCTCGGCGGCGCATGGTGGTGACCTCTCCCTCTGTGGCGGCTATCTCTTCGGTCCCGGGACGGTGGTCAGCAGGGGTTTCGGCGAGGTCTCCCCGGCCGGGGAGCCGACGGCGGAGATGGTGAACACGAGCACGAGGGCGGCGGCCAGTCCGATGGCGGCGGCGACGAGGGCACGCATGCTCGGCCTCCCGGGACGGTGGTCCGATGACGGCGACCTGATGGGTCGTCAGGGCTGGGGCACCGTAGCAACCGGGGCGCGAGATGAGAACACAGCGGACAGCCCCTCGGCCGGAGGACCGAGGGGCTGTGCGGTGGCTGTGCGGTACGGCGGGGTCAGGCTTCGGGGGTTTCCGTCTCCTTCGGAGCGGTCTCCTCCGAGGCCCCTTCCTCCGGGGCGGTCTCCGCCGGGGCCGTCTCCTCCGGGGCCGTCTCCTCCGGGGCGGCCTCCTCCGGGGCCTGAATGGTGAGTTCGATGACGACCGAGGCGCCACCCTCCGTGGTGAGGCGCAGTTTGAACGTGCCCTCGGTGCCGTCCGCGAAGATCTCCGGGAGCCGGAGCATGCCCTCGGCGTCCGTCGTCAGAGTGGTCAGGGTGCGGACCGGCTTGCCGGCCGCGTCCTTGAAGTACGGGCCCTTGTCGTTGTCGAAGAGCCCCAGGGAGTCCTTGACCATGGTCGCGGTGACGGCCACTCCGGCCGCGGCGGCGTCCTTGTACGTGGCCCTGACGGTGACGGCGTCCGCGAACTTCTCGCCGGGTGCGGCGACGAGCGCCTTCTCGTCGGTCCGGGCGATCGCGTCGGCCTCGCGGGCGGTGACGGTCGCCGCGTAGGTCAGGGTGCGCGGCCTGCCGGTGCCCGCGACGGCGGTCACCGTGAACTCCCCGGCCTTCTCGCCCGCCCGGAGTTCCGGTGCGGTGGCGGTGCCGTCGGCCCCGGTCCGCATCGTGACGGTCTTCTTGCCCCCGGCGAAGAGCGTGCCGGTGTTCCCGGTGACGGTGAACGTGACGGACACCTTGCCGAGCGGGGCGCCGAGCGCGTTGCGGGCGAGGACCGCGACCCGCTCGTCGAACGTCCGGCCCGCGGTGGCGCGCAGCGGGCCGGTGCCCGCGTTCTCCAGGGAGCCGAAGGTCTCGGCCGGTGTCGGCTTGGAGGTGGGCGGCTTCGGCGTCGGACTGGTGGAGCCGTCGCCGGGCTTCGAGGGGCCCGTGCTCGGCTTGCCACCCGGCTTGTCCGGGGAGGGCTTCGGACTCGGGGTGGCTCCCGGACTCGGGGTTCGCGGGTTCGGGGAGGAGCCGGAGGGGGTGCTCGGAGAGGTGGGCAGCGTTCCGGTGCCGTCGGGAATCTCGTGCGTACCGCGCTGGTAGTACGAGAACCAGGAACGGACCGTGCGCAGGTACTCCGTCGACCGGTTGTAGCTCAGCACGGCCTTGTCGAGGTCCGCGGTGATGGCCAGATCGCGGTCGTTGGCGCAGAGGTAGCGGCCGGCGGCGAGCGCCGCGTCATAGATGTTGTTGGGGTCCTTGCGGCCGTCGCCGTTCGCGTCCTGGCCCCAGGAGGCCCAGGTCGACGGGATGAACTGCATCGGGCCGACCGCGCGGTCATGGACCGCGTCGCCGTCGTACGCCCCGCCGTCGGTGTCCTTGATCAGGGCGAAGCCCTGGCCGTTGAGGGCCGGGCCGAGGATCCGGGGGCTGGCGGTGCCGTTGGCGTCGACGCGCCCGCCGCGTGCCTGGCCGGACTCGACCTTGCCGATCGCCGCGAGGAGTTGCCAGGGCAGCCGGCAGGTGGGGTCGGTCGTCGCGACGGTCTGCTCGGCCTGCTTGTACGCGGCCAGGATCGACGCCGGAATGCCCGCTTCCGCGCTCCCGGTCACCGGCAGATTGCTGGAGGATCCGGGCTTGTCGGGCGTGACCAGGGGCGGAAGGTCCGTGTAGTAGGGCGAGTTGCCGGTCGCGGCGCCGTCGTCCTCGGTGCCCGCGGTGTCCTCGCCGGCCGCCTTCGGGTCACCGCCGCCGGCGGATCCGTCGGCCAGGGTCGCTGCGGGCGCCTGCGAAGCCGCGAGTGCCGCCACGGCGGCCGCCGCCACCGCGGTGGTCGTGGCCCCCTTGCGCAGACGTCGGCGAATGTGCGCTGCCATACGTTCCGGTCCCTCCCCCTCGAAGGCTGCTCGCGCTCCCCAGCGCAAGGACTTCAGCGACCCTACGGCAACTTCTGTCGCCCGAGCACGGAGCCCTGACCGCTTCTTACTGTTTTTTCACGTTCGCGGGCGCATGTTGTCCTGTCGGCCACAGAAGGGTGCCCGAACGGTCCCGCGTACGTGCCGCCATGCCGGTCACGCTCAGCCATGCCGCTGCCGTGCTCCCGGCGATCCGCCGGTGCTCAGTCGCGGCGTCGGCG
This sequence comes from Streptomyces sp. rh34, assembly GCF_002551245.1. GTDB lineage: Bacteria > Actinomycetota > Actinomycetes > Streptomycetales > Streptomycetaceae > Streptomyces. The sequence goes on from NZ_NTGZ01000135.1 coordinate 4,226, forward strand.
GCTGCCCGGTGTTCCGGTTCGCCCCGTACGGCAGCTCGGCCCTGACCCTCGTGGTCGTCGGCCGGTTGGCGGGAAGCAGCGACGCGGGAGGGGCTCGCGACCGCGTCGTGAGCCCCTCCCGCGTCGGGTTTCCCGCTCGGGTCAGTGCGCGGCCGACTCCCAGTCCCTGCCGACGCCGACCGAGACGTCGAGCGGGGCGCGCAGCTCGACCGCGTGGGCCATCTCGTGGCGCAGGATCTCCTCGACCCGCTTCCGCTCGCCGTTCGCGATCTCCAGGACGATTTCGTCGTGGACCTGGAGCAGCATCCGCGAGGTCAGCTCCGCCTCGGTGAGCGCCCGGTCCACCCGCAGCATCGCCACCTTCACGATGTCCGCGGCCGTGCCCTGGATCGGGGCGTTGAGCGCCATCCGCTCCGCGGCCTCGCGGCGCTGGCGGTTGTCGCTGTTCAGGTCGGGGAGATAGCGGCGCCGGCCGAGGATCGTCTCCGTGTACCCGGTGGCCCTGGCCTCCTCGACGACCCGGTGGAGATAGTCCCGTACCCCGCCGAACCGCTCGAAGTAGGTGTCCATCAGCACGCGGGCCTCGGCCGGGTCGATGTTCAGCTGCTGGGAGAGGCCGAACGCGGAAAGACCGTAGGCCAGGCCGTAGGACATGGCCTTGATCTTGCGGCGCATCTCCGCGTCGACCGCGTCCTTCTCGACGCCGAAGACCTGCGAGGCGACCGTGGTGTGCAGGTCCTCGCCGGAGGTGAACGCCTCGATCAGACCGGCGTCCTCGGAGAGGTGCGCCATCACCCGCAGCTCGATCTGGCTGTAGTCCGCCGTCATCAGCGTCTCGAAGCCCTCACCGACGACGAAGCCCCGGCGGATCGCCCGGCCCTCGTCCGTACGGACGGGGATGTTCTGCAGGTTGGGGTCGGTGGAGGAGAGCCGGCCGGTCGCCGCCACCGTCTGGTTGAACGTGGTGTGGATCCGGCCGTCGGCCGCGATCGTCTTGACCAGGCCCTCGACGGTGACCCGCAGCTTGGCCTGCTCGCGGTGGCGCAGCATCAGGACCGGCAGCTCGTGCTCGGTCTGCGCCGCCAGCCAGGCCAGCGCGTCCGCGTCCGTGGTGTATCCCGTCTTGGTCTTCTTCGTCTTCGGCAGGCCCAGCTCGCCGAAGAGGATCTCCTGGAGCTGCTTGGGCGATCCGAGGTTGAACTCACGGCCCACCGCCGCGTGCGCCTCCTTGACCGCCTGCTGCACGGTCCCGGCGAACTGCTGCTCCATGGACTCCAGATGGGCCCGGTCCGCGGCGATCCCGTGCCGCTCCAGACGAGCCAGGAGAATCGACGTCGGGAGCTCCATGTCGTGCAGCAGCTCCGCCGCGCCCACCTCCTTCAGGCGCGTGGTGAAGGCGTCGCCCAGATCGAGCACGGCGCGGGCCTGCGCCATCAGGGCGTCCGCCTCGGCCCGGTCGTCCGCGCCGAAGGCCAGCTGCCCGTCGGAGGCGGCGGCCGGGGCCAGCTCCCGGCCCAGATACTCCACGGCCAGCGCGTCCAGGGCGAAGGAGCGACGGCCCGGCTTCACCAGATACGCGGCGAGCGCGGTGTCCATCGTGACGCCTTCGAGCCGCCAGCCGTGCTCGGGAAGGACCCGCATCACGTTCTTCGCGTTGTGCAGGACCTTCGGCCGCGCCGGGTCCGAGACCCAGGCGGCGAACGCCTGCTCGTCGGCCTCCTCCAGCTGCGTCGGGTCCAGCCAGGCGGCGGCCCCGTCGGCGGCGGCGAGGGCGATCTCGGTGACCGTGCCGGCGCCCAGCGACCAGGTGTCCACCGTCATGACGCCGAGCGGCTGCGCGCCGTGCGCCTCCAGCCACGGGGCGACCTCGCCGGAGCCGAGCACGGCCCCGTCCAGCTCGATACCGGCGGCGGGCGCGGGCGGCTCGGCCTCCGCCGCACCCGGGTCGACGGCGAGAAGGCGCTCGCGCAGGCTCGGGTTGCGGATCTCCAGTATGTCCAGGACACCGGTGACCGCCGTGCGGTCGTACGGGGCGCGCTCCAGCTCGGCCGGGGCCTTCGGCAGCTCCACGTCACGGACCATCTCGGTCAGCACCCGGTTCATCTTCACCGCGTCCAGGTGGTCGCGGAAATTCTGCCCCGCCTTGCCCTTGACCTCGTCGGCCCGCTCGACCAGCTCGGCGAAGGAACCGAACTGGTTGATCCACTTCGCGGCCGTCTTCTCCCCCACCCCCGGGATACCGGGGAGGTTGTCCGACGGGTCGCCGCGCAGGGCGGCGAAGTCCGGATACTGCTGAGGGGTCAGCCCGTACTTCTCGACGACCTTCTCCGGGGTGAACCGGGTCAGCTCGGAGACCCCCTTGGTGGGGTACAGCACGGTCACGTTCTCCGTGATCAGCTGGAAGGAGTCCCGGTCGCCGGTGACGATCAGCACCTCGAACCCGGCCGCCTCGGCCTGGGTCGCCAGGGTCGCGATGACGTCGTCCGCCTCGAAGCCGTCCACCGCGAACCGGTCCGCGTGCATCGCGTCCAGCAGCTCGCCGATCAGCTCGACCTGCCCCTTGAACTCGTCGGGGGTCTTGGAGCGGTTCGCCTTGTACTCCGGGAACTCCTGCGCACGCCACGTCTTGCGGGACACGTCGAACGCCACCGCGAAGTGCGTGGGCGCCTCATCACGCAGCGTGTTCGCCAGCATCGACATAAAGCCGTACACGGCATTCGTCGGCTGCCCCACCGCCGTCGTGAAATTCTCCGCGGGCAGGGCGAAGAACGCCCGGTACGCCAGGGAGTGCCCGTCCATGAGGAGCAGGCGCGGTCGGTTGTCTGCCGTCTTCTTCGATGCCGTCTCAGCCACGCCCCCGATCCTGCCACGGCCCACTGACAATCCGGACCGGCGCGACACCCGGAGGTCCGTGACAGGATCGACGGTGAGGACGTAGACACGTGGAAGAAGCGCTCGAAGGGGAGCAGCATCATGGCCACCAAGCCGCCGACCGGTGACCCGGTCCAGGACGCCCCGCAGGTCGAGCCGGCCCCGCACGCCGCCGCCGGGCTGCCGGCCGTCGCCCACTCCCTGCGCATCGCCCAGCAGCAGATGGGTGTGCGCCGCACCGCGCAGACCCTCCTCAAGGTCAACCAGAAGAACGGCTTCGACTGCCCCGGCTGCGCCTGGCCCGAGGGCGACAAGCGGCACACCGCCGAATTCTGCGAGAACGGCGCCAAGGCCGTCGCCGAGGAGGCGACGCTGCGCCGCGTCACCCCCGACTTCTTCGCCGCCCACCCGCTGGCCGACCTCGCCGAACGCAGCGGATACTGGCTGGGCCAGCAGGGCAGGATCACCCAGCCGGTGTACCTCCCCGAGGGCGCCGACCGGTACGAGGCGGTGACCTGGGAGCGGGCGTTCGCGATCATCGCCGAGGAGCTGACCGCCCTCGACTCCCGCGACGAAGCCCTCTTCTACACCTCCGGCCGCACGAGCAACGAGGCCGCGTTCCTCCTCCAGCTCTTCGCCCGCGAGTTCGGCACCAACAACCTGCCGGACTGCTCCAACATGTGCCACGAGTCGTCCGGCTCGGCGCTCACCGAGACCATCGGCGTCGGCAAGGGCAGCGTCTCGCTGGAGGACCTCCACCAGGCCGACCTGATCATCGTCGCCGGACAGAACCCCGGCACCAACCACCCCCGGATGCTGTCCGCCCTGGAAAAGGCCAAGATCTCCGGGGCGAAGATCATCTCGGTGAACCCGCTGCCCGAAGCGGGCATGGAGCGGTTCAAGAACCCCCAGACCCCCCAGGGCATGATCAAGGGCACCGCCCTCAACGACCTCTTCCTCCAGATCCGCATCGGCGGCGACCAGGCCCTCTTCCGCCTCCTCAACAAGCTGATCCTCGCCGCCGACGGAGCCGTCGACACCGCGTTCGTCACCGAACACACCCACGGCTACGAGGAGTTCACCAAGGCCGCCGAAGCGGCCGACTGGGACGAGACCCTCACCGCGACCGGTCTCACCCGCGCCGAGATCGAGCAGGCCCTCGCCCTCGTCCTCGCCTCGAAGCGCACCATCGTCTGCTGGGCGATGGGCCTCACCCAGCACAAGCACTCCGTGCCCACCATCCGCGAAGTCGTCAACTTCCTTCTCCTGCGCGGAAACATCGGCCGCCCCGGCGCCGGAGTCTGCCCGGTGCGCGGCCACTCCAACGTCCAGGGCGACCGCACCATGGGCATCTTCGAACGGCCCGCACCGGCCTTCCTCGACGCCCTCGACAAGGAGTTCGGCATCACCTCGCCGCGCCACCACGGCCTGGACGTGGTGCGCTCCATCCAGGCCCTGCGCGACGGCGACGCGAAGGTCTTCTTCGCGATGGGCGGCAACTTCGTCGCGGCCACACCCGACACCACCGTCACCGAGGCCGCGATGCGCCGCGCCCGCCTCACCGTCCACGTCTCGACCAAACTCAACCGCTCCCACGCCGTGACCGGGACCCGCGCCCTGATCCTGCCCACGCTCGGCAGGACCGACAAGGACGTCCAGGCGAGCGGCAAACAGTTCGTCACCGTCGAGGACTCCATGGGCATGGTCCACGCCTCACGCGGCAACCTCACCCCCGCGAGCCCCCACCTGCTCTCCGAGCCGGCCATCGTCGCCCGCCTCGCCCGCGCCGTCCTCGGCACCGGCTCCCGTACGGACTGGGAGGCCTTCGAGCGGGACTACGCCACCATCCGCGACCGCATCTCCCGCGTCGTCCCCGGCTTCGAGGACTTCAACACCCGCATCGCCCGCCCCGGCGGCTTCACCCTCCCCCACGCCCCCCGCGACGAGCGCCGCTTCCCCACCGCCACCGGCCGCGCCAACTTCACCGCCGCCCCCGTCGAGTACCCCGAACTCCCCGACGGCAGGCTCCTGTTGCAGACGCTGCGCTCCCACGACCAGTACAACACCACCATCTACGGCCTCAACGACCGCTACCGGGGCATCAAGGGCGGCCGCCGCATCGTCATGGTCAACCCCGAGGACGCCGCCGCCCTCGGCCTCACCGACGGCGCCTACACCGACCTCATCAGCGAGTGGAAGGACGGCGTCGAGCGCCGCGCGGACGGCTTCCGCGTCGTCCACTACCCCACCGCCCGGGGCTGCGCCGCCGCCTACTACCCGGAGACCAACGTCCTGGTCCCCCTGGACTCCACGGCGGACACCAGCAACACCCCGGCCAGCAAATCGGTCGTCGTCCGCTTCGAGGAGCCCCGGAGCACCCCCGGCAGCGACTGAAAACCGCCACTCCCTAAGCGTCCGCTCAGCCGTCTGATAAGAACGGTGCAGACAGCAACGAACGAGCGCACCGAAACGGAGCCGGATCCATGGGCGAGCACACCGCACCCCTCTTCCCGCAGGAAGTCATCGACGAATACGCGGCACTCGGCGTCGACCTGCCCGCCCTCTTCTCCGCCGGCCACCTCGGCGAGCGCATGGGCGTGACCATCGTCGAGGCCTCCGCCGACCGCGTCGTCGGCACCATGCCCGTCGAGGGCAACACCCAGCCCTACGGCCTCCTGCACGGCGGCGCCTCCGCCGTCCTCGCCGAAACCCTCGGATCCATCGGCTCCATGCTCCACGGCGGAGCCTCCAGGATCGCCGTCGGCGTCGACCTCAACTGCACCCACCACCGGGGCGCCCGCAGCGGCCTCGTGACCGGCGTCGCCACCCCCGTACACCAGGGCCGCTCCACCGCCACGTACGAGATCGTCATCACCGACGAACAGGACAAGCGGGTCTGCACCGCACGCCTCACCTGCCTCCTCCGCGACGCCCCCCGACCCGGAGCAAGCTGACCCCCACCACGGACCGCCCCCTCCACCCCCACGGCGAAACCCCACCCTGCCCGGCCAGAACCGCACCCGCGCGTTCCGGCCGGGCAGTGTCATATCCCCACCGAAAAACGACAGTTGGCCAACACACTCGGTCAACTTCCTTGACGCCACCGCGCGTTCCATGAGCCACTCAGCAGCCACATCAGCCCCCACGACCCCGGGGACCCCACCGCCGATGTAACACTGCGTAACGTGCAGGCAATGCGGAATCCAGCCGCACCCCCCGGCCACAGACACCCGGGGAGCTTCGCCGCGCCCACCACGACCACCGAACCGCGTCAGCACCAAGATCACCCCAAGCCCCTTAGCAGAGCTGCGCGTTCTCACCATGTGGTCCCTTCGCAGTCCAGGCGAAACCGCCACATGTCCTCACAGGAACCTCAAGCCTTGCTCAAGGGCATAACAAGAGAGTCACATCCGCCGCCGACCAGTCCCGGTGGCCCCCGGCTGCGCTTAGAGTCACCGCCAGTCACCGCGCCGCCGGGCGCGTCTGCTGCACGGCCCTGTACCAACCCAGTACGGCCCGGCGATCGTCACGGCACCTCAAGCAGAGGAGGCCGCGCCAGGGAAAGGACTTTTCGTGCGACACCGTTCTTTGCTCATACTCACCGCAGTGCTCACCACCGGAGCACTCACCCTCACCGCCTGCGGTTCGCGCGACGACAGCAAGAGCAGCAGCGGCGACGGAGGCAACCAGACGGTCGTCATCGGCCTCGACGCCCCGCTCACCGGCGACCTGTCCGCCCTCGGCCTCGGCATCAAGAACTCCGCCGACCTCGCCGTCAAGACGGCGAACAAGGAAAAGACCGTCCCCGGCATCACCTTCAAGCTGGAAGCACTCGACGACCAGGCCCAGCCCTCCGTCGGCCAGCAGAACGCCGTCAAGCTCATCGGCACCAAAGAGGTCCTCGGCGTCGTCGGCCCGCTGAACTCCGGCGTCGCCCAGTCGATGCAGAAGCCCCTCAACGACGCCAAGCTGACCCAGGTCTCCCCGGCCAACACCGGCACCGAGCTGACCCAGGGCAACAACTGGAAGACCGGCGACAAGAAGCGCCCCTTCGCCTCCTACTTCCGCACCGCCACCACGGACCAGATCCAGGGCGCCTTCGCGGCCAAGTACCTCTTCGAGACCGCGAAGATCAAGGACGTCTACCTCATCGACGACCAGAAGCCCTACGGCGCCGGTCTCGCCGCCTCCTTCAAGGCGACGTTCACCGAACTCGGCGGCAAGATCGTCGGCACCGACCACGTGAACCCCGAGGACCGCGACTTCAACTCCGTCGCCACCAAGGTCAAGAGCTCCAAGGCCAAGGCCGTCTACTACGGCGGCGAGTACCCCGCCGGCGCCCCGCTGAGCCAGCAGATCAAGGACAGCGTCAAGATCCCCTTCATGGGCGGCGACGGCATGTACAGCGCCGACTTCATCAAGCTCAACAAGAAGGCCGAAGGCGACATCGCCACCTCCGTCGGCAAGCCCGTCGAGGAGCTCGAGTCCGCCAAGAAGTTCATCGCCGACTACAAGACGGCCGGCTACAAGGACGCCTACGAGGCCTACGGCGGCGGCACCTACGACGCCACCTGGTCCATCATCGAAGCCGTCAAGATCGTCGCCGCCGAGAACGACGGCAAGATCCCCGCTGACGACGGCCGCGCCAAGGTCCTCGCAGCCATGGACAAGGTCAAGTTCGACGGCGTCACCGGGCCCGTCTCCTTCGACGAGTACGGCGACACCACCAACACCCTGATGACCGCCTACCAGGTCACCGGCGGCAAGTGGGTCTCCAAGGTCAGCAGCACCGTCGAGTAACCACCGGCCGGGCCACAACCCCGCCACCATCACACAAAGCAACCAGACCGCGCGGGAGCGCTACGAGCCCTCCCGCGCGGTGCCATATCCGAACCACTCCACGGAGGCCCTGCGGTGAACGAACTGCCGCAACAGCTGGCCAATGGACTCATCCTCGGCGCGATGTACGGTCTCATCGCGATCGGTTACACGATGGTCTACGGAATCATCCAGCTCATCAACTTCGCGCACGGCGAGATCTTCATGATCGGGGGCTTCGGAGCCCTCACGGTCTACCTCGGGCTTCCGTCCGGATTCTCCCTCATAGCCGCGATACCCCTCATGATCGTCGGCGGAGTCATAGCCGCCGTCGCCATCAGCATGGCCGCCGAACGCTTCGCCTACCGCCCCCTGCGCGGCGGACCACGCCTGGCACCACTCATCACCGCCATCGGGCTCTCCCTCGCCCTCCAGCAAGCGGTATGGATGTGGTACCCCAACGCCACGAAGGACCGCTCCTTCCCCCAGTTCGAAGGCGAATCCTTCGACATCCTCGGCGCCACCATCCAGCGCGGCGACATCTTCGTCCTCGTCGTCGCCCCCCTGTGCATGCTCGCCCTCGGCTTCTTCGTCTCCAAGACCCGGGCCGGCCGCGGCATGCAGGCCACCTCCCAGGACCCCGACACCGCCAAGCTCATGGGCATCAACACCGACCGCATCATCGTCATGGCCTTCGCCATCGGTGCCGCGTTCGCCGCCGTCGCCGCCGTCGCCTACGGGCTCAAGAACGGCCAGATCGGCTTCCGCATGGGCTTCATCATGGGCCTCAAGGCCTTCACCGCAGCCGTACTCGGCGGCATCGGCAACATCTACGGCGCCATGCTCGGCGGCATCGTCCTCGGCGTCGCCGAAGCCCTCGCCACCGGCTACATGAGCGAAGTCCCCGGCATGGAACTCTTCGGCGGCGGCGCCTGGAAGGACGTATGGGCCTTCGCGCTCCTCATCATCGTCCTCCTCGTACGCCCCCAGGGCCTGCTCGGCGAACGCGTCGCGGATCGGGCGTGATGACCATGACCACCAAGACCACACCCGCCAACAGCGCCCTCATCGCGCTGCCCGCCGCCCGCCACATCACCACCGCCGGCGCGGCCATCACCCTCATCGGCACCTTCCTCGCCTGGACCTGGACCGCCGAGTTCCCCGGCGACCTCACCGTCACCGGCTACCCCGGCGGCCTCCAGGTCCTCACCCTCGTCGGCACGGTCCTCACCCTCCTGTTCGCCCTCTCGGGCTACGGAATCAAGGGACTCCACTGGCTCACCCCCGGCGGCGCCAACAGCCCCGTCCGACTCGCCGCCCTCGGCGTCCTCGGCACCACCGCCTTCACCATCGGCGCCATCGCCGTCAAACTCGGCGGCGTCGTCAACCTGGAACCCGGAGCCTGGGTCAGCCTCCTCGGCGCGATCATCGCCACCGTCGCCGCCCTCGGCCTCCCCAGCGACCAGGAACTCGACGACACCACCCGCCCCACCCCGCTCAACCGCTTCATCAACTGCCTCCGGGCCCCCGCGCCCACACGCGCCAAGGAACTCCCCAACTGGGCCGAGATCCTCATCATCGCCGGAGCCTTCGGCGTCGCCCTCCACGTCTTCACGTACGGCATCGACACCGAGTACGCCGAACTCTTCATCGGCTACATCATCAGCGTCGCGTTCGGCTTCTCGGCCCTCACCCGGGCCGGGCTCATCGCCCGGATCACCCGGCTGACCACCAAGCACCGCAACGTCACCCTCGCCGCCGCGCTCATCGCGGCGTTCTGCTTCCCCTTCACCCAGCAGAACGAGCAGTACGCCCTCATCGGCGCGAACATCCTCATCTTCGCGACCGTCGCGCTCGGCCTCAACGTCGTCGTCGGCCTCGCCGGCCTCCTCGACCTCGGATACGTCGCCTTCCTCGGCGTCGGCGCCTACGCCGCCGCCCTGGTATCCGGCTCCCCGCTCTCCCCCGTCGGCGTCCAGTTCCCCTTCTGGGCCGCCGTCCTCACCGGCGCCGCAGCCTCACTGATCTTCGGCGTCGTCATCGGCGCTCCGACCCTCCGACTGCGCGGCGACTACCTCGCCATCGTCACCCTCGGATTCGGCGAGATCTTCCGCCTCACCGTCAACGCCCTCAACGGCGTCAGCGGCCCCGACCTCACCAACGGCTCCCAAGGCATCCCCAGCATCCCCGACCTCAACCTCTTCGGCTTCGACTTCGGCATCAGCCACAACATCGCCGGATTCACCCTCGGCAGGTCGGCCAACTACTACCTGCTGATGCTCGCCTTCACCGCCGTCGTCGTCCTGGTCTTCCGACGCTCCGGAGAATCCCGCATCGGCCGCGCCTGGGTCGCCATCCGCGAGGACGAGACCGCGGCCACCGCCATGGGCATCAACGCCTTCCGGCTCAAGCTGCTCGCCTTCGCCCTCGGCGCCACCCTCGCCGGACTCGCCGGTACCGTCCAGGCCCACGTCTCCTACACCGTGACGCCCGAGCAGTACCAGTTCGCCGGCTCCGTGCCCCCGAACTCCGCCTTCCTCCTCGCCGCCGTCATCCTCGGCGGCATGGGAACCCTCAGCGGACCCCTCGTCGGCGCCGCACTGCTCTACCTCATCCCGGCCAAGCTGCAGTTCATGCAGGACTACCAGCTCTTCCTCTTCGGCATCGCACTCATCCTCCTGATGCGCTTCCGCCCCGAAGGGCTCGTCGCCGACCGCAGGAAGCAGCTCGAATTCCACGAGACCGGCCAACTCGACGTCCCACCGGACACCCCACTCACCGACCAGGCCGCCGGCACCACGAAGGCGGGGGCGTGATCACATGACCACCACAACAACCACCCCGGCCAGCCCGACCAGCCCGGCCACCACGGTCCTCGACGCCAGCGGCGTCACCATGCGCTTCGGCGGACTCACCGCCGTACGCGGCGTCGACCTCACCGTCAACAGCGGCGAGATCGTCGGACTCATCGGCCCCAACGGCGCCGGCAAGACCACCTTCTTCAACTGCCTCACCGGCCTCTACATCCCCACCGAGGGCAAGGTCAGCTACAAGGGCACCGTCCTGCCGCCCAAGCCCCACCTCGTCACCAAGGCCGGCATCGCCCGCACCTTCCAGAACATCCGGCTCTTCGCCAACATGACCGTCCTGGAGAACGTCCTCGTCGGACGCCACACCCGGACCAAGGAAGGCCTCTGGTCGGCCCTCCTGCGCCTCCCCGGCTACCACAAGGCAGAAGACGCCAGCCGCGAACGCGCCATGGAACTCCTGGAGTTCATCGGCCTCCAGGACAAGGCCGACCACCTCGCGCGCAACCTCCCCTACGGAGACCAGCGCAAGCTGGAAATCGCCCGCGCACTCGCCAGCGACCCCGGACTCCTCCTCCTGGACGAGCCCACCGCCGGCATGAACCCCCAGGAAACCCGCGTCACCGAAGAACTCATCTTCGCCATCCGGGACCAGGGCATCGCCGTCCTCGTCATCGAGCACGACATGCGGTTCATCTTCAACCTCTGCGACCGCGTCGCCTGCCTCGTCCAGGGCGAGAAACTCGTCGAAGGCACCCCCGGCGACGTCCAAGCCGACGAACGCGTCGTCGCCGCCTACCTCGGCACCCCCTTCGAAGGCGCCCCCGGCGCCGAAGAAGTCGCCGAGGTGCAGGCCGCCGAGGCCCACGCCGAAACAACCACCGGCACCACCGCTCCGGCGAAGGACACCACGCCCGACACCACCAGCACCGATGAGGAGGGCACCCGATGACCGCACTGCTAGAGGTCGAAGACCTCCGGGTCGCCTACGGCAAGATCGAAGCGGTCAAGGGCATCTCCTTCACCGTCGACGCCGGCCAGGTCGTCACCCTCATCGGCACCAACGGCGCGGGCAAGACCACCACCCTGCGCACCCTCTCCGGACTGCTCAAGCCGCTCGGCGGCCGCATCCTCTTCGAGGGCAAGCCGCTGGCCAACATCCCCGCCCACAAGATCGTCTCCCTGGGCATCGCCCACTCCCCCGAGGGACGCCACATCTTCCCCCGGCTGACGATCACCGAGAACCTCCTCCTCGGCGCCTACCTCCGCAACGACAAGGCAGGCATCGAGAAGGACGTCCAGCGCGCCTACGACCTCTTCCCCATCCTCGGGGAACGCCGAAAGCAGGCCGCGGGCACCCTCTCGGGCGGCGAGCAGCAGATGCTCGCCATGGGACGCGCCATGATGTCCCAGCCCAAGCTGCTCATGCTCGACGAGCCCTCCATGGGACTCTCCCCGATCATGATGCAGAAGATCATGGAGACCATCGTCGAGCTCAAGGCGTCGGGCACCACGATCCTGCTCGTCGAGCAGAACGCCCAGGCCGCCCTGTCCCTCGCGGACCAGGGTCACGTCATGGAGGTCGGCAAGATCGTCCTCTCCGGCGCGGGCTCGGACCTGCTCCACGACGAGTCGGTCCGCAAGGCCTACCTCGGCGAGGACTGACACCCCGCCGTACGCGAGAGGCCCGCACCCCGATCTCCCGGGGTGCGGGCCTCTCGCTTTTCGTACGTCCACGCGGCTACTCGGCCGACTTCTTCTTCTCCTCGGCGTCCTCGATCAGCGCCTCCGCCAGCTGCTGCATGGACATCCGGCGGTCCATCGACGTCTTCTGGATCCACCGGAACGCGGCCGGCTCGGAGAGCCCGTAATCCGTCTGCAGGATGCTCTTGGCCCGGTCCACCAGCTTCCGGGTCTCCAGCCGCTGCGACAGGTCCGCGATCTCGCTCTCCAGCGCCTTCAGCTCCGCGAACCGCGAGACGGCCATCTCGATGGCCGGCACCACGTCGCTCTTGCTGAACGGCTTCACCAGATACGCCATGGCCCCGGCGTCACGGGCCCGCTCGACGAGGTCGCGCTGCGAGAAGGCGGTGAGCATCAGGACCGGGGCGATGGACTCCTCGGCGATCTTCTCGGCGGCGGAGATCCCGTCGAGCACCGGCATCTTCACGTCCAGGATGACCAGGTCCGGCCTGTGCTCCCGGGCCAGCTCGACGGCCTGCTGCCCGTCGCCCGCCTCACCGACGACGGAGTAGCCCTCCTCCTCCAGCATCTCCTTGAGGTCGAGCCGGATGAGGGCCTCGTCCTCGGCGATGACGACGCGGGTCGTCAGCGGCGGGACGTGCGACTTGTCGTCGTCGACGGCGTCTACGGGCTGGGGCGACTCGGGGGTGGTCACGCGGCTCCTCGGTATGGGGCAGATACTGCTGCCACGAGCCTACCTAGCTCCTGTAAGGTAGTGACGCGCAGGGCAGCAATGACCCTTCCTTTCTAAGGCCCCAGTACTCCAACTGGTTAGAGAGGCCGCTCTCAAACAGCGGACAGTGTGGGTTCGAATCCCACCTGGGGCACTTTTCCTTGGATTCCAAGGCGCAAGGCGATTCAGTGAACTTCACTTGATCTGAGTACGCGCGCGCCATTTCACGCCGGATCACCGCTTGCGCGACAAGACTCGGCAACATGTACGACGTGGGAACCCGCGAGCGAGCTCTGGCTCTCGTCGCGCAAGGACGCAGCCTCAATTCCGTAAGCAAGCAGACCGGGATATCGCGCGCCGCGATTCGTTCCTGGCAGACGCGCCTGGAACCACTCGACCGAGGCGTCCCCTGCCCGAGGTGCTCCGAAGCACCCACGGCGATCGAGGCCCCCTCCGCGTACGCCTACTTACTGGGGCTCTACCTCGGGGACGGCTGTATCAGCGCGGGCAAACGAGGCGTGTACTCCCTGCGTATCGCGTGCGCCGACGCATGGCCGGGACTCATCGACGCCTGCGCGGAAGCAATGCAGATCGCGCGACCCCTCAACAAGGTCTGCCGGGTGGCCAGTGTGGGCTGCCAGTACGTCACTTCCTTCAGCAAGCACTGGCCCTGCCTCTTCCCTCAGCACGGCCCCGGCAAGGAACATGACCGCCGGATCGCCCTCGAACCGTGGCAGCTGGAAATCGTGGACGCCCATCCCTGGGAATTCATCCGCGGCCTCATCCACTCCGACGGCTGCCGGATCATCAACTGGGCCACGCGCCTGGTCCGCGGCGAGCGCAAGCGTTACGAGTACCCTCGGTACTTCTTCACCAACAAGTCCGATGACATCCGCAAGCTCTTCAGCGACACCCTCACCGCCGTGGGCGTCGAGTGGACGACCCTCGCGCGTGGCAGCGATCCGTTGAACGTCTCCGTAGCCCGACGGGCATCCGTCGCCCTCATGGATGCGCACGTCGGGCCGAAATACTGAGCCGCCCTACTTCGGGCTGTCGTCCTCGCCGATGTGGTGGACGCGGACCAGATTCGTGGAGCCCGCGACGCCCGGCGGGGAGCCGGCGGTGATGACCACGACGTCGCCCTTCTCGCAGCGGCCGATGCGCAGGAGCTCCTCGTCGACCTGGGCGACCATCGCGTCCGTGGAGTCGACGTGCGGGCCGAGGAAGGTCTCGACGCCCCAGGTGAGGTTGAGCTGGGCGCGGGTGGCCTCGTCGGGGGTGAAGGCGAGGAGCGGGATGGGTGAGCGGTAGCGGGAGAGGCGCTTGACCGTGTCGCCGCTCTGGGTGAAGGCGACGAGGAACTTCGCGCCGAGGAAGTCGCCCATCTCGGCTGCGGCCCTCGCGACGGCGCCGCCCTGGGTGCGGGGCTTGTTGCGTTCGGTGAGGGGCGGGAGGCCCTTGGCGAGGAGGTCTTCCTCGGCGGCCTCGACGATGCGGGACATGGTGCGGACGGTCTCGGTGGGGTATTTGCCGACGCTGGTCTCGCCGGAGAGCATCACCGCGTCGGTGCCGTCGATGATGGCGTTGGCGACGTCGGAGGCTTCGGCGCGGGTGGGGCGGGAGTTGTCGATCATCGAGTCGAGCATCTGGGTGGCGACGATGACCGGTTTGGCGTTGCGCCGGGCGAGCTTGATGGCGCGCTTCTGGACGATCGGGACCTGTTCCAGGGGCATTTCGACGCCGAGGTCGCCGCGGGCGACCATGATGCCGTCGAAGGCGGCGACGATGTCGTCGATGTTGTCGACGGCCTGGGGTTTTTCGACCTTGGCGATGACGGGGAGGCGGCGGTTCTCCTCGTCCATGATGCGGTGGACGTCGTCGATGTCGCGTCCGGTGCGGACGAAGGACAGGGCGATGATGTCGGCGCCGGCGCGCAGGGCCCAGCGGAGGTCGTCGATGTCCTTTTCGGAGAGGGCGGGGACGGAGACGGCGACGCCGGGGAGGTTGAGTCCCTTGTTGTCGGAGACCATGCCGCCTTCGATGACGGTGGTGTGGACGCGGGGGCCTTCGACGCCGGTGACTTCGAGGGTGACGCGGCCGTCGTCGACGAGGATGCGTTCGCCGGTGGTGACGTCGGCGGCGAGTCCGTCGTAGGTGGTGCCGCAGATGTCGCCGGTGCCCTGTCCTTCGAGGGGTTCGACGGTGATGGTGAAGGTGTCGCCGCGTTCAAGGAGTACGGGGCCTTCGCGGAAGCGTCCGAGGCGGATCTTCGGGCCTTGAAGGTCGGCGAGGATGCCGACGCTGCGGCCGGTTTCCTCGGACGCTTTGCGGACGTGGTGGTAGCGCTCTTGGTGTTCGGCGTAGCTGCCGTGGCTGAGGTTGAAGCGGGCGATGTCCATTCCCGCTTCGACCAGGGCTTTGATCTGGTCGTATGTGTCGGTTGCGGGTCCCAGGGTACAAACGATTTTCGCTCGGCGCATGGTTCGAGACTAAACCTTACCTACGGGTAGGTATTTGGCTCTGCGTGACACCTCAACAACCTTCTCATGAAGGGTTGTTGACAACTGTTGAATTGTGCAGCGGGGTGCTCTGATGAGCGTTTATCCGAGGTTCGGCGGGTCGAGTGTGAAGGAGGCTTCGACCTGGGCGTCGACGGTCTGGCGTACGGGTTCGAGGTCGACGGGTGCGGCGTCGGTGGCGGCTTCCGTGCCCGCGCCTCGGTAGGTCATCGCCTGGGTGGAGAAGCCTGCCCGGGCCATGTGGGGCTCGCTGTGGGTGCCGGTGTCGCTGAGTTCGAGGAGGGCGTCGAGTCGGGTGTCGAGGGCTTCGGCGTACTCGCGGGCGCGTTGGAGTGCTTCCTGGACGGCCTGGCGGCGGGCGGCGGCGTGGTGGGGGGAGGTGGGGCGCAGTGCCCACCAGGGGCCGTCGACGCGGGTGAGGTCGTGGTCGGCGAGGCGGGCGATGAGTTCGCCGAGTGCGGTGAAGTCGTTGAGTGTGGCGGTGAGTTGGATGCTGCCGTGGTAGGCGCGGATGCGTTCGGCGCGGCCGTGGCGGGTGAGTTCGGGGCGGATGGTGAGGGTGCCGGTTTCCAGTTTCTCGATGGCGTCGCCGTAGGTCTTGATGAGGTCGAGGGTGGTGGTGTTGCGGCGGGTGAGGTCGTCGAGGGTGGTGCGGCGGTCGGTGCCGCGGGCGGTGAGGGTGATGGTGATGTGGGCGATTTCGGGGTCGACTTCGAGGTGGGCTTCGCCGCGGACGGTGACGTGAGGGGTGGTGGGGGTTCCGTAGGGGTGGTG